>DYKB01000136.1 GCA_020722815.1 Caldithrix sp. | reverse complement strand
AGGACAAATTGTAAATTTGTCCAAATCAAGGGCAAATTGGCAATTTGCCCTACAAAAATTTGGTTTCGGACAGATTCTAATTAATGTCTGTCCGAAATTGTAGGACAAATTGTAAATTTGTCCAAATCGATGGACAAATTGGCAATTTGCCCTACAAAAATTTGGTTTCGGACAGATTCTAATTAATGTCTGTCCAAAATTGTAGGACAAATTGTTAATTTGTCCAAATCGAGGGGCAAATTGGCAATTTGCCCTGCAAGAATGTGTTTTCAGACAGATTATAATTAATGTTTAAAATCATTCAATACACATACCGAACACTATTTTTTTTATACATTTAACAGTCGACTCATTTAAGTTTTGGAATTTTTTAAAACTTTAGAGGAAAAAAAATGTTGCCAAATTCAAAGATATTACTGACCGGTGCCACTGGTTATATCGGTGGCCGATTGCTTCGGGTACTCAAACAAAAGGGCTATCACGTTCGTTGTATGGCCCGCCGCCCGGAAGCCTTAAAATATCTTATCGATGAACGAACCGAGATTGTCTATGGTGATCCGCTGAAGCGTGAATCACTGGAATCCACCGGTGTGTTTAATGATATTGATGTTGCATTTTACTTCGTTCATTCCTTAGGTTCAAAGGAAAATTTTTTGGTACAGGACCGATTGGCTGCACAAAATTTCAGCGAGGTTGCCAAAGCAAATGGCGTAAAACGGATCATCTATTTAGGTGGTGGCGGATCCGGAAGAAAAACTTTCCGATCATCTGAAGAGCCGCCTGGAAGTCGGTGATTTTTTACGGATTTCCGGAATTCAAGTCATCGAATTCAGGGCTTCGATTATTTTAGGATCAGGAAGTCTTTCCTTTGAAATGATTCGGACCCTGGTGGAGCGATTACCCGTGATGATCATTCCCCGCTGGATTCGAATGGCGGCACAACCAATTGCAATTGAAGATGTTCTGGCGTACCTCATGGCCGCTATCGAATTGAAAACTGAAAAAAATGAAATTTTCGAAATTGGCGGCGCCAATAAAATGTCCTATCAGGGCATTATGAAAGAATATGCCCGCCAACGGGGCTTAAGGCGAATCATGATCCCCATGCCGGTTTTAACTCCAAAACTTTCCAGTCTCTGGCTGGGATTGGTGACACCACTTTATGCACGAGTTGGAAAAAAGCTAATCGATAGTATCAAACATCCCACGGTTGTTCGGGACAAGCGGGCGCTGGAGGTTTTTAATATTAGGCCAAAATCCACAAAACATGCTATCAGCCAGGCGTTATGTAATGAAGAGCGGGAATTTGCCGAAACCAAATGGTCGGACGCCCTTTCGGCAGCCGGCAATGTACCCAGAGATTGGGGTGGCATTCGCTTTGGGAATCGCATCATTGATGCCCGAAAAGTGAAAGTCAACGTTCCCCCGGACAAGGCATTCACCCCCATTCGTCGTATTGGCGGTGAATGCGGTTGGTATTATGCCAATTGGCTGTGGAATCTGCGCGGTTTTCTGGATTTACTCGTCGGTGGCGTCGGTGTTCGACGTGGTCGGCGTGATCCCGAACAGGCATACATTGGTGATGCCATCGATTTCTGGCGGGTTCAGGCTTATGAGCCCAATAAACGATTACGTTTGTTGGCCGAAATGAAACTTCCTGCTCGCGCCTGGTTGACATTCGATGTCGAACCGGATAGAGATGGGGGCTCGATTATCCATCAGACCGTCGAATATGATCCCATCGGGCTATGGGGAATTGCTTATTGGTACCTGGTTTATCCGCTGCATCTTTTTATCTTTCCAGGAATGATTCGAAATATTGCCAAAAAGGCTGAAACAAACTAAATACCCGTTTATACTGATTCAGGAATGATCCCAGTAGGTAACTCGAAGCAAAACGACAGGAAACGAACAATCGGTACTGTCAGTTGGGAGATTCTCTGCTTTACCAAAAATTTGAAATTCAGAGAGATTAAAAATTCCATTTTGTCGCTTTTCCAACAGCGACAAATTTCTTTTGAGGAGAGAGGTAATGAACAGATTATTTTACATCCTGTTATATTTAAAAATTGTCATGCTGCTATTTTGGATGAGTTGTAGCTCCACAAATAATATCCCAATTATCACAGAACAGCCCAAACCCACGCCTTATGAAAACGGTCTGGCATTGTTCGAACAGGGCAAATATCTACAGGCAGAAACTGAATTCAGAACCGCACTTCGGGCAACGCCACTGAAACCGGAAATTTTAGTTAAGCTTGGCGAAACCTATCTTCATCTTCAGCGGCTGGATGCAGCGAAAAACAGCTTCGATAAAGCGTTATTAATCGATCCCAATCGTGTTGAAGCCATTATTGGCAAAGCCATGGTCGCCTACCAGTCAAAAGATTTGACCGGGGCACTTCATCTGCTCGAACAGGCGATTGAAATCAATGCCAATCATGTCGATGCCCATTATAAACTGGGACTGGTTTATAAAGCCAGTCATAATCTGCAATATGCCATCGATGAATGGCAAAAGGTACTCGCCTGGCAACCCGATCACATCGAAGCGCAGCGCGAATTGAAGGCTGCTTATGCGTCACAGGATGTCTCCCCGCAAAAAACAGAATATCAACAATTATTTAATGCACCATCCATCAAACGCGGGGAAATGGCCTGGATTTTGGTGAAAGAATTTCAAATTCCAGCGGGAACGACTTCGACAATGCTGAAAGACGTTCGCAACCACTGGGCAAAACAGGATATCGAACGGGTGATCCAAAATAAAATCATGTCTGCTCAACCTGAGAATCGATTTGAACCCGAAACACTCATCACCCGCAAAGATTTGGCACAAATCGCCCAAAACCTTCGTATCTGGCGAACGCAGGACACTACCCTGGCGAACACCTTCGTGGGGATGTCTTCTCTTTATACTGATGTTCGGCCAGAAGATCCGGCTTTCAATGCCATTATGCTGGTCACCACGCTGGGAATTATGGAAGGATTTTTCGATCAATCTTTTAAACCCGATTTGAATCCTTCAGGCCAGGAAGTATTTGAATTTATCAAAAATCTTAAAGATACAATGAAATGATCCCCTTGCGAAGGATTATGCAAACTCAAATTACGATATATTAGCCAAAATTCAGGGACTTTATCATTTCAAGTACACCTAAAACCTTCGTAAGGGTCAATCAGAATAAATTTAAAAAAAATATGAGATAAGGAACATAAAAATGAATAACGAAACCATCAAAAAATCACCCAAAAGACGAAAATGGCCGATAATTTTGCTCATTTTCATACTCCTGGCGCTCGTCTTATTGGTCATGTATTTCCTCTTCCAGCGAACCCAGAAGAAAATTACCGAAGTCATTCCGGAAGAGTTCTTGTTGACCGTATCAATTGAGGATCCGGTCGATGTCTGGAATGAATTCGAATCCTCGGCAATCTGGCAGGGACTGACCGGCACGCCGATCCATGACGACATTCAGACGCAAATTCAGGATACCAAACAACAAGTCATTTCCGAGACTTACATCAAATTATTGAAAATGGTATTCAATAAAAAACTCGTGCTCATGGTCCCGGATTTGAAAGACGAACCCATCAAATTTGTCGCCGCGGCGGATTTAGGAATCAAAATCAAGCTATTTCAGATGGGAAACCGTTTTAAAAGTCAATTTTTGCCAGAAGGTGATGATATTGCCTACACTCAGCGGGAATTTGAGGGCATAAAAATTGAAACTGTACAAATGCTGGCGCAAAAAGAAACCTATTCATATTGTTTTATTAAGAATATTCTGCTGGTGAGTAATCATGCGCCTTCGCTGGAAAAATGTATTCTGACGGCGCAAGGACAGCTCATTTCATTGCATTTCAACGAAAATTTTCGCCAGGTACAGGCCAATATTGAAAGTGACACCCGGATTCAGCTCTATCTGAATGGCCACAAAATGCAACCAATGCTCAACGACCTGTTAAGCCAGGACGCGATTAAAAATCTCGATTTCTTAACCCGGCTCATCGATTTTACGGGATTGGGGTTAAAAATCGATGAGAATCGCCTGATTATTCAGGGTTTCAGCGCCTTGAAACTGGACGACGCTGCCCCGGAAATTCGGCAACTCCTGACGCAGACCGGCCATGAATCCAATCTCGTGGATTTTGTTCCGGCAGAGGCGGCCTCGTTTGGCTGGCTCACTTTTGATGAATTTAATGCCGTCTGGCAATTCACCAAAAACCAGCTTCAGCGTGATCAGGCAGCGTGGAGCGAATTTGAATCCAGTCAGCAGCTTGCGAAAAAGTACCTGGGACTGGAATTGGAGCGCGATCTGCTTTCCTGGGTGGGATCCGAAATCGGGACATTCAATCTGCCCACGGAAAATTTTCAAACAAAACCCGAAGCCGTGCTGCTGCTCGGCGTCAAAGAAATGGCTCAGGCCCGCAACTCCTTAAATCAAATCAAACAATCGGTTGCTGACCGGCTGCCCATTAATTTTAAAGAGAAAAATTACAAAGGCATTCTCATTAGTTATATGGAACTGCCATTTTTCCTCAAAGTCTTCTTCGGCGGTCTTTTCAAGGAAGCAACCAAACCTTACTGGTGCATTTTGGGAGATTATGTGGTCTTCAGCGATAATATGGAGAACCTGGAATACGTCATCGATGCGCATCTGAGCAAAAGCAGTTTAAGTTATCACCCGGATTTTATGGAAATCAGAGAAGTTTTGCCAGATGACCGAAATGCCACCTTCTATTTTGACACGCAGCGACTGGTTACCAGCCTGCGTCCCAATCTTTCGCGGGAAATAGTGAAAAATATCAATGAACTCCAGGCCTACCTTGAGCGGCTGAAGGCGATTGGCATCAGCCTGGCCAATAAAAATAATGGGCTTGAGGAATATTTTGTTTTCTCAATCCACCAAAAAGATATTCCCGCAGTTACATTAAAATGGCAGCAGGCGCTTGGTTCGGGCATTTCCGCGCCCATCAAGGCGGCGCAACTGGATGATCAGCCGGGATTGGAAATCATCGCCGCCACAGAAAACGGACAGGTGCAAATTTTTCAGGCCAATGGACGTGTCCTTACCGGCTGGCCAAAATCGGTGGAAGAAAAAATACAGGCGTCACCCGCTG
Organism: Caldithrix sp.; assembly: GCA_020722815.1. Taxonomy (GTDB): domain Bacteria; phylum Zhuqueibacterota; class Zhuqueibacteria; order Thermofontimicrobiales; family Sulfurfontimicrobiaceae; genus DYKB01. The sequence goes on along the minus strand of DYKB01000136.1, from coordinate 3,433 downwards.
TTGGTGATCTGGATGGTGACGGGGAAAATGAAGTCATCGTGGTATCTGGAAAGCAAATCCATGCCTGGCATGGTTATGGACGTGCGGTTAATGGCTGGCCGGTTTCGGTGGATGGGACCATTGTCGGCGCCCCAACTTTGCTCGATATTGATGGCGACAAAAAGCTGGAAATCCTCATCGGGGCCTGGGATAGAGGCGTTTATCTCTTCAATTCCGCCGGTCAGCGCCTGCCAGGTTGGCCACAAATGGCGACCAGTCTGATCAGTGCGTCCCCTCTGGCAGCGGATCTGGATGCCGATGGACGACTCGAAATTATCGCCGCGGGAATCGATGGCAAAATAAGGTGCTGGAATCAAGCCGGCGAACCGCTGGCAAATTGGCCCATGAGCACCAATTCTCCCATTACCGCCTCCCCGGTCGCCGCCGATTTGAATCGGGACGGGCAAATGGAAATCATCGTGGGCACACTGAATGGCAAATGTTATGCTTTTACCGCCACAGGTGATACACTGGAAGGTTGGCCCCAAAATGCCGAGTTCATCATCTCCGCCACGCCATCGCTCGCCAATGTGAATGGAAAAGGCGGCCCCGAAGTGCTGGCCGGTGCCGAAAACCGGAAACTGTTTATCTGGCAGGCCAATGGCGAACTCCTTGACGGCTGGCCGCAATCCACGCGCGGCAAAATCAAATCCTCACCCGTCGTGGCGGATATTAATGGCGACAACGAAATGGAAATCATCGTCGCCGCAGATGATGGCAAGCTCTACTGCTGGAACGCCGCCGGCCAGATGCTCAACGGCTGGCCCCGCCGTGGTTCCTGCACGCCAGCCATTGGCGATTTTGATGAGGATGGCGACATTGACCTCGTCATCGGCTCCTGGGACCGCAACCTCTACTTCTATGACCTGACTGGCCCTTTTGATCCGGATAAAATTGAATGGGGATCATTTCGGGGGGATGGGATGAACCGGGGGATTTATAAATAATCCAATCCTCACACCCCTTGTACTTCTTGTTCCACCGTTCTACGGTGGAATACAGCGGTGCCGCTCGGCGGCGAGTCCAATTCATACTTTATCATGGCCTACTCACAAAAGAAAATCCCATTCAACTGATAAATCACATTTTTAACTTGCTTTTTTTTCAATATTAAATTAAATTTACACTGATGATAATCCTCCATTATTTCATCACAAAAATTAATAAAATGAGGCCAGTCCATGCAATATAAAGAATTGACAATTGAAAAATTCCGTGGCATTGAAAAGCTCATCATAACCGATCTGAAACCGGTCAATTTACTGGTTGGCCGGAACAATTGTGGGAAAACCACGGTATTGGAAGCTCTTTTTCTCTTATCGGGAATGTCAAATCCACAACTGGTGGTCAATATTCATCATTTTAGAGATCTTCTGATAACAAATGATGAAAGCTTTAGTTATCTGTTTCTCGATATGGATTTTGATAATCAAATTACCATCACAGGACAGCTGGATAATACAGCTCGAAAACTCATGATCAAACCACGGTATACTGATGATAAAGCACCCAATGTTATTAAAGATAAACCAATAACAACACACGACACAATCTCATCCTCAAGTACTATGGTTCGTCTAGTTGAAGGACTCAATTTTGAATTTCAAACAGGTCGAAATCGTCAATTTATTACTGCCCAAATCAGTTTGAAAGAGAAGCGCGTGACATTAAAAAAGGATTACAAAGAAACGCTTCGGTGTTCTTTTACCAATCCGAAGACTGCCATGCTGCAAATTGAAGAGCGTATGCAGGGTCTGCTGGTTCAGAAACGACTCGACCGCCTCATTTCTGTGCTGAAAGGCATTGAACCCGAAATTTCAGATATCCGGATGGGAGCTGCCGGGATGATATTTGTGGATATCGGAAAGGAAAAGCTGCTCCCGCTCAATATTCTTGGCGATGGTATTCGACGCCTATTAGCATTGCTCGCAACAATCGCCGATATGAAGAATGGCGTGGTGCTGGTGGATGAAATTGATAATGGACTGCACTATTCATCATTAGCTGTGCTCTGGAAAGCTGTTTTTGCTGCCTGTAAAGAGTACAATGTCCAGCTCATTGCCACGACTCATTCTTATGAGTGCATCGAAGCCTTTTCCACTGCTTATGGACTTTTTGCGCCCCAGGGCGATGATATTCGTTTATTTCGGATTGACCGCCATGAAAATCAGCACCAGGCATACACCTACAACGCTGAAATCCTCAAGGCTGGAATTGAGAAAAAGTTCGAGGTACGCTAATGGAGGAAAACTTCAGGATAATCGGTTCAAAATTACTCGCCGTCGAAGGGAAAGATGAATGTCAATTTTTTGAGGCTTTATTAAAATTTGAAAAAATAGGTGCTGTTCAAATCATAGATATAGGTGGAAAAAACAAATTTCGAACTGAATTGCCGCTATTAATGAATATGGAAGGATTTCGTAATGTGATCGCGCTGGGTTTTGTCCGGGATGCTGAAGAAAAAATGGCTGTATCAGCTTTCCAAAGTATTTGTGATACACTCAAAAAGTACAACTTGCCGATTCCGGATTCAATAAACGCCATCAACAACTCCAGCGGACTTAAAACAGGAATTTTTATCATGCCGGATAATTATGGCACAGGAATGCTGGAAAATCTTTGCCTGAAAACGATAGCGGGAACGCCTGTTGAATCATGTATCAATGATTTTCAAACCTGTTTCCTTCCCCTGATGCCGCCAGCCGAACAGGAAAAATTTAACGAATCCAAGTCCCGTGTTCTATCCTATCTCGCGACCCGCTCACCCATTGTCAACTCCCCCGGTCTGGCGGCCTTAAAAGGTTATTGGGATTTTCATCATGTCTGTTTTGAGGAGATAAAAAAATTTTTGCATCAGCTATTTGACCGTGAATAATTGCGAGATATTGTCCTGAAGTGAAGAAATTTCTTTTCAAACGAAACACGAGCTTTGCTAAACCTTCAACCCGGCACGTTTCCGAAAACCAAATGGTATCTTAAAAGAGAAATTAAACTAAACCACAAAAAGTGTAAGGTTTGGTAAAGTTTCTTCCCGACGGTGACGCAGCCTTCCAGCTTTACCAAACCAGCAATACAAACTACCGTTCGATGGTTCGGTACTATATTTTTTCAAATCAGCACTCGGTTGTACGGCGAGGTTTGACAAAGCGGAGCGCGGGCTTTGCTAAACCTTCTAACCGGAACATCATAATCAATCAAAGTTGTTTAATATATTCGCCAATTGATTCAAAACCTTATTCACCTTCGTAACATCTGATCCTCCTGCCAGCCTCAACCTTATTCTCTCGTTCCCAGGCTCTTGCTTCACCTCTAATTCCCAAGCTCCAGCTTGGGAATTCACCATTCAAGAAGCTCCAGCTTCGCGATTAAAAAATGTTATCCGATTAAACGAAAA
>DYKB01000010.1:55839-121813 GCA_020722815.1 Caldithrix sp. | reverse complement strand
CTCCCAGGGGGAGAGGGCGTAGCTATTCCCTCTCCCCCTGGGAGAGGGTTAGGGTGAGGGCAATTTGAGAACAACAAAATATTGATATCAGCTTACATTTACACAATCGATTCAGTTAAATTTTTAACAGTAAAGACCACAAACAATTAATCTGGAGAACGACACATGGTCAACTACACCACCAGCAATTTTAAAAAGAAAGGTGCACTGGCGCAGGATATGATTTATCAGATTTTTGAGGATGAACTGAATGATGCTTTTGAGTCATTGCTGGATTCGATTGATCTGGCAAATGAAAAGGTACTTCGGCTCAAATTAGCACCTCAAAATCGGGTGAAAGATGAAGTCTCACAAGGGTTGGGAGTGGAATTGCAGGGGAAAGTCCTTTTTTTCCGGGATGTTTTATTGGAACAAATTCGGAATGATCTGGATGAAGCATAGGGGGTAGAGGCATTGACGTCAGGCTAATATTCTAACTCATTAAAAAACAAATGAATAGCCACGAGCTTTAGCTCGTGGATCAGATTGCCCCCCCCCCTAAATTTTTTTTGTGGATTTTAACCCACAGGTGTGTAAGGGCTCGGGCTTAAAAGCCCGGTGAGCAGGGGAAGGCTCCTGGAACCACGCGCTAAAGCTCGTGGCAATTCGTAACCGATCACAGGGAATAGTATCAAATTTGTTGTGTCTCCGGTTTTACTGATTACTCAGGTTAATAAGTTTTTTAATCAACCAGGCCACGAGATCAAACCCAATAGACCTTATTGACCTTAGTAACAATTCGAGGATCCCTACAATTTAACCTTATTACCTGATTGCTTCATTTGATTATCATCACCAATAAGGGAATAAGGTTGGTGGTGTCCCGGGTTTTGCGGATTACTAAGGTTAAGAAGGGGTTACCTCAACCAACCGGATGGGTCAAATCCAGCAAACGTTATCTTTCGCAATCTTTTTCAGCGACAATGTCGGAGGACAACATTCAATAAAGTGTTTACCCTTTTCAGCAAAGCTGATCTTTTGATGAGGCGCAGTCGGCTTGAGGATATTCCAGCAGACTTTATCCACCGCTGCCCTGGACACAAAAAATGAAAATTGTTTGCTTTCACCCGGTGATCGGTTACGGCAATTCAATAGTAACTTATTGAAATTCAAATAGTTATAATATTAGCCTGACGGCAAGGGTTTAGGGATTCAAGGTTCACTGTTCGTTTTTGGCATATTTTTCAAAGGATTGAAAATTTGCTGAGAAAGTCGAAAACCTGAACCTTATAATAAAAACTTTTGAATGATTAAAAAAGAGGGAAAAAATTGCAGCATGGACACCGCTAAATCACTCCACTTGCAAATTATTAAATGACGGGAGGTGTCAAATGTCCTTAACAGAAGCTGATTATAAAAAATACGTTCGCTGGGGAACTTCCACCTGGACGTTTGAGGGGTGGAAAAATCAGATTTATTTTAAAACTTACAAGAACAAGAAGGATTTTAACCACGCATCGCTGGGAGAATATTGTGCTTACCCATTGTTTGGCATCATTGGGATGGACCTCTGGTACTATCGGGCGCCGTCTGAAAAAGATTTGGAGGAGTATGCCCCATATATTCCAGCAGATTATCCCATTGGTATTAAAGTTTTTAGCGATCTGACAGTCTTTCGCTGGCCGCAGCTTTCGGCTTATGGCGCAAAAGCCGGCTGTTTGAATACCAATTTCCTGAATGCCGAGCTGTTTATCAACGAATTTCTCCCTCCCTTTGAAAAAGTATTTAAAACGCAACCATTAATTTTTATTTTTGAACTGATGAATATTTTACAAAATGATTTGCCCGGCGATGTTCATGAATTTTCAGGTATTCTCGATGGTTTCCTTGCAAAATTGCCCCCAAATCATCGATACGCGGTTGAAGTGCGGAATAAAAAGTTTATCGATCCCATTTATTTTAACGTTTTAAATAAGTATGGCGTGGCGCATTGCTACAATCAATGGGCATATCAGCATTCAATTGGAACCCAACTGAAGATTGGCGGTTTAACTAAAAATTTTGTGGTAGTTCGGGCACTTCAGCCACCCGGCTGGGGGCATAGTCAATCAGAAAATTTTTTTAAGCCTTTTGATCGACTCAAGCGCATTCAGCCCGATATTCGGGAAGATATTTTACAATTAATTCGCCAGGTACTCGAAAATCAGGTTTATGCCTACATCATCATCAATAATCGGCTGGAAGGAAATGCCCCGGGGACGATTCAGGAACTGGATGAGATGGTGCATAAATATATTTTGTAAAATTTACAATGGTCTGGCAATTTTAAGAGGCAGAATGATTGGAAAACCCCGGGGACTGATCGTGAAACGTAATTCGTAATCGTAAATTATTAAAAAAATTTTTATTAAATCCCATGATGCCGAATGAATAAATCAGACTCTTTAAATGTCGCTCAGAATTTCCATCCTTTTGGAATCATCCAGGATCCGGATGGCTATTTCGAAATAACGAATTTTGAAGCCGGGACAAATCTGCAGATACAACTTCGCCTTAAAGAAGATATTTTGCAGGAAACCTATTTCAATCAAATTGGCATATTAAACGATGAAATGGAAGCATCACTCAAAAATATGGCCAGTTTAATGAAAAATAAACCAATCCAGGAAATTCTTCATGATAATTTTAATTTGAACTATGAAAATGAATTTTCCGAAAACAATAAAATCCATCTGAAAGGATTTGAAGGTCTCAAAGAAGCGATTTATGATTATCAAAAAAGAGCGTTATCGCCGATTGGCATCAATGTCGTGGGAGGACTCATCTGGAATGGTGACAATTTGCTCATCGCCCGACGCCACTTCGATGATTCGTTGGGTGGTTTTTGGGAATTCCCCGGCGGAAAATGCGAGCCGGATGAAACATTGGCATCGGCACTGGTTCGCGAAATTAAGGAAGAACTGGATATTTCGATCCGGATTAAGGATTTATATGCCAAATTGGAGAGCGATGGATATCATGATAAATTTACTTTATTCATCCTTAATTGCGAATATCTAAATGGCACACCGCGAGCGATTGAATGTGCCGAGTGGAAATGGATTAAGCCTTTACAACTTACGCAATTTGAATTTACGCCCCTCGATCAAAGTCTGATTCCAGAAATTATTAACTTTGTGCCGAAATAATTGTTTGGTACCTGAAATTCTCAAATGAAGCGTTTTTTTCTGGTGAAATTGTTTCCAGTGGAATATTGACCCCCGCTGTATCCTATGTTCGTCAAATTAAGGGCTTAATTTATTAAAAAACAATATGTTGGTTATACAATAAAAGTAACCGATCACAGGGAATAGTATCAAATTTGTTGTGTCTCCGGTTTTACTGATTACCAAGGTTAATAAGGTTTTTAATCAACCAGGCCGCGAGATCAAACCCAATAGACCTTATTGACCTTAGTAACAATTCGAGGGTCCCTGCAATTTAACCTTATTACCTTATGGATCAAATCCAGCAAACGTTATCTTTCTCAATCTTTTTCATCGACAATGTCGGATGACAACATTCAATAAAGTGTTCACACTTTTCAGCAAAGCTGATCTTTTTATGATGCGCAGTCTGCTTGAGAATATTCCAGCAGACTTTATCCACCTCTGCCCTGGACACAAAAAATGAAAATTGTTTGCTTTCACCCTGTGATCGGTTACCAATAAAATTCATAGAATTCCGCGCAGCTGACCCTCACCCCAACCCTCTCCCAGAGGGAGAGGGCGTAGCTATCCTCTCTCTCTGGGAGAGGGTTAGGGTGAGGGCAGTTTATAATTCAACTTAGTTCTTAATTTTCAATTAGTTATCACCTTAACCTGACGGCTATGCTCTGTATCTCCTCCATTTTCAAAATGCGAAAATCGGGGAGAGAACCAGGCTTCCTCTCCCCTAAATTCCGTTTTTGGGAATTTGGGGGAGATACCGGGGGGGCATTCTTTGATTTAAAACATCATAAACTTCCATTTTAGAATTTTAGATGGTACAAAATTTAATTCTCACGCATCACGCCCCCATCACTTCCCGCTATACTCTTTCTTAAGCTGATCCCGCATTAAATACAGCCGCTGATAATCCGAAGTGGCAATTTCATAGCGACGACTACTCAGCAGGGTTGAATCATACAAAATAGCCTGCCGGATAAAAGGAAATGCCTGCTGTTCCGAAATTTTTTGATAGACCAGATATGCATTAAAATAGCCAAGCGCCAACTTTTTCTGTTCATCAGGGGAAGGACTTAAAACATTCCTTCTCAGGGCTGGTATTTTTAGATTTTGTCCAATATCCAGAACGTCCGGATTGGGAAGATCAGAAAGATTCGATTGATAAATATATGGCCACCAGAAGGGATCGGCATAATATTGACCCGCCAGATCCCAGAGGTTATCACCGGGATTAATCTGATAGAATTTTAGCCCGCCAGAATTCGCCAGTTCGCTAGTTCGGCTTTTTTGATCGGAAAGGGCAACCGTCCTCTCAATCGGCGCCACCGCCGTCGATTGATTGGGGGGCGCTGCATCGACGATTTGCGGCTTGCTGGAATCCATTAATGTCGAATTATCGCCCTTTTCTCCCGGTTGTGTTTGAGTCAAATCCGCCATCCGGTCATTTTGCGTCAATTGCGGCGCAAACGGCTGTGCCTGACGAAAACGATCCAGATAAAGGTAAATCACCAGCAAAGAAAGCAGCAATAACAGCAGCGAAAGCCCGACGATAGCCCGGCGATAAGGATTGGACGGTTTCTTTCGCAGCGGGACGGGAAGCGGGTGTTGTCCGGATGTGCCTTTTTCTGTATGCGATGGAATTGGCATGGGCGGCGGAGAAAGCTCATTTTCCTGACTGGATAAATTTGTTTCAATTAATGAGTGATCGGACTGCGTCAGGGGCAATTCTGGCTGGGTGGTTTGCATGAATTGGGTCGATTCCGTCTCTTCGGTTACAATTTCATCCAGCATCACCGGTTTGAGATGCGCATATTTATGATTCACCGCCAGCTTCAGCGATTTCATTGGCTGAAAATGGACTTTGTATTGACCAGGAATCTCTATCGCTTCACCCGTTTGGACATTTCGGCCGGTTCTGGGATTATGCCATTTGAGGGTAAACGTTCCCAAATCCTGAATCCGGACTTTTCCGTCGCGGGCTAACCCTTCTTCAATGGCTGCACTCAGCTCATTCAAAAAATGTTGAATAAGTTCCGGATCAGCCCCGGTTTTTTCAACGATACTTTTCAAAATTTCACGAATTTGAATTTTTTCATTCATTTGGCAACTTCTCCTTGGCCAGATTCCTTAATTTGAGCGCCGGTCGAAAATTGACATTAACTCGTGGCGGAATCATCATCCATCGTCTGATAAAAGCATTAAACGACTTGCGCCCGGCTCGCGCCCGAACGCGAAAAGAACCCACCTCCCGAATAAAAAACTGATCGCCCTTAACCAGTACGTTTTTAAAGGATTCAATCGTCTCTTTCAGTATTTCGCGCGTCTGTTTTTGGGTAATTCCCAACTTTTTGCTCAGATTTTTGATGATATCGGTTGTATTCATGTGGCACCAGATAATTTAATTGTTGGTTATTTCAATTCCGATGAATTCTCAATTTAACATATCAATAACATCACTTTTTGTCAAGTAAAAAATTAACATAAATGTAAAATTTGAACTCTGACAGTCGAATTTTAATCAGATTTAACGGCAGATTTCGCAAATTGAACAGATTTAGTTTTACAAATCTGCGAAATCGGTGTAATCTGTGGTTTTTGTAATAAATATCTAGAACTGAATGAGGTTATTTAAACTCAAATTCTGTTATTCCGTTATCCTGTCAAAAATTTGATAAACCCACCGAACTGATATTTTATTAATCATATAAATTTTAACTTGCTTTTTAACCAAATTTATCTTTTCTTTAACAGTTCATCAAAATCAATTTTTAAAACGGAGTCGCAAATGATTGATTATAGAATAATCACATTCAGAAATATTTCCTTAATTATCATCTTCAATTTCTTTCTTGCTTCATTCGCCAGTGCTGAGGATTGGCAAACGTATTCTGAAAAATCGAACTATAAAAAGACACCCCGTTACCAGGAAACAATGAATTATTTTGAGAAATTAGCGCGTCATTCTCCTCATGCCAAAATGATAACATTTGGAAAAAGTGCCGAAAATCGTGAACTTAAACTATTTATCATTTCCAAAGATAAAAAATTTGCCGGCCTCAAAGCCCTCAAAACTCATAAACCAATTGTCCTTATTGAAAATTGTATCCATCCGGGTGAAAGCGAGGGCAAAGATGCCTGTATGCTGCTGGCGCGTGATCTGCTCATCGAGAATAAATATCCCGAAATTCTGGATCAGGTCATCATTCTGATAATCCCCATTCTCAATGTGGATGGACATGAAATGATGAGTCCCTACAATCGCCTGAATCAGAATGGTCCCGAAGAGATGGGCTGGCGGGTAACTGCCACCCGGCTAAATCTGAATCGCGATTTTATGAAAGCTGAAACGCCCGAAATTCGCTCCCTGTTTTCGGTATTGAATGAATGGCAGCCGCATTTGTTTATTGATTGCCACACCACTGATGGCGCTGATTTTCAGTACGACATCCATTATTACATCGATACGCACGATGAATACGGCGGCGCTGTCTCCCGCTGGGCGCGTGAGGACTTTCTACCGGCGGTCATTCCGGCCTGTGAACAAAAAGGCCATCTTCTGGATCCGTATGCCGGTTTAATTGATGAAAACGATCCGGCGAAAGGTTTGCGGGGCGGTATCTGGCCGGCACGACTTTCCAATCCCTATATCACGTTGCGTAATCGCGCGGGATTTTTAATTGAAACCCATGCGTTGAAGGATTATAAAACCCGGATTTTTGCTACTTACGATCTCATTCAGGTCATTTTGCAGGAAATGGCGCAAAACGGGAAAAAACTCATCGATGCGGTCGGATTTGAGGATCAAAATTGTGTAAAATTGTACTCGAAATATAATTTCAACACAAAATTTCCGCTCACCTATCGATTAACAGGAAAAGGCGATAGCTTAATTTATCACGCCTATAAATTTACAAATGTCTTTGGAGAAATCTCCGGCCAGAATTATCTGGTTTATGAACCAATTCCGGTTGATATCCCTTCAATATATTTTAATTATGTTGAACCCGTGGTAACGATGACACCGCCTTACGGATATTTAATTCCCGCACATTGGCAGGCGGTGATTGATGTTTTGAAGGCGCACGGGATTGAAATGAAGCAGCTTTCATCTGCAATTACGGATACTTTTGAATGTTATCGTTTTGAAAATCCGCGCTGGAGCGAACGTCCTTATGAAGGCCGGCACATGCTAAATTTTACAACACAGTTGGTGAAAGAAATCCGGACTTTTTCGGCCAATACCTGGTATGTGCCATCCGGACAGCGGCTGGCGCGGCTTGTCTTTCACCTGCTGGAGCCCGAAGCACCCGACGCTTTGATTCGCTGGGGCTATTTTAACACGATTTTTGAGCAAAAAGAGTATTTTGAAGATTATATTATGGAACCTTTAGCCCAAAAAATGCTTAAAAAAGATTCAAAGCTAAAAGCCGAATTCGAAGCCCGGCTGGCCAGTGATTCAACTTTTGCGAAGAGTGCGTATCAACGGTTGCAATTTTTTTATCAGCGCTCGCCGTATTGGGATAAGGAAAAAGATTTGTATCCAATTGCACGGGTGATGCAGGAAATAAAAAATATATATTAAAAAAATTGCCACGAAGACACGAAGGCACGAAGAATTTTGATTTAAATGCAGAATTCAGTAAAAATTAATTTCTCTCTGCGTCCGCCGCGCCTCTGCGTTGAAAAAAGTTTAATAATATCAAATTTTTATTTTAAAAAATTATGGAAAGGATTTCACAGGAACTAACATGCACAGTCGAATGCGGCATCTCTTTGGCCCCGTCCCGTCACGAAGGCTGGGAATCTCGCTTGGAATTGATCTGGTACCTTTTAAAACCTGTTCGCTGGATTGTGTTTATTGTGAGTGCGGGCGAACCACCTGTTTCACGCTGGAAAGGCAGGAATATGTTCCTACCGAAGCCGTTCTGGCTGAATTGGCAAATTTTTTAGCTGGAAATCAGCAGCCCGATTATATCACTTTTTCCGGCTCCGGCGAACCCACGTTACATTCCGGAATCGGCAAAATCATCGATTATTTAAAGAAAAATTATCCAAAAGATAAAATTGCCCTGCTGACCAATGGCACACTATTCCATCTGCCGGAACTTCGGGAGGAGATCAAACCGGTGGACGTGGTTCTCCCCTCACTGGATGCTGCTTCGGAAGAAGTTTTTCGGCAGATCAATCGGCCAGACCCGACCCTCGATTTTGGAACCTTTCTCAATGGCCTCATTGAATTTCGCCAGATTTATACGGGACAAATCTGGCTGGAAATTTTTATTATTCCGGGTATAAATGACAAGGATTCCGAAATTGAACGTTTTCGCAAGCTTTTGCCGCGAATTAAACCGGATAAAGTGCAACTCAACACGCTGGATCGACCTGGAACCGAAAGCTGGGTCCGACCGGCCCCCCGTGAGTTGCTGGAAAATATAGCCGCCCGTCTGGAATGGCCTGCGGATATTATCGCCAGTTTTCGCTACGAAAAAATATTAAAAACTGAAGCAGCCGATACCGAAACGCAAATTTTACAAACCATCAAACGCCGTCCCTGTACCATTGACGACCTCTCGACAGTCTTAGGATTCCCGCCATCCGAAATGAATAAGTATCTCAAAAAACTAATTCAACAACGTCGGATAATTGCCAAAGAGCTAGGTCGGGGGATTTTTTATCAATTGGCGCAAAATAATGGTTAAATTCATCGCTTTTAATAATTTTGCCCAAAATTGTTTTTCTAATAATTTAAGGACAAGATGATTTTGGGACAAGATGATTAACTTTTTGTTATAATAATTTTGACTATAATTATTTTGACTTTATTTTTTTCAAATAAAAGATTCTAAGTCAAAATTATGAGCGTCAAAATGATGAAAGACCAGTTTGAATCGTTTTACCCAAAATGGTTTTGCCATAAATTTGATGACAGGACAATTTTGAGGCAAGACGATTTTGGGACAAGACGATTAACTTTTTGTTTTAATAATTTTGACTCTAATCATTTTGACTTTCTTTTTTCAAATAGAAGATTTTAAGTCAAAATTATGAGCGACAAAATGATTAAAGACTGACTTCAATTCCCAGTGGACAATGATCTGATCCCATCACATCCGCGTCAATCCATGCATTTTTAACTTGCGATTTAAAATCCTGGTTTACGAAAAAATAATCGATACGCCAGCCGATATTCCTTTCACGCGCACCGCTTTTATAATCCCACCAGGTATAATGCCCGGGTTCCTGATTAAACAGACGGAACGTATCCAGATAACCATGCGCGAGAAATTTGTCAATCCAGGCACGTTCTTCCGGCAGAAATCCCGAGACCTTCTCATTTTCTTTGGGACGGGCTAAATCGATTTCTTTATGTGCGGTATTCACATCGCCACAGATTATCAGTGATTTACCTGTCTTTTTTAAGCTTTCAGCAACGTCTAGAAAAGCATCATAAAATTCCATTTTATAGGCTAGTCGCTCGGCGGATGATTTTCCATTGGGATAATAAATATTGAACAGATAAAACTGAGGATATTCTGCGATGATAATTCGTCCCTCGGTATCAAATTTTTCAATTCCAAAGCCATATTTTACAGCAATCGGTTGAATTCGCGAATATAATGCCACCCCGCTATAACCTTTTCGCACGGCAGATGCAAAGTAGCTATGATACCCATCGATTTGGGTTAATTCGGCAGGCAGTTGCGACGGGTGAGATTTCGTTTCCTGAATACAAAAAATTTCCGGCTGCGTTTTTTGAAACCAGTCAAAAGCGCCTTTCCGATGAACCGCCCGAATGCCATTGACATTCCAGGATATTAAACGGATTTGAGCCATTTTGATCCTCCAATTGCGATTTTATTGTAACCTTGAAATTAATAATCTTTGCAGTTGAACAACCTGGTTTTTAAACAAATAACAACAAACTGACTGCCATTAACATCATGCCGGCAATCAGCCCATAAATCGATAAATGATGTTCTCCATATTCCCGTGCGGCGGGTAAAAGTTCATCCAGCGAAATAAACACCATAATGCCGGCAACTGCCGAAAAGATAACGCCAAAAGCGGCCTCGTTAATAAACTGAAAAATGAGAAAATAACCAACCAGCGCCCCAACAGGTTCTGCTAATCCTGAGGAAAAAGAGTAAAAGAAAGCTTTTTTCCGGTTATTGGTGGCATAATAGATAGGGATAGAAACAGCAATACCTTCTGGAATATTGTGAATGGCAATCGCCACGGCAATCGCAACACCCAGCGAGGGATCTTTCAATGCGGCCATAAAAGTCGCCAGTCCTTCCGGAAAATTATGAATTGCGATAACAAGGGCCGTAAAAACCCCCATTCGAAATAATTCCCGATAGTCCTTTTGGGGGGAATTGGGATGTATCTCTTCAATACGATGAATTTCATGGGGATTTTCTCCTGATGGTACGAATTTATCGATAATACCGATGAGGATCATGCCACCAAAAAAGCCGCCTACGGTAGCCCAGTAACCCGTAGCCTCGCCGAAAGCCTGAACTAATGCAATTTTAGCCTTCATAAAAATTTCAATCATCGAAACATAAATCATTACGCCGGCAGAAAAACCGAGGGCGATGGAGAGAAACCGGGTATTCGTTCTTTTCGCAAAAAAAGCAAGCGCACTCCCAACTCCAGTTGATAATCCGGCAAATAATGTTAAACCAGCAGCAACCCAGACAGAATGTAGTTCCATATACCTTCTCCAGTTTCCGTATAATTGGATAAAATATTAAAAATAATTGTTATTTCTGATTTATTACAAAATTTCAGAGAGCTTATTTGATAAAATTTTAACAACAATCAACGTAATATCATCATGTTGCGGCTGTGCCCCTTTGAATTCCCAGAGATTTTTGATAATTGCTTCACGTATCTCACGGGCAGAATGGTCGTGCGACTTCTCGATGAGGTGTAAAACCCGATCATTTCCATATAAATTATGCCCCGCATCCATCATCTCTTCAAGCCCATCGGTAAAAAAGAGAAAAATATCACCGGGCAAAAAATGAATCACCTGGATTTTCAGATTTTGCGCAAACAGACCATTGTGAACCAGCCCCATGCCGATTCCTTTGCCAACCATCTGTTGCGCTTTGTTAGTATGCGCATTATAATAAATAAACGGCGAATGTCCGGCCCGAACCAGTTGAACTTCTTTATTTTTTAAATCAAAAATACTCCCAATGGCCGTAAAGAAGGTATTACGCGGTGTATCCAGATAGAGTCGTTCATTAAGATTTTTGAAAAGCGTACCCGGCTCACGATAGATTGGAAAAAGTGAGCGAATGATGCCTTGAATTTTCGCAACGTGTAATGCGGCTGAGGTGCCCTTTCCGGAAACATCTCCGATGAAAATTCCAAGCGACTGGTGATTCAATTGAATATAATCAAAGTAGTCGCCACCCACTTCGGATGCTGGCTCAAAAAAAGAAGCGGTTTCCAGTTCTGGCAGTGAAATGTCACTCATGGGGAGCGAATTTCGTTGAATTTTTCGTGCCAGACTGAGTTCACCTTCGATGCGCTCTTTTTCCTGAACCTCAAGCTGGAGTTCTAACTGATTCAAAGAGATGACGAGATAATTGGCAATGGCTAATAAAAATTCAACATCTTCCTGGTTGTAATTCGATTCCGAACGCTTTTCGCCGCAAAATAAAATGGCGACAATTTCATGCTCGCTATTGATGACCGGAACAACAAATTCAACACCGATTTGCTTTAAGTATTTTTGCAGCCCAATCTGACTGAGATGCGTCACTGGTACTGGTGTCAGGTGGTTTAACTGAATATATTGAACATCCAGCGGCATTTCAAAGCGAATACCATGAGCAGCGATAACTTGTTTATTATAAATTAAAAAAGCCCCTTTTAAATGCATGATTTCAACGAGTTTTTCAATAAACTTCTGAAAAAAAGTCCCTAAATTCAGCGACGCCGGGACTATTTTTAAGAATTCAGAAAGGGCTTTTCGATAATTATACTTTTCGCGATAAAATTTTCGATCTACCCAGGTTTTTAAATGAAGGAGCCCTAGATAAATAATGAAGGCGATAAAAATCCCAATGCCGATCACCATTGCTTTTTGTAGAATTACTTGCTTTTCACCAGGGATGTCTTTGGTCCAGAGAAAATCAAATGCCCCGGCATGATAATAAATCGTCGGCAGATTCACTTCCCAATAGGTTAATGTTCGAACCAGGGCTAAAAACAGGATGATGCTTAAGAGCATAAAACCAATATTAACAAGTCGATAGAGCCCGGTACGCCGAATCACGAGATAGATATTAAAAACTTGAAATTTCTGAATGAGATAGATATCAAAAAGGGGAATGAGAAAAAGGGTCAAAAAAAACAGGTCGCCTGAAATTGACTTTTGCTGCATGAAAAAAACGAAATAAATCCCAAACGAGAAAATAATAATAAAAAAGATTCGTACCGGAATCAAAAGACGCCAGGCTATTTTTCGATATTCAGGGGATGTTTTCAACCAGCTATAAATTGAAATTGGGATGATTAAAATCAGATAACGAAGAATCGGCAAATTGCTCACGCCAGCGGGGAGACCAAATTGGATTAATAAAAAAAGACTTAAAAAAAATGTAAATCCTGCTATTATATAATAATATTTCGCCAGGTGATAATGTTTGGCGTCCTTATATTTATTTACCGGAAAATACATGGCGGCATGCGAACTCGCGGCCAGTCCCAGGAAAATATTAAAAAGCACCCATCCACTTAAAATGCTTCGAAAGAGAGTGATCGGTGCCTGATATTTTCCCACGGTAAAGAGTACCAATGAAATTGCAATCATTCCAAGTGCGTAAATACGGGCTTCAAAAAGATAGGCCCGTTTCCACCCCACCAGAAAGCCCAATCCAATTAAAACGAGTCCGGTGGCGCAAAAAAGGAGATAATATAATCGCACCTGAATTCGGGCTAATTGCACAAAAATTTGCAGGGGCTGTTCATTCCGTAAAATGTCATATTGGAGAATCGAGCCGGGACTGTTGGAACGCATGATTGCATCTGCTTCAAATCGATCTTTAAATGGTTGGTGATTGATTTTGGTAATCACATCCCCCACTTTTAAGCCTGCCCGATCTGAAGCGCCCCCGGGTTCTACCTGGATAACAACTATTTTTCCCGGCTTTAAATCGGTGAAAAGATTTTCATCCGTTACCTGTTGAAAAAGAATATAGGCCAGGAAAAAACCTGTCAGCAAATTCAGTGTAGTAAGTGTAATGAGTAAGATCTTAAAAATGTAAGTTTTCATAGTCTAAATTTTGTATCAATTTTTATTCATAAAACCGGCAAAACGTATTGTTTTAACATATTAAATTCTTTTCAAATATGCAATAATTAATTCATATCACCCGTGCAATTGTTCCGGCAGTGATGAATCTATTGGTATGCAAATTTTTTCCTTGACAGCGAATAAAAAAATGTTTATTATCCCTTTTATTAAATTTCCGTAAAAATGAGGGAAAAACCATGTTATCGAAATCATATTATCAGCGTAATAATCGAACTATCTTATCGCTCTTACTATGGTTATTTTTATTAAATACAGGACTCCTCGTTCTTCCAATCAACGCCCAGGATGAAGATTTATCCCTGTTCAAACGGTGGATGAAGTATACGGATATTTCAAATGCGCTTTATCATCACCTGACTGATCAGGCGTTTCAACTATTAGACAATCGAAAAGTGAAAATTTCTGAACTTAGTTCAGAATTAGATTGGAAACAGCACCAAAAAGCCGTCAATGAAAAACTTTTAAAAATTGTCGGGCCATTTCCTGCCAAAACACCCCTGAATGCCAAAATTATCAGCATCATCCGGAAAAAAGACTATCGCATCGAAAAAATTATCTTTGAGTCTCAACCACAATTTTATGTTACCGCGGCGCTTTTTATCCCGAATGGCCTGAAAGGGAAGGTGCCGGCTGTCCTTTACTGCAGTGGTCATAGCCAGGAAGCTTTTCGCGGGAAAGCTTATCAACAAACGATTTTAAACCTGGTAAACAAGAAATTTATCGTTTTAGCTTTCGATCCGGTTGGTCAGGGCGAACGGTTGCAATATTATGATGAAACAACCAAATCCTCCCGCATTGGCGGTCCAACATTGGAGCACTCCTACCCCGGTGCGCAATGTTTTCTCATTGGCAGTTCGGCTGCGCGTTATATGATCTGGGATGGTATTCGCACTGTGGACTATTTATTGACCCGAAAAGAGGTTGATCCCGAACGAATTGCGATTACCGGCCGATCCGGTGGCGGGACACAATCAGCTTATATTGCTGCTTTTGATCCGCGGATTTTGGTAACTGCACCGGAATGCTATATCTGCGGCTTTCAACGCCTGCTCGAATCAATCGGTCCGCAGGATGCGGAACAAAATTTCTATCATGGTCTGGCAAATGGTATCGATCATGCTGATTTATTGGAAGTTCGGGCGCCTAAACCAGCTTTAATGATTACGACGACCCGCGATTTCTTCAGTATCCAGGGGGCACGCGAAACAGCCTGCGAAATTCGCAAGGCATATCAGGCCCTTGCGCAGCCAGACAATTTCCAGATGGTGGAAGACAATGCCGGACATGAAACCACAGTTAAAAATCGCGAAGCACTCTATGCATTTTTACAAAAGCATCTACATTGGCCAGGAAACCCAAAAGACGAGGCGGTGGAGTTTTTGACGCCGGCAGAATTACAAATCACTCCGACTGGCCAACTGCAAACATCTTATGGCGATGAAACAATCTTTAGCCTGAATCGCCGCGAAGCAGAAAAATTAGTAACGAAATTAGAAATTTCCCGTCAAAATTTAGCTGAACATTTAGAAAAAGTGAAAGCGGCAGTGAGGACGCTTTCTGGTTTTAAAGTTCCGGCTATGAAATCCACGGCTGTATTTGCTGGCCGTTATCAACGTTCAGGTTATTGCATCGAAAAATATTTTATTGAAGGTGAAGGCAATTATCCCATCCCATTTCTTCTGTTTTTACCAACCGGAACAACGAAATGGCCTGCCACGCTGTATATAAATCCTGCTGGCAAAGCTGCCGAAACCGCTCCTGGCGGCGAAATTGAATCGCTGGTAAAAAAAGGTCAGGCGGTGCTGACGCCGGATATTCTTGGTTATGGAGAGATGGGCCCCGGTGCCTTCACCGGAGATGCCTATCATTTTAAAATTGGTAAGGCGCCCTACAACCTCTGGTTTGGGGCCATTCAAATTCAGCGCAGTCTGGCGGGGATTCATGCCAGTGATATGCTGCGCCTGGTTCACTACTTAAAATCACGGGAAGATATCGATCCAACTCAGATAAATGTCATCGCCCGTGGTGAACTTTGTTCGGCTTTGCTGCATGCGGCTGTTTTTGAACCGGTTTTTAAAAAAATCGTACTGATTGAGCCGCTGGTTTCATTTAAGTCACTCGTGATGAATCAATATTATAAGCCACTTTATATGCCTTCAACCGTTGCCGGGGCAGTTGGAGTTTATGATCTGCCGGAGTTAATGGCATTACTGACACCCCATAAATTGTTTCTCATTAATCCAGCTAATCAATCCGGCGAACGTGTAAATCAGGAATATATCGTCAACGAACTTAAAATAGTCTATGAACATTATTCAGTTCAGCAAGCGGTGGAAGCATTTGTCGTAAAATTTGAGAATTCTCAAGTCAATCTGAATGAGATTTTAGCTTATTAAAGATTGATGACCGGCTATGTTAAAAAATAGACAGGATTACAGGACATTATAAATTATCAGGATTAGTTTTCTGTTTTAAAAGCGTGTTGAATTAATTTTGGGACGGACGACTCCATTTAATCCTGTTATCCTGTCATTTTTTAAAAGCGATATTTACAATTAAAAAATTGCAGCATTATATTTAATTAATCTATAAAAAGCATCTTTAAAGGAGGGAAAATGACAAAATTACCCAATGAATTATCTCCAACACCGGCCAAACCCGGTGGTCATTATCGGTGGACAATTTGCGCGTTAATTTTTTTCGCGACCACCATCAATTACATCGATCGCCATGTGATTAGTATTCTCAAACAAACGCTGATGAATGAAGGCATATTTGGCGAAGCCGAATATGGGTTCATTGTCATGGCGTTTCAGGCTGCGTATGCCATCGGTTTAGTCGCTACCGGACGTTTGATGGATATGTTAGGTACCAAACTCGGTTATGCGGCAGCCCTAATTGTCTGGAGTTTCGCTGCAATGGGGCATGCATTGGCAAAAACAGCTTTTGGATTTGGTTTCTGGCGATTTTCACTGGGACTTGGCGAGGCTGGAAACTTCCCCGCGGCCATTAAAACTGTGGCCGAATGGTTCCCGAAAAAAGAACGCGCGCTGGCGACTGGAATTTTTAATGCGGGAACGAACGTTGGGGCTGTCGTGGCTCCTGTTTTAGTACCAATCATTGTGGTAAAGTGGGGCTGGCAAAAAGCATTTATCTTTACCGGTGCCCTTGGATTTATCTGGCTCATCTTCTGGTTCTGGCTGTACGAAAAACCCCGTCAGCAAAAACGGTTGTCCGCGGCAGAACTGGCCTATATTGAGAGTGATCCGGCCGATCCGCCTGAAAAAATTTCCTGGCTAAAACTCATGTCCTATCGCGAAACCTGGGGCTTTGCCATTGGAAAATTTTTGACCGATCCGATATGGTGGTTCTATCTGTACTGGATCCCCGGTTTCCTTCAAAAGCAATATAGCCTGAATCTCGATGTTAAAGAACTGGGTTTACCCTTAATCATCATCTACGTTTTAGCTGATGTCGGGAGTATCGGGGGCGGTTGGCTCTCGTCCTTCTTTATTAAACGCGGCTGGACAATTAATAAAGGTCGCAAAATGGCCATGTTAATTTGTGCCCTCGCGGTAACGCCAATTATCATCGCGACACAACATGTCAGCTTATGGGTCGCTGTTGGTTTATTAGGCCTCGCGACCGCGGCACATCAGGGCTGGTCGGCCAATATCTTCACCACCGCCTCGGATATGTTCCCCCGAAAAGTCGTGGGTTCTGTGGTCGGTTTCGGCGGGATGGCGGGTTCAGTTGGTGGAATGATTTTTTCGGCTTCTGCCGGCTTCATTCTGGAATTCACAGGCAGCTATTACAGCCTTTTCTTCATTGCTGGCTCGGCATACTTAATAGCGCTGGCTATTTTCCAGTCTATTGTCCCCAATATCGCCGCAAAAGATATGGAAAGCATGCAAGCTTAGATTAAAAATACAAACCCCAGTGAATACAATTGACCGGGGTTTTTGTTTAATCCCCAATCGATTGAACATGGCACTTCAAAGAACATCCTTGCACCCCATCGACTTATGAAACATTCATCAGCAACCCCTCGTAATCTGAAAGGAATATTTTAAGGCTGGATTGTTCATAAATTTTCGCCATAAAACACAAAGGCACAGAGAAGATACCAGGTTTATCCGCCATGAATTTTCAATATATGATAACAAACTCAGTATCAGGTAAGGGTACCAGATTTATTTTTTCGAAATTTTTAGCCAAAATGTTTTCTTTTCATCTCTTCGTGCCTTAGTGTCTTCGTGGCAAATTATTTTTTCAAACAGGAGAAGACTTTGTTCGCTGTCGAAACATATCAATTAACCAAGCATTACCAGAGTGGCAAAATCAAAGCCCTGGAAGCCTGTAGCCTGCAAGTTGATCAAGGTAAAATTTTCAGCCTGCTGGGACCCAATGGCGCTGGTAAAACAACATTAATAAAAATTCTGACCGGAATTATTCACCCCACGAATGGCGGGGCAAAAATTCTGGGACATGTTTTTACGGATTTTTCTATTCATCATCGAATGGGCTATCTGGCTGAAAATCATCGGTTTCCAGAGTTTTTAAATGCCCAGCAGGTGCTTTTTTATTACGGAAAAATGGCCGGCGTTTCCAAATCGGCTTTGCAGGAGAAAATTCCCCAATTATTGGCCACGGTCAGACTTCAGGATTGGGGCCGAACCAAAATTCGGAAATTTTCCAAAGGCATGATGCAGCGGCTGGGGCTGGCCCATGCGCTCATCAATGACCCGGATTTAATATTTCTGGATGAACCTACCGATGGCATCGATCCCATTGGCCGTAAGGAGATTCGGGATTTATTGAAAATGCTGCGGGAACAGGGAAAAACGATTTTTCTCAATTCCCACCTGCTCTCGGAAGTGGAACGCATTTCCGATGAAGTGGCCATTCTGAATAAAGGCACCTTGCTCCAAAAAGGGAGTGTGGATGATTTTATCTCGATTAAGGAACAATTTCAAATAAAAGTGGAAAATGGCACGGCCCAATTGCCACAAATTTGTCAGGAACTGCAAATACCCGTAACGCACGTGAATGATTTTTATACGGTCGCTGTCAAAGAAATGGGACAATTGAACGAATTAATCGACCGGCTGCGTGAACAAAAAATCTTGATTCAGGCCATCATTCCCCGCAAAATTACGCTGGAGGATTTCTTCATCGAAGTGATTACTGAAAATAAAGGAGGGGAAAATTGAAATTCTGGTCGATTATACAACTTACTTTCCGCGAGTCTCTGGCGAAAAAGACTTTTATCGCGTTTTTTGGCATCTCGACTTTTATCTGTCTCTTATTCATGTTCGCCCTGAATCTGGATATCGTGGACGGGATGAAATCCTCGATCTCCATTTTCGGAAAGGACATCGAGAAAATCACCGAAGTTGAAGAAATTATCTGGGGCATCGAGGGCGGCATTGCGGTGATGCTTTTTACCGCCGGCATCTTTATGTCCCTGTTCGCCACCAGCAGTTTGATTCCCAATATGCTGCAACCGGGCTATATTGACCTGTTTTTGACCAAGCCCCTGAGCCGGTTTCAGATTTTACTGGGCCGTTTTATGGGTGCGGTATCGATTGTCGCTTTTAACATCTTCTATCTGGTGATTTTTTCCTGGATCGTCATGTCGGTAAAAACCGGCCTTTGGAACTGGGGCTTTTTGCTGGCGGGATTGATGATTGTCATCACCTTTGCCATCCTGTTCGCGCTGGTGACTTTTCTGGGCGTGGTGAGCCGCAGCAGTGCCTTTTCTTTGATGATGACGTATTTAATACTGTTTTTCAGTCCGTTATTGATTCAGCGGGATCGGATATATGCCCTGCTGTCATCGAAAATTTACGGCTACATTGTGGATGGACTGTATTATATCCTGCCCAAGACGGCGGAACTGGGCGATATGACCCAGAAGCTGGTACGCGGGGTGGCCGTCACGTCCTGGATGCCGTTATGGACGTCATTACTTTTCGGGGGAATTATATTTGTCATTTCAGGTTTTATTTTTCAACGTAAAAATTTTTAGGAGGGAATATGAAATCAAGACTTGTTTATTTTTTAATTTTAATCGTAGGCAGTTTCCTTGTTTTTTCTTCTTGCGACAAAGCTATGCACGAAGCTATGTCCGGCACCACCGCGCAACAGATTGCCCTGATGCCGGCCTCGGATGTGCTTGGCTATGTGAACTTCCAGCAGATCAAAAAGAGCGATTTTTTTGAGATGTTTCGCGATTCGCTGCATAAAGACCTGGTTCATAATGACGAATATCGGGATTTTGTCGATTCCAGTGGCTTTAATTTTGAAAAAGATATATCCGAGCTTTTCTTTGTCGGCAAATTCGATTCGAGTCGGGATGATATGGATGGCTTGGCCGTGGTTTATGGCAACTTTAATCCCGAAAAAATCATAACTTTTATTGCCAAAGAATCGCGTCATAAAGAACTGGTGGCCACGGAATATCAGAATTTCAAAATTTATACTGGCAAGGACGAAAATAAGGCTATTTGTTTTGTGGATTCAACTGTCTTTTTAGGCGGCGATGAAGTATTGGTAAAAGCCTGGCTGGATAATTCCGTTCAGAAAAAGACCCAGATTGAATCGGAATTGCAGGCCCGACTCGATCTGGTGAAATTCAAGACCGATTGCTGGCTCGTCACCCAGGCGGCGGATATTCTGGATAAACTGCACCTGGACGAATCATTAAAAGAAGCCCGCGGCCTGAGCAGCCTGAAAAATATGAACATTTCCATGAGAGTAACCAATCAAATTAACTTCAACGGCGAAATGGAATGCGCGGACGCCGAAAATGCCGGCCTGTTTAAGGATGCCATCAAAGGCTTCATCGCCACCGCAAAATTATCCACCAGTGAAGACCGCGAAGCTGTCGATATTCTCAACAAAATCGACGTCGACCATCACAAGAATAATATTTCTGTCAACTTCCAATTCACCAAAGAAGACCTCGAAAAACTGCGTAAGGCGAAACATCCTTTTGGGAAGCATGTTTAGCTGAATCCGCCCCGCTCTCCTCGTTCCGCGGCTCTTGCGGCGGAATGCAGCGGTGAGGCTCTGCGTCGAACATAAATTTATCTAGATAAATTTCAGAACAAACTTTTTACTTGATTTTTGTTATCATATTTGTTAACTTATTGATATACGAGAAATAATATTCTATCGTACAGCGTACGGAAAATGCCCTGTTGAAGAGTTTCTGGATTCGTTGGATGACAGGCAAGTTACGCGGGTTTTATGGGTTCTGAGATTGATAAAAGAACTGGAAAGAATACCAAAGGAATATTTTAAAAAATTAACAAGTACTGATGATATTGGGGAAGCAAGGATAAGTTTTGGAAAAAATAATTATCGAATTCTTGGCTTCTTCGATGACAGGAATTTTATTATACTAACGAATGGGTTTGCAAAAAAGAGCCAGAAAACGCCAAACCAAGAAATATTACTCGCCGAACAACGTAAGAAAGATTATTTAAGGAGGAAAGCACGATGGACGATCTGGAAAAATATATCAAAAATAGAAAAGAACGAAATTCAACCTTTGAAAATAATTTTGAAGAGGGATACGAAGGCTTTAAAATCGGTGTGCTTTTACGTCAGGCCAGGGAAGCGGCTGGCATTACACAGGAAGAATTGGCTCAAAAATTAAAGACTAAAAAATCGGCTATTTCGCGGATAGAAAATCACTCAGAAGATATTCGGCTTTCGACTCTCAAAAATTATTTAGAAGCGATTGGGAGAAAACTTAATTTATCAATTTCCTGAATATTATAATCATGTCGGTTTAATGGACACACGACTCTAACATCGTAATTTCAATATTTGACTGACTAAAATGAAAAAAATTTCAGTTACCGATACTTTAATGCTTTCAATACCCGAACGTATCCAGTTGGTTGAAGATAACCGGGACAGTATTGCCGCAGATGCTGAATCTATAGAACTTACTGAAATAGAAAAAAATATTTAAGGTATAACATGAAACTTCCACATCCAATACAATATCAAGGGAGCAAAAGAGTTCTTGCATCAACTATTCTTCGGTACTTACCCCATAAATTCCCGCGACTTGTAGAGCCTTTCGCAGGAACTGCTGCTATTTCAATCGCCTGCGCCGCACGAAATAAAACGAACGCCTATTGGATAAATGACTTAAATAAATCTCTCATGGAATTACTAGAACTTATCATCAATCATCCGGTTGAAATAGCTGATTTTTACGAAAAACTATGGAATCAACAGCATAATAACTCGATAGAACATTATTATCAGATTAGAGAGAATTTCAACCGAACAGGTGACGCCAGATTATTTTTGTATTTGCTTGCGCGTTGTGTGAAAGGCTCTGTGCGCTATAATACGGAGGGGCTTTTTAATCAAAGTCCTGATAAACGACGACTTGGAACCCAGCCTTCAACAATGCGGGAAAATATTTATGGCGTTTCTTCGCTTTTAAAAGGAAAAGCGATAATATCCTCACTCGACTACAAGGCCATATTATTAAATATCAATGAGGATGATGTGGTATACATGGATCCCCCATATCAAGGAGTCTGTGGCGACAGAGATTCCCGCTATTTTTCGGGTATACAGTATGATGAATTTGTGACAGCACTCAAGGAGTTGAATACTCGTCATATTCGTTATGCCGTTAGTTATGATGGTCGGACAGGAAACAAGACCTTTGATACGCGCTTACCTGAAAGCCTTTCGTTGACTTTAATTGAACTGGAAGCCGGCCGGTCTTCACAAGCTACCTTACTCAGGCGAGACGCCGTTACGGTCGAGTCCTTATATTTATCACCACGATTAGCCCAGGAAGTTGCTGCTTTTCCGTATTTTCATAAAAAAAATGAGGCTAAACAACTCGTTTTAATGGAAGAAAAAGGGAGTTATGGCACAAAAATACCCAAATGAATTTCTTGAACTATGCAATTCAGTCACAGCGAAGCGTCCCAAAACTGTTATCGAACATATTTTAAAGCATGGACACATCACCACCGAAGAATTAAAAGAAAAATATGGGTATAATCATCCCCCCAGAGCAAATCGGGATGTCCACGAGCATGGAATTCCACTTGAAACGTTTCGTGTCACCGGTTCTGATGGCAGGAAAATAGCGGCATATCGGTTTGGTGATATAAGCAAGAAGCGTTTTAAAAAACTATCCGGACGTACCGATCTCTCAAGGAAAATTAAAGACGATCTGATAGAAAAGTATGGCTGTAAATGTTTTATCTATCTTGAAGTCATGGATAAAAGTGTACTTCAGATTGATCATCGTGTTTCTTATGAAGTTGAAGGCGAAAGCAGTGAATTATTACCAGATGATTTTATGTTGTTATCCGGTTCAGCCAATCGCTTAAAGTCATGGTCGTGTGAGCATTGTGAAAATTGGCAAACACTGAGAAAAAAAGAAATTTGTCTCTCCTGTTACTGGGCGTATCCAGAAAAATATTTTCATGTTGCTATGCAGCAAGTGCGGCGAGTTGATTTAATCTGGCAGGGAAAAGAGATAGAACAATATGAAAAACTAAAAACAGATGCCAAAGAATCAAACAAAACTGTCCCGGAATATATCAAACAGATTATTCAAAGCGTGATAAAATAAGCTAATCTCACAATAGAATCCAATTGACAACTTTTAGACTGTTTTTAATTAAATTGTCAATTAATAGGGCACCATTCATGATAAAAAAAATCGTAACCAAAAAAATATCCACGATTCAAATGAAATTGCCGAAAATTTAGCGTACTGGCAAACAAAAACACCTTAAGAACGAATCGCTGCTGTTGAACATCTCAGAAGGCAATATCATGGAGATTCAATCCGACTTCAAAGCGTTATTCGGTTTTTTCAACGCTCCTAAGGTGCTATCCTTAATTGCAGGCTTTTATACACTGGCAGTTCATAGTTCAGCGGGATAGGTGATAAAATAGTTCCTTCTCCAGAGGAAATTTGTTTAAATCATTTCCTTTTCCTTCTCATAAAACACCACTCCTACCCGCTGAATACGCTCAACCAAATCCAAATCGCTAATATCCCGAAAAATGGACAGATCAATCGTATAAGGCAGGAGCAAATTATCGAGCTCATCCATGATTTGGTAGAGTACTTGAAGTGTCAGGTCTTCATCACCATGTAAGGTCAGGTCAATATCCGAGCCATTTTTGAAGTTATCTTTAGCACGGGAGCCATACAACACTGCTCTTTCCACCTGCGGATACCGGGCAAAGACAGCGGAAATTTTTTGGATAATTTCTTCTTTTACGCCGTATTTCATGCTTGTTCTTCGTTTTGTAATTGACTAAATTTGAGTTGAAAAACCTTAAATTCCATAAAATAACTATCGAGGATCGCTGAAATGACTTTTTGTGAAACAGGTTCATTATAGGTATGGGAAGTCAGATTACGGCTTTTCATCATATCCATCCATACCTCGCCATTTTCAATCAGCCCGCTTTTAAAAGCCTCACGAGTTGTATCTTTAGAAGCGTAAAGACGAGTACCCCGGCTTTCGAGAAAATCCTTCAACGTATTCCAGGCCAGTTCATGAGTATATTCAAACGCTTGAATCAATCCCTGTGCTTCGAGTTTCGAGAGTGGACGTTGCTGTGAAAGTTCCACAGCATCTTTTAATTGAAAAAAGGCCTGATTAAAATGATTAAATCTTTGAATCCAGCGAATATCCCGTACGGTCATCAGGTATCTCCTCTAAACTTTATTGAAATTTTTATTCTATTTTACATGATTTATCAGAAAAAGTCAAGCAATTTATAATATTTTATTCCGGTAGCCATAACCGGAGTGCATCCTCTATGTGGATGCATGCCAACGAAGTTGGCATATTTCAAATCTACAGAGATAACACATATTTTGAGATAGAAAAATTCTAACTCGCCGACTTCGTCGACGGCTGCGACATAGACGCAGCACTCCAAAGATAAAATTTATATTGTAAAATTTAAAGCGTTTTGTTTTATTTATTATATACTACGCAAAACACAGGTTCAAATTCTGAAAAATTGAATTTGGAGGGCTGATGGCGAAAAAAGTCTTTATCAGCTACAAACATGAACCGAAAGAATGGGTCAAAAAAAGATTAGTTTCCTGCCTGGAAGCCGGCGGCGCGGGAGTGATTATCGATTACCAGCACTTTCAGGCCAGTCCGCTATTGGCCAGATGGATAAATACCAGGATCAGGCTGATCTGTCGATTCTGGTCTTTTCGCCTGATTATTTAGCCAGCCCTTATTGTCTGCATGAAATGAACCGGGCGATTGCACTGGATCCGCAATTTAAAGACGGGAAAGTGATTCCGGTGATGCGGGAAAGCTGTGCTTTGCCGGCGCCTTTTCAAACAAATCCGCCAATCTGGATTGATTTAACCAATGATAAATTGGCTGAAAAATGGGATTTGCTCTTAAAGCCCTGTGACGTAAATTTAGGATGTACCGTGCCGGATTGGCTTAGAGTGCGGGATGAATTGGTACGTCGCCTGCGACGGCACGAATCTGTAAATCTGGTCATTCGAAATCATCCCAGATGGCGTGAATTATTAAGCCAGGTGAAAATGGATTTATCACAGGAACACAGAATTCAATTAGCACAGGTTGATCTGGCCGCAGGCTCGGCCTCAACTTTGACGGGTCTCATTGAGGATATCATCAAAGCTTGCGGTGGGACGGTTAATAAAATAACGAAGACGAATGCTTTATTATCGTTAGATCGTTTTTGTTCCAATCATCCAAACCAAATCTTTCTGAAAATACTCCATTTTGATCTGATAGTATATGACACCTACTCTGATCATCGTTTTTTTGCTGCCTTGCGGAATCTGGTGACCGATAAAAAGAAATTAGTCCTGGTGATGGAATCCCGAGATTATTTTGCTAATCTAATCCCACGAAATCACCCGCTTTCTGCCCTTTTTCCCAACAATATTGAATTGGGAGGCCGGCCATGAAACCTTTGCCATTGGAACAAATTGGCTGGAATTGGGAGAGTCATAAGTTGGCGTTATGGTGGTTGGGATTGCTGTATCGAAAACCAGCACAGTTTAATGATAATTTAGACACAATTATACAGAAGCAAGGATACCAAAAAATAATTTTTAGTAGCGTAAAATTACTTTACCATTTTATACCATGGATGATTTTATTCATTATAATCTGTAGATAACTAATATATGAAGTTATTGGAATTGATGTAAATACAGAAATGAATACGCTATTTGATCATTTTAAATTTCATTTAAAAGGATTAGTAATTGGAATTTTTTTTGGTATCTATTTGTGTAAATCCTATAATATTCCCTATCTTCAGAATATCCATAAGTAAAATTTTGAATATAGTAAAGATAATAAAAATAAAAAATATGAACTTTATAGGAGAAATCACTTACATATTTGTCTATGAAATCGGCGATGGAATTTCTATGGGGATAGCTTGGGAGTGTAGCAATAAAATCTTTATTGGAATTATTGTTGGTATCGCTTTAGGATTGATTATCAGGATTACCTTTAAAAATCGTGAGGGAATCTACGAAATTTTTATAGGACTCATGTTTGGAATATTTTTGGGGATATTAGTTAACATGGTAGTTGGAACCAAAGAAGGATACGCTGTTGGAATATCCTTCATTATCGGAAATTTGAGACTCTATTATCTTCCAATATATTTAAGCTTTTTATTCCCTTACCAGAATTTCCTGATAAAATTTCACCCGGTTTATTGGGATGATCTCTGTTCGGTTCCTTTTCCTTGGTTGGAACGGCTGTTAATTGCCCATGTGGAAGCGAATAGGGTGGAGGGGAAGGCCGCCATTGAACGGATTATTGATAGCTATCCCGCCCAGCGTTGGGGAGCGCAAAAAGCCAAAACCATCTTAACTGCCCGTAGTACCGCTAAAATCCAAAATATTTGCGATGTTGAAAATCTAATCAATCAATTACCTGAAGGTCAAAAAGGCTTTCTCACGCAAACCAGACGGATTAAAGATGGTGTTCATGAGATTTGCCAGTTACAACATCAGATCGAGACCATGAACCGTCCTTTTCTGAAAGCGCCCATGGCCAGAGAGCGTTATGTACAAATCGAAAATTTTATTCATGAAATTGGTGGCTTCGCGGAACCACTGGTGTCAGCATTTCGTAAAGCTGCCAATGCCTGGTTAGCAATTGCCCGAAAGCAAAAAGAACAGGTGGCAGCAATTCTCGCTAAAGAGGTATCGCCGCAGGTTTTCCGGGCTGGCGATCCAGTGAGTCGAGAACAGGAAGCTTTTATTCCACGCTACCGTGTGGTAGGAGAGTTGGAAAAACAAATCATGCTGAGTACCGGTTGTCCAGGACTGGTGCTGTATGGCCGCCGGCGCATGGGCAAGACCACGATTTTAAAAAATCTGGGTGGTTTTTTACCGCCTTCAGTTAAATCGGTTTTTATTTCCATGCAGAGCGCGCGGGCGTTTACATCCATTAAAGATTTGAATCAATTGCTGGCTGAAAATTTTACCCGAATTTTACTGGAGATGAAAATAACTATTGGTTCCGATGATTCATTAAAATCAATTTTCGACATACTGGAGGCTGTGAATAATCATTTAAAGCCGGAAAAATGGAAAAAAGATGATCCCAAACGGCCGGGTTTACGCCGGAGTTTTGGGGCAAAAATGGCATTCAACGGCTTCGACAATCAGGCCGGCAGCTGGCCGCATCTGGTGCAGCTCATTGCCGAAACCATTGTGGATCTGGTCAATGATTCCGACAAAACTCAGGCCGACGACACTATTTTTGAACAAGCCCTGAATCAATCCATCGTAAAAGGGCATAATGTGCTCTATGAACTCATGCACGGCGAGTGCAAACTCTCCGGCGAGTGGGAATATCTCGCCGCCTTTCGCCGCAAAGCCAGTCAGCCTATCCCCGACAACGAGGCCCTCTATCGCTCCCTCAAACGCCGGCTGCTGGTGGTAGAAGAAAATAGTGAATTTCGGCTGCGGGTTCCGTTAATGGAAAGATGGTTGAAGGAGCGGGGGTAGTAGCTGTTCGATATTTTTTTCACAAGGCAGCGCAGAGAGTCTTTTGGTTTGCAGATTCAGAAAGTCGCTTTGCCAAACCTTTTACCCGCAATGTAATTAACCTGCAAAATGTTTTTCAAAAACCAGATTATGATTGACTTCAGAATGTGCGAGGTTTGGTAAAGCTTTGCTATCGATTGGGCTGTATAAAAGCTTTACCAAATCAGATTTTCATACTACATTTT
This sequence comes from Caldithrix sp., assembly GCA_020722815.1. Lineage (GTDB taxonomy): Bacteria > Zhuqueibacterota > Zhuqueibacteria > Thermofontimicrobiales > Sulfurfontimicrobiaceae > DYKB01. Next base: position 94,015 of record DYKB01000010.1, on the reverse strand, counting down.
GTGCTTTTATTTAAATTCAACTATTGATTATGTTTTGATTGTTTAGTGAGGTTTGGTAAAGCTATATCACCAACCCCTCAGAATCGATACAAATAAATACCAACTTTATTTCATGGAATTTTAGTAAAATCTGTTGGTGGGTGATTTTAAACTGTATGAAGATGATAGCGAGAGGTCCTGTCTGGTGGATGTGGCCAAAGAAATTGAGAATAATAATACAAAGTATGAGCACTTAAACGGTAAAGTGTCATGAAAAATCCCACCCTTGCGCAATTTCAGGATATTATCGCTTCTTTTATATTTCCCACTCAACACCATTTCACTTCCCTTCCAGTATTACGCTTCCTGGATTACGTTCCACGAATTACGCCCCAAAAAATACCGCATGATCAATCCTTACCCGTGCCGGTGTATTTTTCACAATCTGACGGATAATCGGATCTTTTTGCAGGCGATACTGGATAAAATCCCGTGCCCGGGGGCGAATGGGGCCGTCGGTGCTGGAAAATGGCACATAGAGCTGCAATGGCTGCTGATATTTTTCTTCATCTACCAGTTGAATGTGATATTTTTCCGGATGATTCGATATGTCACAAAATTTGGGGAGATTAAAAAGTGCCAGATTCAGGAAGTGGATGGCAGCATGATTTTTTTGAACAAATTCGAGGGTCATTTCGCGATCGGCTTCGGTTTCAGTGGGAAGACCGAATAGGAGATAGATATAATTTTTGAGACCAGTTTGCTGCGAGAGATTTAGTACTTTGTCAGCTACTTCGAGATCAAATCCTTTTTGAAACAGGTTCAAGAGTCGTTGTGAACCACTTTCCAGCCCAAATTGAAGTAAGCGGGCGCCACTTTCATACAATCGCTGCAGATAATCTAGATTTAAAAAAGTCTTCTCAAACCGAAAGAAGCCATAAAATTGCGCCTGATTCGATTTGAAAAAGGGGAGTAACTGGTTCAACGGGCCGGTTGGAACAGAAGAGTCACAGATATTAAAAATAATTTGTTTATCCCCCACTAAATCGGTCACTTCCTGTAGAAACTTTTCCAGCAGGGTGATTTCATATTTTTGAAAAGGTTTGTCCTGATCGGGGCAAAAAAGGCAGCGATTCCAGTAACATCCTCGGGAAAGCGGGAAGGGAACAATCGGGACCGGGGTAAAATAATCGCGAAACGGGCGATGAAAAATCGGTAAGGCAAGTGGAAATTTTATCGGCGACCGGGATGTCGATTTTTCTTCCAGAAATTTGAATTTTGATGGCAAATTCCGATTAAAAAGGCCATCAAAATTAAAAGTTTTGCCGGTTTGATTATCCAGGACGTGAATTAACGCGCCCCCAATATAGGGCTCGATGTCAATTTCCGCCAGTGCTATTCGCAACTCAAGTGTAAAATAGATCTGGGAAAGATAGGTAAGTGAAATGCCAATTTGCGACGTCTGATAATTCTGAATATTGGGAATCAGTTGTTGGTGAATATAATCGGTGAAGGGTGTCCTGCTGCCTTTATAAAGCCAGGAATAGAATGCCGCCGGATCATGCGGCGGGATTTGCGACCAGGAAATATCCGTCAAGCCGACCTGCCAGCCTTCAAATTGGGTGCTCCACTGGCTCAGATAGTGATGGAAATTGTTAATATGCGTCCGATGTAAATGTGGCTGAAAATAACGCGCATTTTGAAAATAGTATACCGCCTTTTGGGCCCGTCGCTGCGCGGAAGCCGACCAGAATTGCTGCGGGGATTGATTGAGGATAAAATGAAAATATTCTATGGATGCGTCATAAAGGATGGTTTGAATGTTTTGTGCTGAAAGCATTGAAGCCAACATAAAAGCGCCAACAGGAACCTGGGTGGGTACCAGGACTGGAGGAGTAATCATTAAAAAGTCGTGATTGGATTTCATTGGATAATTTATGGGTAAAAAGTGAGGCTTGAAACGTGATGCGTGATGAATGATGCGTGATTCGTGATTGTGGTTCTTTCACGTCTCACGTATGACGCATCACGTATTACGTATCACGCCGCTTATTAAAATTCACTGATAACGATTAAAAGAAAACAGTTCTTTCACCGCCACGTATCAATTTTATAGCCGGTGAGTTCAGAGGTTGCCAGCAGTTCTTCAATTCCCTCTTCTCGTTGTTGATGGTCAACGCTTAAATATTTAATTAAAATTGTATCTTTATAATAGGCAATTCGTTTATAAACATATTCATCTTCGCCGGCATTGGGAGGCTGAATTGTTTTGACGATTTTGATACAGTCTTTGAATACTTCATTTTTCGTGTTGGTGATGGTTGCATCGTTTTCGGTTAATTTAACCGTATATCGAAAACCTGTCGAATCTGTAAAATCGCTCAGGGTCTGGATGTCTGTATTTCCCAGTTCAAATGACAGCGAATCACGGGAATTATCCGGACGGATAATCAGCACGCGCCGCGATGAATAAATATGATACAGTGAATCTTCAATTGTACCACTGCGATCTGTATAATAGCGTTTCAGCTTCACCCGGGTTTCGTTCTGATTTGCCACCAGGTCAATTACTTCGAGGATGATGAAAACGTTATCCTTTTGCTCCGTCCCATCACTCAGCCGCATGGACGAATGATTTTCATATTCAAGATGATCGCCTATTGAATAAGGACAGTTACGATTTATGCCTTCAGGTCTTTGCTTTAAACAACCGAAAACAAGCAAACCCAACAGGAGAAAAAGCAACGGCAGAGAATGAAGTTTTTTTTGCATAGTATTCACGAATTAATATTTTTTATCGATAATAAAGTCCATTTTAAAAATGGCCTTTTTCCAATTTAGACCAGTCAGAAAATTAAATTTTAAATTGCAAATTCTTAGCCAGTATGAAAGAATTACTCGGAAAAATTTCTGACAGGATAACGGGATATCCAGGATTGAGAGGATAAAATTTTGATTCAGAAATTTGTCATACATTAAAATAATACCTGAAATTCTTAAATGAAACATTTTTTTTCCGGTGAAGTCGTTAATTGACTCCTTCTGTACCGCCTCCCATTTTCAAAAAGCGAAAATGTGGGAGAGAACCAAGCTTCCTCTCCCCCAAATTCGGCATTTTGGAATGTGGGGGAGCGGGAGGGGGTCATTTTAGAATTTTAGGTAGTAAATCAAGCTTCCTGTTCATCCAGAGAATCCTGTTATCCTGTCATTTTTGCTTCTTTTGGGTCTATAACGCCAAAAATTTTTTAAAATTGCCGCTAAATAAATTCTGAACATCACGTGAGATTTCTTCCGGTGTTGGTGCCCAGCCAGCCAGTAAGAGATCGTTGTATTTATCCAGCAAAATGGTTTTGAATAACAATTTTGAATGATGCCATTTGTAAATTAACTGATCCAGCACGCGCGCATCCGAGTGCTGCGGGATAAAACTCAATCCCAACAGTTCCAGTCGCTCTCGCGTCATTTCTTCGATGATACTGGGATCATTCAGGAACCACCAGCAGCCGAAAATCATCAAATTGCCAAATTTTCGTCCCAGGATGCATAATTCATGTTGATTTTCTCGGGACAATAGCGTGACCAGAAATTTATTTTTGGGATACATCCGCACCAGATTTTCAACAGCGTTTAAATCAGCCTTGCCAACACCATCGCCGGCTAATTTTAAGGCTGGGTTGATCAGTTTTTTCACGCCGATCATCATGGCAAAAGGAATCTGTTTCTCGCGACAAACCGGCAGGATGCACTCTTTGATAATCGTGCCGCGGGTCGATTCCTCCGGGAAATAAAATGTCGGTGGCAAAGAAACCGCCATGTAAAGGGCCTTCATCCTGTCGATCCAGTCACTCAGAAAGCGCCGAATTTCAGCCAGCGTATTTTTCGATAAATCCGTTTCCACATCATAGCCCCAGGACTTCAGCCGTGGACAGGCGTTTTGCTCCCATTGCATCAGAACGGGATCGATACGCAAGGCGGCATTAAATCGTGGATCAATTTTCGGATTTTCCAGCCAGACCGGGCGTTCCAGATCATCGAATGGGTCGTTGGTCATCACGACTTCTTTCACATTGGCCAGTTCAAAAACCCGATTTATATAATCTTTGATTGGATACTGACTGAAAAATTTGCGGATATCATCCAATTTCTGATTCCGGATATTTTTAATCCCCAATCGTGACATAACGGTGACGACACCGCGACACGCTTCAGAAACCGGAGAATTTTTGATAAATAAATTTTCCCAGATCAATTCAGCCTGTTTCGTTTTGCTCAGGGCCCAGAATTCTTCTGCATTTAAATCGTATCGCATGCGAAAAAGTTCAGCTACCAGATAATGATAGGTCAGTAATTCATCAATTCCCCAGAGCAAGAGTGATTTAAAGTTGGTGTCATAAATGTGCGTGTGAATGTCTATAATGGGTGTTTCATCAATAATTTGATTGAGCGATTGTTGCAAGTCAGTTTTGGTTTTAAGATAATCCATAATTTTTCTCCCTCTGATGATTAAATTGAGTAATTTTTGAAATTATAATTAGTGTCTGTCCGCAAACGCACCCGGTACTGTCATTGCGAGGAGCGTTTTTGGCGACGAAGCATTCTCAGTTATTATACAAAGGGATTGCTTCGGAAAAAACGCCTCGCAATGACAGGTCTTGGTGTTTTCGGACAAAGCGGAAGGTTAAAATCTGATTACAATTATAAGCATAAATTCAATAGATAGCAAGAAAAAAATTTAATGACCGCTAACTGGATAGATTTTACAATTTTTTGAGGGGCAACGCCATCAAAATCCATAAAAATAACCCTGTGGGAGGTTCTTGGTTTTCAGAATAGAGGTCAAAATGGTTTGATTCAAAATTATTAAAGCAACGGGATTCGATAATCGGCTTATCGGTCAAACTACGATATTTTAGAAATTTGTGGCTGACACTACGGATTGAATTCTTTTCCATTGAAGGTGGCACCCTGAAAATCGAATTCGCGCTTAAATTGTGCTTCTTTAAAAAAGGCGGCTTTATAAAATTCAACCGATTGAAACAGCGCCTTGCTCATAAACAGGGCTTTATAAAAATTGGCACCGCGGTGAAATTTTGCGCTTCTAAATTCAGCCTCCTCCTCAAAATAGGCGCCAATAAAACTTGCTGACTTTTTAAAAATAACGGAGCGAAAATTGGCATCACCCCGAAAATGAACATCCTGAAAATGGGTTTCTTTCATAAATTCGGCATTTTTAAACAATGCTTCAGTTTTAAATTCAGCGCCGGTAAAATCAACTTTTCCCTGAAATTCTGTATTTTGAAATGAAGATTCGCCCTGAAACTCACAATTTTTAAAAACAACGGGTTTTCTAAATCGGCTACGAAAAACAATGTTTTGTCGATAATTCAGATAATAACCTGAAATACTTCCTTTAAAAATACAATGCTGGAAATTCAGCGGTACTTTGACCTGATTCCAGATGATTTTTTGAGTGCTGTCGTTATTTATCTCACGGGAAAAGGAACGATTTTGAATCGAGGTGAGATCTAAATTTCCAATAATTTCGTAATTTTCATAGCTGACAGTTTTCCCCGCCTCAATCTGGCGCAGGATGGCGGTTGCAGAAATCGTATTACGCGCCTGTAAAGTAAATATGGGATTAATCAGGAGGAAAAGGAAAATTGTGTACCCTGAATTTTTCATAGCATCATACCTTTTAAAAATTTAAAGCATCATTTCACCAATAAAAAAAGTGACCGCATGGCCGCCAATATTCACGCGTTCCCCCAGATACTCACAAAAAATTTCACCGCGGCGTTCAGAAACCTGAAACGCATGTAATTTGTCCTTTCCAAGTCGTTTCGCCCAGAAAGGAATCAATGTTGTATGAGCCGAGCCGGTAACCGGATCTTCATTCACTCCCACCCGTGGGGCAAAAAAACGAGAGACAAAGTCTGAGTCTGTGCCAGGTGCGGTGACCATAATGCCAAGGCAATCTAATTTTTTGAGAATTTCAAAATCCGGATTAAGCGCCAAAATATCAGCTTCTTTCTCAAAAACAGCCATAATATCTCGTGATTTGTAAGCTTCCAGGGGCCTGAGATTGAGACCGGCTATTAAATCTTTGGGAATATCTATTTTAGCAGGTTTCGTTGCGGGGAAATTAAGGATGAGCCGGTCTTTGGTTCGGGAAACGTATAATTCACCACTTTTGGTAGAAAATTCGATTTGACTTTGCTTGTATTTCAGATAATTGAAAATAACATGCGCGGTTGCCAGGGTGGCATGGCCGCATAAATCGACTTCAACTTTGGGCGTAAACCATCGCAACTCAAAAATTTCTCCTTTTGGAACGAAAAAAGCTGTTTCAGCGAGATTATTTTCAGCCGCGATTTTTTGCATTGTCTTATCCGACAGCCATTCTTTTAGCGGACACACTGCCGCCGGATTTCCGGAGAACAATTCACTGGTAAAAGCATCGACCTGATAGATTGGCAGTTTCATTTTTTCCCTTTCATTTATAGAGCAGGTTCTCTTATTTATATAAAAATCAGTCAAGAAAGTTTCCCCCAAATCGGTTCCAACAACATTTTCATCGCTGTTTTAACTTTTGAATGAACGCAAAACTTAATTTACATTTCTATTCAGGGCTGTTTGATTATTTATTGGAATATATTTTACAAAATTCATGCTAATCCAACACGTTTTAGCCATTGAAGAATCAATAACAGCCCCTATCTGTTGAATCTTCCATGCCTGTTTTTCGTACAACCCCAAAAATTATGGGACTGTATATCAAGATGAGGAAATTTTCCCGGTTTTCTTAAAATTTTTATTCCAATTTATCATCGCTTTTCTCTGCCAGGGAGTCAATTTATGCTGTTTTTCAAAGTTTTTATGTATCCGCTCAAAATGTGTTGGTAGATTAAAAATTAGTTTTTCAAATAAGTTGATTTTTAAGCATAGCGCCTGGAGCAGAGGGCATAGCAATATTGGTTTTCGCTAGGCGCCATGCTCTATACGCTTTGCATCTTAAATTACCCTCCTTTTTTGAGCGGATACCTCGACCCGGCGTGATAACAGCTACGATAAACACCTGCTCACCGATTTTCTCATCTCGTTTACGTGGATTCCGGGCACCGTGGTTCATCTCGGTTATGGAATGATCTCTGAAAAAAACGCCTGGCAGGAAAATCGCTGGGTTGAAAAAACCGGCAAAATGTATGAAATGCAGCGGGGGCTTTTCTTTAAGGCCAGTTATTTGTGGCGGTATTAAATAGATATTCACCCATATTGGAAGTAACAAAACGACATTTACTCCTCGTTTTATTTTAAAAAAAGTAAAATTTTTTAAAAAATGTATTGAATATTTTGAAGAGATTTTTTATATAAAAAGGCACATCCAAACATGAAAATTTGAGTTAAAACCAAATTCCCATTATCTTGATTTTGTCGGTATATAACAAATTGAAACTAAAGTTATATCTAGCTGTTAAAATAGATGACATGCTTACGGCATTTGAATGTAAGATTTAAGGAAGAGAAATTAATATTCGAATGATATAAAAATGGTTTCATAGGTTATAATCATTGCATGATTATTTTTATTTTAATTAAAGAGGCAAAAAATGTACATTTATGAAACATGGATAAAAGATGCCTACGAAAACGCAGTCCGAATTACAGAAAATGGCATTTTAGTAAATGTTCATGTGATTATTGAAAAAGATGATGATTTATATTCAGCTCATTGCCTTGAATTTGATTTAGTGGGTGAAGGAGATACCATCGAGGCCGCCCAGGAAAGCATTTTAGATAATATTAAAAATCATATTTCATTTGCTATTTCTAAAGGACTTTTTGAAAAAATTATTGATCCAGCACCTCCCGAATATTGGAACAAGTTATTAAAATCCAGATTTCTTAATCCAATTGAACTGCACCCTGAAATAAAACCCGAAAATACTCAATCCAGGTTTCCATTTTTAGAAAATTTAATTGGTAAAATTGATTCATACGAATGCTGCTATGTCTAAACCCAGACGATTAACATACCGCGAACTAAAACAAAGACTGAAAAAATATGGGATAGTTGAACTGCCGTTAAGTCGCGGAAAAGGGAGTGAACGAATATTTTTTCAGGAAACGACTAAAAATTTTATTCCTGTGACGTGTCATGGCGAGGGCAAGCAACTTGGGATCGGTTTACTTAAAGCGATACAACGAAAATTTAATTTGCCGGACGAATTTTTAGAGTAGATCGTTTTTAATCCATTTCATTCACTATCTTCACTTACGAACTCACATTTAATCCATTGCATTAAAAATATGATGATGAAAAATCTACATTCCAGGTAAAATATGCGACTATATCGTTCATTTATCAGATTACTGAAAATTGTTTTTTGGATTTTGGTCACGTTATCGATTATTTTTTATTTTTACATCGCCTACCCTTTGTGGGGATTTCCATTTCATTCGTTTAAATCCGGTCGTGTTCCAATAACACCGGCCTGGGCGCTCGAATGCTGGCTCTGGGAAGATGATGAGAATACTGCCAGTCGCGTAGATGAATTACTGGAAGGGTATTCCCGATACGACATTCCGGTCCGGACGATTATTCTCGATAGTCCCTGGAGTCTACGGTATAATGATTTTCGAATTGATGAAAATCGCTATCCCAATCCAAAGGAATGGTTCAACGGGCTCGAAGCGAAAGGCTATCGCGTTGTTCTCTGGATGACCAGTATGGTGAATAGTTACAGTAAAGATCCAGCGATTCAAAATTCGCAGGAGTTTTATGAAGAAGCGAAGGTTCGGGGCTATCTGGCTGGCGATGGTCATCAGGTGAAATGGTGGAAAGGTAAGGGTGGATTTATCGATTATACCAATCCCGAGGCGATGAAATGGTGGCGCGAGTTACAATATGAGGCTTTCAAATTGGGGATTGACGGATGGAAATTAGATGGAAGCGCCACTTTTTTTACAAATAATCTTTTTGGTTTTCTGCCAGTTCCCTATCAACGGACTGCTGCCGGGTGGATGACGACCCGCTCCTATATGGATCATTATTATCGCGCCGAATATCAATTTGGTAAAACGCAAAATCCCGAATTTGTAACGCTGGCCCGAGCGATTGATCGCGCCTTCATCCATCCCGAAGGTTATGCTCCGCAGGATGCAGCACCGGTGACCTGGGTTGGCGATCAGCGCCATACCTGGAAATCAGGAGGAACGGGTGATGCAAAGGGCCTTCAACAAAAAGATATCGCCATGATGGGCGATGAAGGGATTGAAGAGGCGATTCGGGATATTCTGTTAAGTGCCAAACACGGCTATTGTGTGATTGGGTCGGATATTGCTGGTTTTAGTGGCTCCACCATTCCCCCGCGGCTTTATATCCGATGGGCACAATTATCGACTTTTTGTGGGCTTTTTATGAATGGCGGCCATGGTGAGCGTGCCCTCTGGAAACGCAGTCAACAGGAACTGGAAATTATTCGCAAATTTTCCTGGCTGCATACGGAATTAATCCCCTATATGTACAGCCATGTCGTTCGCTGTCATGAAGGGGGGAAGCCGTTGCAGCGTCCGGTTGAGGGGAAATTTCATTATCTTTTTGGCGATGATTTATTAATCGCCCCGATTTATCAGGATAGCCTGACCAATACCATCCACCTGCCGGAAGGAAAATGGCGCTATTTTTTTGATGATACAAAAGAGATTGAAGGGCCGGCTATTTTTTCCAGAGAATTTCCGCTGGATGAATACCCGGTTTATGTGCGGGAAGGGGCGATTATTCCACTAAATGTGACCAGAGCTTATAATAACCTCGGTGACTCTACTTCCACTGGATTTGTTACCTGGCTCATCTGCCCCGGCCCAAAAAATCAATTTACCGTGCACTATCCGGATGGCTCGGGCAACACAACGGTTTTGGTCGAAAATGATTCTCATGAATTACGAATTGCTTTTACTGGCATAAAAAAGGCCCATATTTTACGAATTTTATTGATGGATGCCCCTAAAACAGTTCTATTAGATGGGGAAATATTGCAGGAAACCATTGATTATGTGTATTTGCCGGATCAAAAACGGCTTATTATTAAAACATCAGATTATGACACGGGTGAATATCGCATAACAACTGCAAATTAAGCAGCAACATCAGACTTTCAGATAAGCCAAAATATCGTCATAAATCCCGCTTTGATTCGAATACAATGCATAATTTCGTGCGGTTGCGAACCACTCTTTGGTGGTGGGCTTTATATTTTTTATGACTTTTAACAAATCATCGGTGGTCAAAGGTGCTGGTACACCGCTTTTGAGTGCATCGTGTAACTTTTTTTCAATGGCCTGGTCTACCACCGCCCGTAAATCGGCCCCGGAAAAGTGTTCAGTTTTCTGGGCGACTTTTTGAAAATCGATATTTTTAGTGGGTTTATCTTTGAGCATAATCTGTAAAATCGCCATACGGGCTGCCTGATCCGGTGGCGGAACAAAAATGACCCGATCAAACCGGCCCGGGCGTCGAAATGCACTATCCAGATGCCAGGGGGCATTTGTCGCCGCCAAAATCAGGACGCCGGTATTTGAACTATCCACTCCGTCCAATTCAGAAAGGAACTGGTTAATCAATTGACTGCCACCACCGTGCCGCAAATCACTCCTTTTTGCTCCCAGCGCATCCACCTCATCGAAGAAAAGCACACAGGGAACATTCCCCCGCGCCAGTTGAAACAGATCGTGCAGATTGTTTTCACTCTGGCCGATATACATGTCGAGTACATCGTGAATACCGACCGAAATGAAATAGGCATTCACCTCCCCTGCGGTTGCCCGTGCGAAATAGGTTTTACCACAGCCCGGCGGACCATAGAGTAAAATTCCTCCGCCAATTTCTTTTTTGTATGCTTTAAAAATTTCCGGATGTGTAATTGGATAAATAATTTTCATCTGGATCTGTTCTTTTAAATTATCCATGCCACCCACATCTGCAAATTTGATCTCCGAACGTTCCAGAACAAAATCAGGCCCATCCGGAATATCATTAACAGGGAGGGGAATTCGATCTCGCGGTATTTGGTCATCAACTTCGGATAAAATTTGCCGATTAATTTCCAAATCTTTTTCCAATTCTTTATTGATTAAAGACTTATCCAGCTTAATGGCCTTTAAATACGCCCGGGTAGCCTGTTTCGTTTCTCCTGCTTTTAAAAAAATTTGAACAGCCAATAAAAAGAAATTTGCCGGCAAATAATCCAGTTTCATCAATTCTTCCACCATCACCACCGCCATGGAAATCTTGTCCAGGTGAAAAAAAGTATCTGCCAACGAAATTTTAATTTCAATATCATCCGGTATATGTACCAGTACCTGACGGAGTTCCTGTTCGGCTTCTTCAAAGCGGCCGGCTTTTAATAACAGTTGCGCCAGATGCTTTCGCAGCGGAATATTAGAAGGACTATTCTTTAAAGTCTCGGTTAAGGCATTAATTAATTCCATATCATTATTCATCATCTTCACTTCTCAGTCAATTATGCTAAGTCCATTAAATATTTAAAATTAGATATTGATAAACATTAACAGTTCCAAATGAACATCGTTGTCATATCGTTTATGATCTGATTAAAAGCTGAAAGCCAAAAGCCTTTTTACTATCGGACGCGCTTATACTTTCCCATAAGCTGACATTCAGCCAGAATGTGATTTCTCATCGCACCGAGTAAATCAACCTTTAAAATACCTGATGGTAAATTAAGTTCCATATCCAGTGCATAAAGTTTAAAATAATACCGATGTGTTCCACCAGGCGGGCAGGGACCGCCATAACCCAGTTTTCGAAAATCATTTTTACCCTGAACCGCGCCGTTTTTCAAAGTTTTATCCGGCGGGATATTTTCCGGTAACTCAGGCACATGCGATGGAATATTAAAAATCACCCAATGCACCCACGTTCCCACTGGCGCATCCGGGTCATCGCAAATCAGCGCGAAACTTTTGCTCCCCGCCGGCGCGGCTTCCCATCTTAAAGGCGGCGAAACATTAATATCATCGCACGTATATTTTGATGGAATCATTCCCCCATCTTCAAAAACCCAACTGGTGAGCTTCATGATTGCCTCCTGTTTTGATTGTACTTTTTAGATTTGAGGTAAATTGTATTGAAATGTGATAAATCATTATGCGTGAAACGTAATGCGTGATGCTTATTGTGTAATTCGTGATACGTAATGCGTGAACATGTGATTTATGATATTTGATTTGGCAATTGTCATGGACCTCGTTTTTTTTTGTATTACGTTTCACGCATTACGCATCACACCCCCCGCAAGCATCATCAAATTTAAATCATCCTTATTTACGAAAAACTATCTCATTTCTCACGCCCCAGAAAAGTCAGAATACCCTTCATCGTTTCATCCCGCTTTTTTGGGCACAAAATAGTTTCAAACGGAAATCCAAAACAAACCACGCGGTATTTACCCTGATAGGCAACGCCGGCACTCATATTACTCTCTGAATAGCGTAAAACCGTTCGCGAGAATCGATCCGCCGGTTCAATGGCATCGGGTGCTTCGACCGCATAAATTTTCGGATGATAATTTGTATTAAACTCAAAAGAATTCCCGAATTGTAGCAAGGTTGTATCACAAGACCAGACGCCGCCGGTCCGGACAGCATAGCTAGTGCGCCAGCGAAATCCCAGTGTTTTTTTCGCAAATTTGATATTTGTCGAATCAATCGGATTCCTGTCGAATAAATCGGTGCCAATATAGGCACCGGATGCAAATAAATTGCCGCCATTGGTCACAAAAGCCGAAAGTGCGGATTGCATTTTTTTCGGAAAGGCTTCAAATTGTTTCCCGGCTACCGGTTTTGGCCAATTTGTTAATTTTTCTTCACCCAGAATCAAATCCAGAATCTTGTAAGAGGAAATATCAACTTGTTTATCCCAGACAGCCTCATCACTGGATGAAACGAATGAAAATCCAGCCGCCTGAATCGATTTGCCATGCAAATATGGAAAATCAAAAGTGTTGCCCGGGATAATTTTCGTTTCAAAATTTCCCCAACTGGCACCATGACCCGGGGCATCGTCATCCAGCCAGTTCGATTTGGCGTTAAAATTGTATTGACTCCCGATATAGGACAAATCATAGCGATCCGGTACCCCCTGATCCCAGAAATCCACAAATCCCAGCAGGCTATCGCATTCCAGCGTGGCCGGAGGGGCAACCCGATCGAAGCCATTGACAATCAACACTGGTGGTTTAGTGGTATTTTGCCAGCAGACCGCGAGGATTTCCGAAGGAAAACTTTCGCCACCGGCATTAACAGCCGTAACTTTATAACTATAAATAATACCCGGCTTCAGGTTATTGATAACAATTTCAGATTTATCCACCAAAATACCCGCATCAAAATCGTTGCTATCAATTCGTGTGTAAACAATATATTTTTCTGGAGTGGCCGTTTTTTCCAAGGGGTCCTGTACTGGCTGCCATTTCAGCGTTACCTGTTTTTCACCGGAAAAACTGACCTGGAAATGAGATACTGGTAATGGTTGCACAACATATTGAAATTGATATTGCGTGGCAAGAAATTTGAGCATGGCTTTATAAATTGATCGACTCACATCAAAGCGAAAACGCGGATCCAGACCGAATTTCATATCCAGAAAATTTTGATGCGAAAGGAGTTCCAGAAGTGCTGCTGGCATATTCGGACGAAAAGCCTCACTATAAGGCCGATCCCAGAGATAACGCCGATTCCAGACTGGATCGTACTTCGCCTTAATATCTTCAACCAGTTGTGTTTGTAAAATATCCCCAAAATCCCGATTCGCCAGCCGGGACATGCCATCCGGGAAAAAAGTGGTGGTATCAGCGCCTTCTGTACTAAAAATCACCAGCGTTCCAATGACCGTATCGTTTCGCGTGTAACCAGCATCGGTATGAAAAGCCATCGAAAGGTCAATTGGAATTCCCAGCCCTGGAATTTTGCGATTTTTATTTGGCCCGAATGGTGCCCCCTTTAGATAATTTGCCCATTCCCCCCGACTTTGATAATCATCTTTATAATCATCTTCCTGCACTGTAAAATCGTAAACCAGCGAATCGGGCATGCCGGCATATTGTAAATAATAGCGCGCCCCTTCCACAAACCGGGGACGACCACTCGTTTGATCATGGCGCACAATATTCCCCATTCCGCCGCCAAATCGCACTGCATCGGCGGTAATCCATCTGTTCGCTTCCGAGCTTTGATTCGTGAGCACCACTTTTCCGGCTTCCGGATGCTGACCGGCAAAAAATTTAAATTTACCCAGATAAATCCAGGTGTTACCACCAATTTGCTGATTGATTAAAAAAGGAGTTGTTCCGCCGGCATGATGAACAGTATAATGCGCATCGGTTACATTTTGAGATGAAGCGAAATAGGAAATATAAACCGCATATTCCCCGGTCGCTGGAATCGTCGGAATCCATTCGATTTGCGCATTTCCTTTGGCATCAGATAATATTTTTCGATAAGTCCCCTGTTGAAAAGGATTTTCATCCGTATCATAAGGCGGCTGTCCGATTCCAAAACCGGCTGACGCCCCATTTTGCCAGATTTTACCCTCCCAGGCCAGTTCAGAATAAAGTGCATCCGGAAAATTGGCATCATTATCGATAATGACTTCATGCGATTGAATATCCCGCTCACGGGGGAAATAAACCATGGCTCCGGCATTTTCCAGCATGGGTGCGAGATAGGGAACCGTGTAAGACATCGTATACAAATCTTCCACCACCTGAAAAATACGCGCCCGCTGCCATTCCCAGCGATTCAACTTCGGTTCATAATACCACCCATGACTGTGCCAGAGCGCGATATTCCGATTTTGCAGCCCTTGGGTCGGCTGCCAGGGACGATTGGTTTGGCGAACCAGTGCGGTTGGTCGCTCATCTTTTCGGGGCATCCGGGTCCGATCATATTTCGATGTGTCCGAGCGATAAAAGTTTGGAATTAGATCCTCAATCGCCTGCTTCCGCGTGAAAATTTTCAGATCATAATCTTTATATTTCCCGCCCAGGTTTTTTCGGATGCTTTCGTAAATGGCTGCGGTATTTTTTTCGCGAAAAGGAATATTGGCCAGTGCCTGGCCGAGATGTACCGTCACCTTCCTTGAAACTTTATCCAGATAGAGCGTATCAATTTTCGTTAATACCGGAATTTCCACCGGCAACTTTTTCTTCTGGCTTTGATCGATAAAGTCTTGCACTTTTTCATAGAGTTTTTGGGTTTCCTTATCAAGATGCGCATATTTCTTCATAGTTGGAGACGGCCGAAAGGTTGCACAATTTTGAAAAACGATGATACAACCCAGCACCAGACCAATAATTAATCTTTTCATATTTGAGCTCCCGATTTAATTAATAATGAATCTGCTTAAATTAAAATAACAAAATTACAACAATGAAATCAAGGGGAATCTTTATTTCATCTGAAATAATTCATTTGATTAAAACCGCTGAAATTTAAAAAATTATTTCTTGACAATTTCAATTTTAAAGGATAAAATTAGTTCATCATTTTTCATTTCTCTGGTAACCGAACTCCAGTTTGATGACCCTGAAATCGAAAAGCTCCAGCTTTTCGATGGAATTTGATAATATTTTTATCTGTGAAATCTGCGAAACCTGTGGTTACTTTAAATTAACTCATGAAACTTTAACAATCAAACAAATCAAAGGAGTCAAATTATGCAGAAGCTTTTTTTTCGCAGCAGCATCATCCTTCTCATTTTATGTACCTTTTTATTCGCCCAGAATACGCCTTTTAATGGCCTCTACATGAATATGGGAAACCTGCCACTATTATCGAAGGCTTTGACCCGGTCCATCAGCCCTGAAAACTTTACCGGTGAAAAAGGCAAAGGCGGGATGTCTACCGACGGCCTCGCCGCAAAAGCCGCGCGCGATCTGGGACCGGGGTGGAAAGTATCGCCCTATATTCATATTGCTGCCGGTCAAACGTTTACGCTGGCAGAAATTCAAGGACCAGGGGCTATTCAGCAAATCTGGATGACACCAGCCGGCAATTGGCGTTATTCCATCATTCGCTTCTACTGGGACGGCGAGAAAGAACCATCGGTTGAAGTACCGGTTGGTGATTTCTTTGCCTGCGGCTGGGGCAAATATGCACAGGTTTCTTCCTTGCCCGTGTGCGTCAATCCGTTGAGTGGTTTAAACTGTTACTGGGTGATGCCCTTCCAAAAATCCTGTAAAATCACCATGGAAAATTTGGATGACAAGCAAATGACCCTCTATTTTCAGATTAATTACACGCTGACTGAAATTCCAAAAGATGCCGCCTATTTCCATGCCCAATTCCGCCGGGTCAATCCAGTGCCTTATAAAGAAGTCTATACCATCCTGGATGGTGTAAAGGGCTGGGGACAATATGTGGGTACCTATATGTGCTGGGGATCGAACAGCACCGGCTGGTGGGGGGAGGGTGAGATTAAATTTTATATGGATGGCGATAAGGAATTCCCGACTATCTGCGGCACCGGCACCGAGGACTATTTCTGCGGCTCCTACGGATTTGTCGTGAATGATAAATACATGGAATATACCACGCCTTACGCCGGCATGCCCCAGGTCATCAAACCCGATGGTCTTTACAACTCCCAACAGCGCTTTGGTCTTTATCGCTGGCACATCATGGACCCGGTTCGCTTTCAGAAAGATTTGAAAATCACCATGCAGGCGCTGGGCTGGCGTTCCGGCGGGCGCTATCTCCCGCTGCAGGATGATATTTCGTCCGTGGCGTTCTGGTATCAGCAGGAGCCGCACGCAAAATTCCCCAAATTGCCGACAAAAGATGAATTGGAGATTAAATGATTTTGGGGTGTGATGCGCGAAACGTGAGAAGAATATGACCCCCAAAATCACATTCACGCAGAGACGCAAAGGAAACGCAAAGAAAAACCAAAAATCAACTTTGCGAATCTGTGCGCCTTCGCGTCTTTGCGTGAGTTTTTAGAATTCTCTTAAAACATTCTCAATGGTCTCTCGAAATTAATATTCAATATCCAAAATTCCCCGCTTCATCGCCACATCACACCGATCCGAAAGATGATCCGGCTGAAAAAATTCAAATCCATGCTTCTGATAAAGCCCAATCGCCTCTTTCAACACCCGATTTGTTTCCAGCACCATCTCCTGATAGCCCAATTTTCGCGCTTCGATAAAAGCATCCGCAAGCAAAAGCTTCCCCAATCCCTGCCCGCGAAATGTTTTGTTCAAATCCATCTTGCGTAATTCACCAATCGTGTCACTCAACTGATAGATTCCATACGATCCGATTATCTGGTTGTTCTCCTCAAGGACTTTAAAGACCCCTTTTTGTTTTATATAAAATTTTTCAATATCAAAAAGGTCCTTATCAGTCGCTTCCGGATTCGTTTGTAATCCATATTCGCCCAGCACGCCCTTAATGAGTGCGAAAACAGACGATTCATCTCCAATTTTATAATGACGAAGTATTCGCATCAATGACTCTAAAAAAATACCAGGCCACCGAATGAATTCTATCAAATTATTTTTCGGTGGCCAAGTTTAAATTCCAACAATACTTCCATTTCTAAATTATGAATTCAGGATTATTTTTTAACCTGAAACTTCTCAACAAAATACTCCGCCGCCCGCACAATATATGGATCAGAACTGGTTTCCGCAGCCTTTTTAACGACCGGCAAAGCTGGTTTCGCCAGCTCGCCCAGACATTCCAGCACATTGATGGCATGTAAACCGACTTTGGTATTTTCATTTTCCAGTTCTTTGCTTAAAACAGCCAGACCTTCCTTCACTTTTCCCAATCCACAAAGCGCCTCAGCCGCGGCCACCCGAACATCGGGCACCGGATCCTGCAAAGCTTTTATCAAATCCGGAACAGCCGATTGACTTTTTTCGCCCAGAACAATGCACCCCGTCGCCGCCCAATAACGAACCGTGCTATTCTCATCCGATAATCGATTCACGAGTTCGGCCAAATGTTCAGGATTTCGGGAAATGGCCATATCCGCCGTTTCTTTAATCTTGTCGAGCGCGTAGGATGGATCATGCACCACCTCATAAAGCGTCTTCTCTTTGGCCTTTTCCAGCAACTCCCCCTCCGGCATAAATCCCGAATCCCGCATGTCGAAAATCCATTTATCGGTCGCTTCTCGCATTCGAGTGAGAACTTCCTGATAGTCTGGATTATCCACCAGATTCTGAACTTCCCAGGGATCAGCTTCTGTATCATAAAGCTCCTCCGCCGGCTTCGGATTCCAGAAAATGCTTTGAATTTCGTCACATTTCCCATCTTTATATGCCTGTTCCCATGACTGCGTCGCGGGCATTTTCCAGAGATAATTCAAATGCTGTCCATAAATCCGCATGGGCATATAATTGCGAATATATTTGTACTTTTTATCGCGAACCGCCCGCATCATATCATAGCGCTCATCCATGCGACCGCGAAAGAGGTGGATATATTCGCGCGGTGGTTTCGTCGTCGGTCCCAGAAATGCCTGTCCCTGCATATATTCCGGAATCGGCAGCCCGGCGAGATTCAGAACTGTCGGCGCCAAATCCACAAAACTGACCAGTTGATCCAACCAGGTACCCGGTGCGGCCGGGGCAAGATGCTGATATTTCTTCGGGAAACGCACAATCAGCGGGACATGCGTGCCCGTGTCATTCAAAAAACGTTTGCTGCGCGTCAGTACGCCGCCATTATCCGCATAATAAAAGACAATCGTATCCTCTGCCAGCCCTTCTTTCTCCAACTCAACCAAAAATTCGGCGATTTTGGCATCCATTTGCTGAACTTTATCATAATATTGCGCCCAATCATGGCGAATTTCCGGCGTATCCGGATGATAGGGCGGCAACTGCACCTGCGCGGGATCATGCGTCAAACTGGTTTCGGTCGTGTGCAGGCAGCTTTCATGACTAATCTCGGTATTGAACACTGCAAAAAATGGCTGCCCCGGCTTTCGGTTCTTATAATGCGCCTTTTTGCTCGATTCGTCCCATGCGCCCTCCGGTTTGGGCATATTATAATCCTCTTTCGCATTGTTGGTGCAATAATAGCCCGCCGCGCGCAGGTATTGCGGGAAAAATTTGACAAATTCGGGGATATTATTCATACTTCGCATGTGCTGTGTGCCCATACACGGCGGATACATACCCGAAATGATGGTGGACCGGGAAGGCGCACACACCGGTGCGGTCACAAAGGCATTCAGATACAAAATCCCCTCGGACGCGAACTTGTCCAGATTCGGCGTGGTGGCAAATTTATCCCCATAACACCCCAAAAAAACCGAATTATCCTCACTCACCAGCCAGAGAATGTTCGGTCGTTCGCTTGTTTTCGGCGCGCAGGAACCGAAAAGCGCCGGCAAAGTCATCAAAGCCGTACCGGCACTGGCTGCTTTCAAAAAATGACGACGGGTTACCTGATTTTTTTTCATAAATCATATTCCTGTTTTATATGCATTCTGAAAAAACGAATTATTATTTCACAAATATAGCATATATTCCCGGGGCATTCAAGAAAAAAGTAATCAGATTTGGGATAAAAATTATTGGCCACAGAATAAAGAGGTCTGCACATAAAAAAACGTCATGTGTCGAAAAACTGAAAATGATTCGTTTTTTTCGGTGGCCGCTCATTTCGGTGACAAGATGATTAACTTGTTTGTTTTAATAATTTTGACTTCTATTTTTAGAACAACAAGTACCCTGCGGGAGGTTCGATTTTATTAATGAGTTTAACTTTATAAACCTTCCGCAGGGTGAAATGATTTAATTTCAAAATACTGATTGAGGATTCAGAAAGCCCCATTACAGAACTCAGTTATTCCCGCATGTTTTTGGCGGGAATTCATTTTTCTAAAACTAATGGATGCCCGATAATCTGTTAGCTAACGGACGGGCTTGACGCGTGGTGTAATCTGTGGCAATTGAAAAAAGTGTGCATTTGTATGATTTGTCTGCCAGTTGATAAAAACCTTATTCACCTTAGTAACCCCCGATCTCTCCACCAGCATCAATCTTATTGCCTTATTGGCATCTTTCACAAAATACGGCAATAAGGTTACTGCCGGGGCGGGATTTGATTGGTTATGAAGGTCAATAAGGTTTGTCGGATTTGATTGACTGGTTACTACGGTTAATCCGGTTTGGATGATTTGTCTGCCAGTTGATAAAAACCTTATTCACCTTAGTAACCCCCGATCTCCCCACCAGCATCAACCTTATTGCCTTATTGGCATCTTACACAAAATAAGGCAATAAGGTTCTGCCGGGGCGGGATTTGATTGGTTATGAAGGTCAATAAGGTTTGCGGGATTTGATTTGACTGGTTACTACGGTTAATCCGGTTTGGATGATTTGTCTGCCAGTTGATAAAAACCTTATTCACCTTAGTAACCCCCGATCTCCCCACCAGCATCAACCTTATTGCCTTATTGGCATCTTACACAAAATAAGGCAATAAGGTTCTGCCGGGGCGGGATTGGATTGGTTATGAAGGTCAATAAGGTTTGCGGGATTGGGTTGGTTACGAATGTTTTGAAATTACGTCTGTTTTAATAATTTTGATGCTAATCATTTTGACTTCTATTTTAGAATAAAAAGTACCATGCGGGAGGTTTATGCCTGATGAGTGTTTTGCTGCAACTTTATAAACCTCCCGCTGGGTGAAATGATTAAAGACGAATGTATATTGTTTTGCGATCCCGCCGGCTAAAACCTCCCCAAAAATTTCCCTTGAAAAATAACATAAAATTTACGAATATATCAGGGGTTCATGGTTCACCGTTTAAGGTTCAAAGGTTTGAAAACCAGTTCTAACAATATTGCCCTGTATTTTAAAGCATTAACCGTGAACCCGGAACTCAGAACCCAAAAACATCTTTCATCTAACAAAAGGAGATTTGCAATGAATATGAAATTCAAAACAAGCAGCCTGTTTGTCATTATTTTGTTTTTGTTGAGCCAAATACTTTTTGCTCAAACGACACCGACCGGCAATCCGGCAGATTTTAAAATGAAAACCTGTTTGCATTCCATCAGTTACGCCGGTGTCTGGCGGGGACATGCGCGGTTGTCAGTGGATGAATTTCTCGTCAAAGCCAAAGAGCTGGGCTTTGAGGGGGTGATGCTCGTTGCCAAACGGCCGCATGTTTCACCATTCGATTATGACGAAGCCGCACGAAAGAAATTGAAAGCGCGTATCAAAGAACTTGGACTGGAACTGGTGGCGCTGGCGGGTTATACCGATTTTACCGCGGGAATGGAGAAGCCGGGTATTCCCATGACGGAAATTCAGGCGATTTATATGACGGAAGTGGCCAAATTAGCCAGGGATCTGGGGACGCCGATGGTACGGGTATTTACCGGCTATGTTCGGGACGGGGTGCCTTATGATCAGCAGTACGCTCAGGTAGTGGAAGGGTTGAAAATGGCGGGTAAAGTCGCCGCGCAATATGGGGTGACGCTGGCCGTTCAAAACCATCACGATATCGCGCTGCACCATGATGAAATGTTCTGGCTGCTGAATGAGGTGAATCTCCCCAATGTCAAAGCCGCCTGGGACGCCTGGTCGCCCACTTTAGAGGGATTGAGCAGCGAGGAGATTCGGAAATCGATCTGGCGAATGAAGCCGTATATCATTCATACCACCGTGGCGGATTATGTGAAATTTCCACGCTTTAGCTACGAACATAAAATCACCAATTATCTCCCCGAAGATGCTGTTATTCGGGCGGTACCAGTGGGAACGGGAATTGTCGACTATCAAACCTTCCTGAAAACGCTGAAAGAGATTGGCTATCAGGGCTATATCGCCTACGAAATGTGCGAGGTGCTGGAAGGCGGCGGTTCCATTGAAAATCTGGACTGGACCGCGAAACGCTTTTTGACGTTTGTGAATCAGTTTAGATAAGTGTATTAAAAATTTTGAATTGCCACGCGCTTCAGTGTCTGTCCGAGGACTAACCTTGTGAAGGTTTTTGAACAGGCAAGACTAGATATGTTGAATTTAACTGATAATCTAAATATTGAATTGTGACGAACCTTCGCAAGGTTATTGTTGGCCAATTTTTTGTCCACACAAAGCCTCCAGAGCTTCTGGCAATTCAATTTTGGCTCATTTTATTCAAAAATTGCTCAATTTTTCTTCCTGGCTAAAAATGACTTCAATCCTTCGATTCAAGCGTCGGCCCAGGGCGTGGAAATTGTCCCCAATTAATATTTGTTCGCCATTTAATCGCGAAATCATCAATGGCCTGGATTCGCCAAATCCCCGTGCTGGAATCATTCGCTCCTTGATGAGACCGTAATATTCGGGATGTTTTTTACGAATAAATTCCAGCAAACCGGCATGAAATCGTTCGGCCCGCTTTTGAGAGAGCTGATAATTGGAAACTTCCGAACCAATGGCACAAGCATGGCCGGTGAAACAGAGTTTTTTTTCGGGATCGGCAAATAAATTGGTGATTTGATCGAAAATTCGCGCCCAATATGATTCGAAACGCAGATGACTTTGTGCAAATTTTAGCGGCAGCACCATTCGATGTTCTTTATTCAATATTAACTTTTTGAGGTGAATCACCTGATTTTTTGTTTTAAAAATTCTTCCCAGGCTATCCGTTATGGTTGAAAAATATGAAATTTCGTTCTCAAGCCAGCCGGTATCGGCCAATACTTTAATCGGCGTCCAGAGGGGTATTTTTTGTGATGATATTTGATCGGAAAAATCAATTTCGTCCTTCAATTTGTGACAATTGAGTTGCAAAAATCCTTTTTTTAATGGAATGGATGTTTTTATCGGCGATTCAAAACGAACCGGAAGGGGAGTCACTTCAAAATCGATATATTGAATTGGATTTAATAATTTGGGCTGATCAGCCGGTTTGATCACTATCTGAACATGGCGGCGTTCCTCCAAAATCCATTGAGATTCTTCTGATGTGGTTTGATAGTCAATGCGGGGCAGAATGTGACCTCGTTGGATGTTGATCTGCTCCGGCTTTACGCCAAGATTGACAAGTGAATCTCTTATTGCCAGCGCGCGATTGTCCGCCAATTTCGCATTCCAGATATCTGAATTTACATCAGAATATCCCCGCAATAAAATAATGGCTTCAGGGTGTTGTTTTAAACGATTTGCAAGCACTAAAAGTGATGGTGCGAAGAATTCTTTATGTAAATATTCAGGTCTGACAACACAACTATTCGCATCGAATGAAATTTCAGTGATGATTGGTATTTCAATGGATACCTGGATTATTTTTAATGCAACGGGATTTTCGTCGGTCGTAACTGTACCTTTGGGAATCGTTAAAAATATTTGGCTTTGTTGTGAATATACAACCTGTTCGCTTCGATCACTGGCCTGAATCTCAATTTTATGTTTACCGATAAAGGAGGTCCGCCAGGGGAAGGTAACGAGACGTGTCTCACCCGCTTTAATCAGCGGAATTTGTTTGCGCGCCAATATTTTCATAGCGTTTGATTCTCTGGAATTCATTGCCTCATCAATTTTAAAGGGCGTTAAAACCGAATCCCTAAGTGTCAACCACGCATTTTCCGCGGGTTGATTCCCTGAATTTTTGACTTCCACTTTTAATTCACCATGATAATCATCACGGGTTAGCAATGGACTATATTCAAAGGCAAAAGCCTTAATCTCCAGATTTGCACCGGAAAGTGTATAATTGGCAATTTGAAGTGTTTTTTTTCTGATACACCTTAGTTTTCGATCGTTTTTATATTCAAATACTGTCCAGTAAAAATGGCCGCCGATATTTACTGGAACGAGGAAAGAGTCAGCCTGGAGAAATTTTTGACACCAAAATTTATTTTGGGGTAAATTTTGCCAATTGGTGTCCCGTTTTCCGGCATGCTTTTGAATAAACCGGGCAATTTTGGTACTATCCAGATCGATGACAAGATAATAATTTTTCTTCCGCTGTTTTTTATTGGAAGATTTTCCCCATTTTAAAAAAAAATTTTTAACAGCTAAAGCGCCATTGGGTGCCACTGACCGTTTGGAATCCAGGTCTGAATTTCCCGGTTGAACTGCGTAAGATACAGGCAATTTTGATGAATTTTGGCGTTCATTAGCGCTCTGATCCGGTAAAAGCGGATGATTCAAATGCATTGTCGGCTGTTGCATATGGATACGCGATAAATTGAGATCATCAGAATGCGCGTTTTGTGCCATTCCATTTGGTTCAATTACAAAGAGAACCAGCAAAAAAATTCCCAATAAAGTATTCTGTGTTTGAACACTCATCCAACGTCCTTTATCGATAATTTTGAAAGGTATTGCTATCCAGGTGAATCCCCAGCGAATCAAAAAAAGGAAATATCGCTCAAAAAAAATAGAATTTTGATAATAAAGCAAGCTTAATGCCAGTTTTTTGAGCATAATCGGATAAAATGAATCAGATAAAAATAATATAAAGAAATAATTGACCTTACGAGAAGTCACAAATTTTGGGATAAATTTTCATTTCAGGCGAAGTAGATATGGATTTATTACGCAAGTTGTCGGATATTTCAATTTCACCGTCTGTAATTAAAAAGTAGTAAAGTTATCGATCCTGTCTTTTTATAAATTTTTGACAATTATCATGAATCATTGTACCAGATCGGAACACGCCGAAAGATTTTGGAAAGGTCCGGTACTCAATTGTGATTGTTAAATGAGGTATATCATCGTCTGGTGGGGTAAAATTCACTCAATAAATGACTTTTCGGGTAAATTCACCGATTCAATAGCAAATTTCCTTTCTGATGAATCATAAATAAGTCACCAAGTAATGAATTAAAATATGGACAACATAAATGGTCTATTATTTAAAAAAATTTATAATTGAAATATAGTTTGCATAAAAGTTGAATTTTGATTAAGTATATAGATTTTCGCTTTATTTTATTTGTTTATGTACCATTCTCATAACTTTTCTGTAATCACAATCGTTATTATTCTTGAGAAATTACAGAAATTTAATTTGGTACGGAATTTGATATCAGGTAGCGTGAAAAGTAAATAAATTGAGTTAATTCTCAAATAAAGGAGGTGATTTAATGAGTTTTCTAAATCAATTATTTTCCCCGAATGGCGCTTTTGCTCCAATTAAAAATGCATTTTATAGGGAGGCCCAATTTATGATAACTGATCTTATTGCCAAAATGTTTAAAATGTTTTTGATGGCCATTTTTATTGGCTTCATCCTGAGCTTTGTGTTGATGGCGTTGATATATTTTGTCGCGCGTCAGCCAGTCCATGATTTGTATGCCCCGACTGAAATGCCAAAACTGATACCAAATTCGATGAACAATACGCCTGTTACTGTGATGCAACCGAGTTTGATGACGGTTGACGTGAATCGACTGGAACGGACTTCTCATTGGAATGGAAATTTACTGTTAGATACATATTTCGTCCGGGAGGGTGAAAATTTGACAGAAATTTGCGCCCGTTTTAACGTATCTGAGGAACTGGTAAGACAGGAAAATCAACTCGAGCCTGGGCACATGATTGTTCCGGGAACATTACTTCATATTTCACTGAATTAGTAAATTTAGTTTAGCAGCTTAATTTCGGAAATTACGATGAACTTATTTTCTCAGGAGGAAAATCGTGTCCAGATTGGGTTTCTTATGGCTCTGGCGAAAGTTACGATTTAAATCAACTCGATTAAAATTTTCAACGCTTTTGCTGATTATTGTGGGGTATAATTGCAAACAGAATGACGTAATTATACCCCATTTGTATTTTATAACAGACCTTTCTTAAGTTGCGAATTGACCATTGAATTCAATAAAATTTTTTATTACGTATTACGCCTTCATCAGTTATAAAAAACCGATAATCATTTCCGTATCGTAACCCCAGCTCCAAAATCTTTCATTTTTGTTATAATTTTTGTTGCTTCCAATAATAAAAATTTGTAAAATTGGGTATATTAAACCACTTTCATAATTTCATTATTTATGGGGAATTTTATGATCATCGAAATTGATAAATATACTTTGCGGACACTAATTCAACGGAGTTTTAAAAAATTTGGTGCCTTGCCGGCGATTGCCTTTGTGAACGAAAAGCCGCGAACCTATGCGGAACTTGAAAATGAGGTTACCAAACTCGCTGCAAACTTATTATCGCGAGGAATTCAAAAGGGGGATAAGGTGGCTATTCTGGGCACCAATAGTCCCGAATGGGTGATAGCCTATCTCGCGACCGTTTTTATTGGTGCGGTTGCGGTTCCAATATTGCCCTTATTTCCGGATGCTGATGTGCGTCATATTATTCGGAATTCAGAATCGGTTATCCTGTTCGTGGCGCAAAAGCAGCGCTCAAAAATTGAAAGTATGGAAGGTTCAAATTTGCACTCCATTTATTCCCTGGAGGATTTTTCAATTGAAGAACTGCAGCCTGTTCCAAAAAATCAGTTTGAAAAAACAGTTCAGGAACTGGAGACAAAGCTCGGAAAAGTACCGACGGCCACTGAAATTTTAGAGGTCTTTCCGGAACCAGAACCTGAGGATCTGGCCGCCATCATTTATACTTCGGGCACTACTGGCCATTCGAAAGGTGTTATGCTGACCCATAAAAATATCACAATTGATGTGGTTTATAGTATCGAAAAGTTTCCATTGACATCTGCCGATCGCTTTTTGTCACTTCTCCCGCTTTCTCATACTTTTGAAGCGACTGGTGGCATGCTCTGTCCATTGGCGGCCGGCGTGAGTATTTTCTATATGGAAGGACTACCAACACCGCAAAAACTGTTGACCTCTATGGAGCAGGCAAAGCCAACAGGAGTTTTAACCGTTCCACTGGTTATGGATAAAATTTATCGCAAAAAAATTCTTCCGCAAATTCAGAGCAAAAAGATTACAAATCGGTTATACCAGATGTCCACATTCCGGAAACTCTTGAATAAAGTCGCCGGAAAAAAATTGATAAAATCGCTTGGCGGTTGCCTGCGTTTCTTTATGTTTGGTGGGGCTGCTTTAAATGAAGATGTGGAAATCTTCTTACGCGATGCGAAAATTAGCTATTCCACCGGCTATGGCATGACGGAAACTTCCCCGATTATGACCATCAATCCATTTGGAAAAGTTCGTGTCGGCTCCTGTGGGCAGCCAATCCCGGGTATTGAAATGAAAATTCATGAACCGGACCCCATTACGAAAATTGGTGAAATCGTTATCAAAGGTCCCATCGTCATGCAGGGTTATTATAAAAATCCGGATGTCACTAAACAGGCTTTTCTGGATGAGGAATGGTTGAAAACTGGTGATTTGGGCTATTTTGATAACGATGGCTATCTTTTTATCAAAGGCCGGTCGAAAAATGTCATCGTTGGTCCTTCGGGTGAAAATATCTACCCTGAAATCATTGAACAGCAGATATTGCAAAGTCCCTATATTCAGGAGGTTGTGGTTTATTCAAGCAAGGGGAAACTCGTTGCCAAAGCATATCCTGATTATGATTATCTGGATCAGGCATGTCAACGCGATAAACTGAATGAAACTGAGTCCAAAAAAGCAATTGAGGAAATCCTGGAAAAAGTTCGGAAAGAAATCAATGAACAATTACCAGAATTTTCCAGAATTAGCAAGTTAATCGAATATCCGGAGCCCTTTGAAAAGACACCAACTAATAAAGTGAAACGATATTTGTATATATCGCACGAAGAATAGAAGGAAATTGTTTTATAGTCGGGGTGTATTGCTTTTTCGGCCTGTTTCTCCTGTGTTCAGCAAAGGATGTGGGATATAATCCGCCCAAATGGCGAGGGCAAAGCGATTTTCTCTCCCCTGTTACCTGAGCTTGTCAAAGGGGGAGAAAGTTCAGGTGCGGGGTCAGATTTTGCATAGTTAAAAAGTGTATGGTGGCAAATTGCGTATAGCGATTGGTATTTCCATGATTTGGAGTTTATAAAATTAAATGGATCAAGAAAAACTAAAAAAACTCCTGCTGGATGTCAAAAATGGGAAAATTCAGTTAGATGAAGCCATAGAACGGCTTCGGATTCTTCCGTACGAAGATGTTCTGGATGCCCGTCTGGATATGCACCGGGCTCTCCGACAGGGTTTGCCGGAGGTTGTTTTTTGCCAGGGGAAAACGATACCGCAGGCGATTACCATATTGGAAAAGCTCTGGAAATATCATGATCGCGTACTGGCGACGCGTGTTCCGGAAGAGATGGCGCAGGCGATTTCTCAAAAAATTCCTGAAGCGGTTTATGATCCGGTATCACGTCTGTTAAAATTACAAAAAGAGCAACAGAATCCTTTTGATAAATCAGTCCCGTATGCAATGGTGCTATCTGGCGGCACATCTGATTTACCCGTTGCTGAAGAAGCTGCACAGACACTTGAATTTTTGGGAAATCGCGTTGAGCGTGCGTTTGATGTGGGCGTAGCCGGGATTCATCGGGTATTGGCTGAAATGCAACGGCTTTTTGAAGCCGATATTGTCATCAGTGTCGCCGGTATGGAGGGCGCGTTAACAAGTGTTGCCGCCGGTCTGGTTGCCTGTCCCGTCATAGGTGTTCCCACCAGTGTGGGATATGGCGCCAGTTTTCAGGGATTAGCACCGCTACTGACCATGTTAAATTCCTGCGCGACGGGAGTTGCGGTTGTGAATATCGACAATGGCTTTGGCGCGGGGGTTTATGCGCATCTTGTGCTGCAGGGAATTCAAAAGGGTTTTAAAAAAGCTTTGAAAATGCATGCTTCCTCGACTTAGTCGATAATCGGGTGTAATTTTTCATTCGTGAATTTGTTAAGCCTTTTCTGCATCTAAAGGATTAAATATGGTTGATCCATTCTCTTGGTTAAGGTGTTTAATAAATTAGTTTATTTAATATTAATGATGAGCAACTCTAAAAAGTTTTAACCTTGTCATTCCAGGCAAAGTGAAAAATCGCCCTGGCTATTGAAAATATAGATTCTTCACGTCGCTTCGCTTCATTCAGGAGGATAAAAGTAGCCTTTTTAGAGTAGACTCAATTGTAAATGACTTGCAACTCTCAATAATTTTGAGTATTCATTATTGAAAATGAATACTTATTTCATGAGTGATCAATAAAATTGATGGAGGTAAAACAGATGTCAAAACGAAATTTGGTAAAAATTATTCTGACTTCACTTCTTCTAATGGCCGTCATTGTGGCCTGTACAACGGTTCCATTGACAAATCGAAAACAATTGAGTCTTATCCCCGCATCAGAAATTCAGGCGATGAGCTATCAGCAATATGATCAAGTGAAACAAGAATCAAAACTTTCCACCAATCAAGCCCAGGTCAATATGATTAAAAGTGTTGGGGCTCGTATTTCCAACGCTGCTGAAGCTTTTTTAAAACAGGAAGGCGTGAATATGCAATTTGATTGGGAGTTTATTCTGATTGAAGATGACAAGACGCCCAATGCCTGGTGTATGCCCGGTGGAAAAGTTGCTTTTTATACGGGAATTTTGCCCTTTACCAAAAATGAAACCGGTGTCGCCGTGGTGATGGGACATGAAGTCGCCCACGCGCTGGCACAGCACGGAAACGAACGAATGAGCCAGGGATTACTCGTTCAATTAGGCGGATTGACACTGGCCAAAGCATTGGAAGATAAACCCGAGTTAACCCAAAGTTTATGGATGCAGGCGTTCGGTCTGGGGGCCCAGGTTGGATTTCTATTACCGTATAGTCGGAAACATGAGTCAGAAGCCGATCGGATTGGCTTGATTATCATGGCCAAAGCAGGCTATAATCCGAACGAAGCCATTGCTTTCTGGGAAAGAATGAAAGAAGCCTCTGGCGGACAGGCTCCCCCTGAATTTTTATCGACCCATCCATCGGATGATAAACGAATTGCAGATTTAAAAAAGGTGCTTCCTGAAGCGATGCGACATTACCAGAAATAGCATCGGTATGGAAGTTTTAAGCAGCACTGGCAGGACAAATATTGGCGTACGCACAATATCGGCAGTTTAAATAATTTGGACGCGGGGCATAATCGCGCTTGCGAATTCCATTGGCAGCAGCGATTATTTTTTCAGCCGTTTTCGCTAAAATTTTTGAATTGACTTCAGTTTGACCCACCAGGCCAGTATCTAAAAAATGCAATTCCAGGTAGTTCGGTGTAATCTGGAAAGCTTCCTGATATGCCAGCGCATAGATTCCCAGTTGCAAACTCTCTTTGGCTTTCTTATCGGCCTTTTCCTGTTCACGCACATCAGTGGATTTAAAATCGATTATTTTAACCTCTTCCTGGTTCACGTCAATGCGATCCCAGCGCCCTGTAATCCGGTTAAAATTTTCTATGGTGAAGCTGAATTGTTGTTCAACGATGGCCGGTTTCGAACTGTTTTGCTCCTCCTCCTGATAAAAACGTGTCAGAACCTCGATTCCGGCCTGCAGGCGCTGTTCCTCATGCTCACGACTCAGGAAGCCCCGGTTTAGCCACTGATTTTTAAAAATTTGTATCACCTCCTCAAGCGAAATGGAATGGTCCAATGCTTTTCGTCGATTATATTCCTGTACTGCCGTATGAATTGCGTTCCCGTAGATGGCCGAATGATGGGGCAAAATCGGGACGCGTAAAATATGTCGATATTTGTACTGCAATGGACAGGAATCATACGTTTCGATTTGCTGATAACTCAGACTGATCATCTCATCATCGGGAATGGGTTCGGCTGGTTCCAGCTCAACCCCCGGAACCGGTGCGAACTGGTAGAGCGACTCGATGGCGGAGGTTCTGGTGAAATCTTCGTCAGCTTTGGGCTTATCCAGCGCTTCGAGGATAAACTGGCTGACTTTTCGCATCCGGCTGCCACCGTAATCGCGCGCACTGGTGAGATAGAGCTCCTGTCGGGCACGGGTCATGCCCACATAAAAAAGCCGGCGCTCTTCCTGAATATGAAAATCCTCTTTGGGAACTTCATCCTTTATCAGTTCATCGGGTAGCGGAATGCCTTCCTTTCGATTCGTCGAAGGAAATTTGTTTTGAACCAGACTCACCATAAAAACAACCGGAAATTCCAGCCCTTTTGACTTATGAACCGTTAATACATTTACAACGTCGATATCCAGCTCACTTTCGGCGGTGGCTGGATCGTCACCGGCATCGATTAATAAATCGAGATGTTTTGTAAAAGTATGGACATTGTCATTCACGCCAATTTCCGAATAATGCCGAACCACATTGAAAAATTTGGCAATATTCAAAATTTCGACTTCACTTTCCGGCGTGCCGGCATTGGTTAAATTTTTTAAATAACCTGAGTTCATAATAAATTGATACAGTACGACCCCAGCCGGTTGATTTCGGGAAAGCTCGAGATAACTTTGCAAATCCCCGATTAATTTCTGGATAATTTGACGACTCTCCTCCGTTAAATCGCTTAATTCAGGGAATTCATTCAGATGGCTCATAATATCATGCAGACTGCGATTGGCGCGATGCGACATGTTTAAGCAGGAGGTCAAATCAAACATTGGGACCTTATAAATTTCAGAACTGGCGAGATGATACAAACTCACGGAATCTTTTAAATCGGTCAGGGCGCGTAAAAATGAAATCAGCAATCGAACCTCCGGCTGAACATACAATCCCCGACTACCCGAAAATTGAAATGGAATATTGCGCATATTGAGTGAACGCAGGAATGGATCGGCATCATTATTCGCGCGTACCAGAATTGCAAAATCCTTAAATTTATAGCCGGCATTCACTTTATCTTCAATCATCTGCGCCACCGCATCCGACTCCGCTGAAAGTGAATGATAATGAAGATGCTGCACCGAAGGCCCATCTGAAATCAGACCAATGAGTCGTTTGTTGATATTATCCCGCACTTCCAGCCGGTCGGGATTGTTGTGGCAGATCAAATTGTAAGAAGCATCCAGTACCTGCTGGGTGGAGCGATAATTCCGTATCAAAACCACCTGTTTCGCGCTGGGATAAATATCCCGAAATCTCAAAATGTTACTGATCGCTGCGCCACGAAATTTATAAATCGATTGATCATCATCGCAAACCACGGTGATATTTCCTGCATTCCCGGCCAGCATCTGTACCAGTTGAAATTGCGCATAATTGGTATCCTGAAACTCATCTACCAGAATATAGCGATAGCGCGCCTGAACTTTTTTCAAAATCAGCGGGTGTTTACGAAACAGCTCAAGCGTCAGAACAATTTGATCCCCGAAATCAATATTATTATTAAATTTCATCAACTCCTGAAACTTCTGGTAAGCGGCAGCTAACTCCATTTGTTGAATCGCCATCTCGGTTAATTCTGCTTGCGCCGGATTTTGTTGCGCCAGTCGCTGCAACTCCCGCGCGTACGCAAGATATTCTGCGGTCGTGACATCTTCATCCTTAGCACGGCTGAAAAGACTCAAAATCGAATCGATGAAGCGAAGGGGATTGCTCAACGGGCGATAATAATCCAGCGGAAACTCAAATAGATGCTCCCGGAAGAAAATGTTCTGCTCCGGACGTGTCAATACGCGAAAGTCGGGAGAAAGTCCCAACTCCAGTGCATAATCCCGCAGCAATCGATCACCCAAACTATGAAAAGTACTGATCCACATATCAGCAAAGCCATAAGGGAGCATTTCTTCCACCCGTTCCGCCATCTCAGCCGCAGCTTTCTCGGTAAAAGTCAATGCCAGAATCTCGCGTGGAAAAGCTATTTTTGAAGTAATCAAATAGGTAATACGATGTGTGATAACACTGGTTTTTCCCGTGCCGGCACCGGCAATGATCATCAATGGCCCATCACCATGGCACACGGCCTCGCGCTGTTCTGGATTCAGTCGCTCCAGAATTTGATTGAAATTATCTTTCAAGGTATTCCTTAAATATATTTACGAAATTAAAATAAGAAAAAATATACAAACTTTCTTGGAAAGAATCAAGAGAATTAAAACAAGGCAGTGCAGCAAAAATTTATATTGTTACATCGACCGATTGTTTTGCTTGATTATGCTCAGGACCGGTTTTGCGAGAATGCAATCGCCTGAATTTTCGGTTGCTTTTCATTGATGTGGGATTTAATTGCCTTATATTCTTGTATCACCATAAATTACTTGCATAAAACCAAATAAATTTTTACTTTCCTTAACCAGTATCATTTACTAAAAAGAGGAAAATATGCAAGTTGAAATTAAAACTTTTTATCTGGAATTGAATAGTCCGGAACAATTTCGTCCGAAGAAAAGCAACTTACCAGGACTGGAATTGAAGGAAGTGGAAATTCCCCTGCCGGAATACAATCGTTTTTTTTACGCGACGGTTGGGGGGGACTATTTCTGGGTCGATTTGCTCAAATGGACGTATCAACAGTGGCGGGAGTGGGTGAGCCGGCCGGGATTTCATACCTGGGTCCTCTATTTTAAAGGGACGCCGGCCGGATATTTTGAATTTGAGGAACAGCCAGACTGGAATATCGAAATTATCCACTTTGGCATCCTCCCTCAATTTTTTGGCCAGGGTCTGGGAGGGCATTTATTAACTGAAGCAGTTGATAGGGCCTGGAAAACCGGAGCTGCACGGGTCTGGCTGCATACCTGCACGCTGGACCATCCTGCTGCATTAAAGAATTATCTTGCCCGCGGATTTCGTCTTTTCAAAGAGACAACTTCTGTAAAAATAGTACCAGATGACCCGCCCCAGGTCCCTAACCCGGGGCGAATCGCCTGATTTTAACTTCGGATTCATGATGAATATGGTTGAATTAAATTAAAATATCGGAGCAAGAATGAATTTACGCAAACTGATTTTAATCATATTTTTTTTCTATCTTAATTTTAACAACCTCTTTGCACGACTTGAATCGATTTCTTTTCAATTGGTCAATGGCCGCGGAACCACTGAAAAGTTGGATCGTGTCTATATTACCTTAACTTTAAACGACGAGGTTCTGGGACGCGGATTTACCGATAATGCCGGCTATTTCAAACTGAATTTTGGAACAGGCATCCCTTCGGATAATCCTGTTTTGCAAAATTTTTACCTCCATCCCAATTACCCAAATCCTTTTCATGGTACCACGACTTTTTCATTGAGGTTGTATCGGAAAAGTCAGGTGGTGCTGGATATTTTTAATATTCTGGGACAAAGGGTGCGGCGAATTACCGAGCAATCCTTTTTGCCCGGCGAGCACCAGCTCTTGTGGGATGGAAAAAACGAAATGGGGGAACCTTGTGGATTTGGAACCTATTGCTATCGTTTTCAAATCGATAATCAAATAAAAACCGGCAAAATGTGTCTTCTCAATACGGCTCTGTCCGCGAATAATTTTGTCAGTCGGACCCCCCGCTTTCTGTCAAAATCCCTGGAATTTGATCAATTGAAAATTCAAATCAGTGATCGGGATGTGGAAGAAATGACGGCCGTTTTTATGATTCCTTCTGACAGTACTTCGCTGAATCTCGGTGAGATTAAAGTTCATGTTTACCCTTTTGCCCGAACTCGTCCAGACACAATCTCGGTCATGGCCGGACAATCCCGCTCCGATACACTCGATATTTATTATGAAAGACCCATTCAAATCTCTTCTTCAGATTGTGCCATGAACTGGAGTTTTACCAGCGATAGCCTGATTGCCATTACCTATCAAAAAGTAGAATTACCAAAAGTACTGCTGAAAATTCAGGAAATAAATTCACTTAAAATTGTTTATTTGACAGTTTTATTCGATTTAGCGCCCCGGCCAGGTCTGATTGGAAAAAATCTGCGGCGCGGCTACCTCAATATTCCATATAAAGACCAGCTTCGTTTTGAATATCATGAAGGCAATGTTGCTTCGCAGCTTCTCAATGCGGTGCCGAACGGATTGAATTATGAAAATGGCACGATTCAGGGAACGCCTGTCGAGCTGTT
Source organism: Caldithrix sp. (assembly GCA_020722815.1). Classification (GTDB taxonomy): domain Bacteria; phylum Zhuqueibacterota; class Zhuqueibacteria; order Thermofontimicrobiales; family Sulfurfontimicrobiaceae; genus DYKB01. The sequence goes on along the minus strand of DYKB01000010.1, from coordinate 59,094 downwards.
TGAAGCCCCGCTCTATTTTCAGTTGATGGATGACCGAAAAATATGGGTCATGGATTCAATCTTTCTTTTCATTCGCCAGCCGTTTGATATTGATTTTAATGAATATGGTGTGGAAATTCTTGAATCGTACCCGCGTGATGGCACCCATCCTTATTCCTGGGTTGGTACCTACGAAGGCGTCACCCGCGATATATATTACAAAGGCGTCCGCATTGCCCGGGCAAATCCGGACGGGAGCAAAAGCTGTTACTGCTGTGGCCTAACGTTCGAGGATCTCTTTCGATCCCTCCAGCAATTGAACTCGGATTTAGGAAAAGGTGAAGATATTAATAAAATGACCGCCACCGATTTGCGCTACTTCCTGCGACTCTGGTTTGTTGAATCTACCTGGGGCGATGGCCCTGGTGTGGCGTTGAAAGCATTTGGACTGGGCGATCGCATCGAAGATTTTACAAAAGCCCGGCCAGGCGATTATGTCCAGTTCTGGCGTACCACTGGCTCTGGTCATTCGGTGATTTTTATCAACTGGCAAACGGATACAAAAGGCAAGATAATCGGCCTGCGTTATTGGTCCACGCAGAGCAGCACCCGTGGCATAAATTATAATATCGAAAATTTCTCCGGCCATGGTGGCACAATCAATCCCGAAATGGTCTATATCAGCCGGGTCCACTCGCCAGAAAAATTTACGCCATTTAACAGAAATGTATTTCAAAAAGCCATGTCCGAAATTGAGCCGGAGCGCATCATTTTACCGGGGGATTTTATGGCGAATTAGTTTATCTGGATGAATCATATCGTCTCAAAAATATCGAAACGATTGATAAAAAATGATGAGTATTGGGGTTTATTCAGATTTGCGATAAAACAGGATTTATGGGATTATATTGGCTTTTTGATGTGACGCTTATATCAAATACATCGTTTTCTTTTAGGAGATGTAATAAGAATATGATTATGGCGATGAGTATATTTTTCACGCCAAAGGGGCCAACAGCGACGGCTTTTGGAATGAAGAGCCCATTTCACTGCGCATCATCTTTCTTCCGCCGTGGTGGGCAACTCTATGGGCGTATCTATTTTATGGATTGGCTTTCGTGGCAACACTTTATGGTGGCTGGCGGTTTCAATTGCACCGGATTAACCTGCGTAATGAATTAAAGATGCAAAAATTTGAATCCCAAAAGCTTAAAGAAGTGGATACCATGAAATCCCGTTTCTTTGCCAATATCTCGCATGAATTCCGCACCCCGATCACCCTGATTTTAGGACCTTTGGAAAAGTGGATTGCCAAAATCACCGATACCGAAGCCCAACGCGATTTTTCTCTGATGCGGCGGAACGTGCAGCGCCTGCACCGATTGATTAACCAATTGCTTGACCTCTCCCGCATTGAAGCTGGCAAAATGGAATTGCATCCGGCTACCGAAGACCTGGTGCGGTTGGTCAAACATTATGTCCAGTCTTTTGAGTCCCAGGCGAAGTTAAAAGAAGTCCAACTGCTGTTTGAAAGTCATGAATCGCGTTTGTTGGCGCAGGTGGATCGGGAAAAGATGGAGAATATCATTTACAATCTGACCTTCAATGCGCTGAAATTTACACCGAAAAACGGGAAAATTACAGTAAGTGTGAATTCGGCCGCTGGTCTGAATGCGCCACCGCACAGTCCGTCCCGGGTTGAAATTAAAGTCAGCGACACGGGGATCGGTATTCCGGCAGATCGCCTTGAGAAAATATTTGATCGCTTCTATCAGATAGATGATTCGTACGTGCGCGAGCATGAAGGCAGCGGGATTGGATTGGCCTTGACCAAAGAGCTGGTGGAATTGCATGGCGGTGAAATTTTTGTCAATAGCGCGCCGGGTGTGGGCAGTGTTTTTACGGTGCTGCTGCCCGTAGGCGATGTTCAGGAAGCCGCCGGTGCGGGCGAAATAACGGTTGATTTTGCGCCAACAGATGCGGACGGCTCCGAACCAATGTTAAAGTGCCCGGAATCGACAGCCCCAAAAGGACCATCCGTTGGTGCTCATCGTGGAAGATAACGCCGATTTGCGGACTTACATTGGCGAGATTTTGCAGCCGAACTATCGTCTGATTGAAGCCGCCGATGGGGTCGACGGTTATTTCCAGGCCCGGGAAAAAGTCCCGGACCTGATCATCAGTGACGTCATGATGCCCCAAATGGACGGCTTTCAACTCTGCGCGAAACTGAAAACTGATGAAATCACGAGCCATATTCCGGTGATTCTGCTTACCGCCCGCGCGACCAAAGCCAGCAAGCTCGAAGGGCTGGAAACCGGCGCGGATGATTACCTCATCAAACCGTTTGACGCCGCAGAACTGCAGGTACGTATCAAAAACCTGATTGCCCAGAGGCGGCAATTACGGGCACGGTTTAGTCAAAAATTATTAGTTGAGCCCCACGAAATTGCCGTCACCTCTGCCGATGAGCGCTTTTTGCAGCGGGCTTTGAATCTGATAGAAGAAAACATGGCGGCTCCGGAATTCAACGCCGAAGAATTCAGTCGCCGCATTGGCCTGAGTCGGCCCCAACTCCACCGCAAGCTGGACGCCCTGACCGGCCAATCCACCACCGAATTCATCCGCGCCATCCGCCTGAAACGCGCCGCCAGTCTGATCAAACAAGGTTATGGCAATATTTCTGAAATCGCGTTTGAGGTGGGATTTAATCATTTGTCTTATTTTACGGAGTGTTTTCGGAAGGAGTTTGGGGTGAATCCGAAGGATTATGTTTAAACCCCTCCCGGAGTGCATTCTCTGTGTGAATGCATGCCGACGGAGTCGGCATAACAAAAAGATATTGCAAATCCATCATTCGTATTATAAACATAAATATCTGGATCATTTAAAATTTTGACTCGCCGACTCCGTCGGCGGCAGCGACATAGACGCTGCACTCCGAAAAGCTGCCCGGAGTGCATTCTCTATGTGAATGCATGCCGACGGAGTCGGCATAACAAAAAGATATTGCAAATCCATCATTCGTATTATAAACATAAATATCTGGATCATTTAAAATTTTGACTCGCCGACTCCGTCGGCGGCAGCGACATAGACGCTGCACTCCGAAAAGCTGCCCGGAGTGCATTCTCTATGTGAATGCATGCCGACGGAGTCGGCATAACAAAAAGATATTGCAAATCCATCATTCGTATTATAAACATAAATATCTGGATCATTTAAAATTTTGACTCGCCGACTCCGTCGGCGGCAGCGACATAGACGCTGCACTCC
>DYKB01000010.1:55067-55739 GCA_020722815.1 Caldithrix sp. | reverse complement strand
TTAAAATTTTGACTCGCCGACTCCGTCGGCGGCAGCGACATAGACGCTGCACTCCATAAAAGAAAGGAAAAAATATGCAAACCCAATTCAAAACTTATCTTCACAATCCACCACATTTGTTCGTCCCAAATGCAAAATATTTTATTACCGGTGCTACCCTTCATAAAATTCATTATTTTACAACGGACGAAATAAAAGAAAAAATCCGCTGGTACATGTTTAATAGCTTTGAGCATTTCAACTGGCAAATCGATGATTGGGTGATTCTGGAGAATCACTATCATATTGTTGCCCAGGCACCAGAAGATGTATCAACGCTGGCACAAATGATGAATAATTTTCATCGATTCGGCGGTTTATGGGTTAAAAAACATTTGGGGCTGGTTGGACAGGATAAAATACTGCATAATTATTGGGATACTTGTATAAGAAATGAGAAAGAATATTATGGCAACATCAATTATCTCTGGTTTAATCCGGTAAAACATAAATATACTGATCAGGCGGAAAATTGGATTTTTGGAAGCTTTCGTCAACGAAATCAGCATGAAATTGATAATATCAAGCAATATCCGTTTGATGATTTAGATATTTATGATGATTTTTAAAGAAATCCCGGAGTGCATTCTCTATGTGAATGCCATGCTGACGGAGTCGGCATATAAAAAGGCA
>DYKB01000010.1:35644-54967 GCA_020722815.1 Caldithrix sp. | reverse complement strand
AAATGTTTTGTTAAACGAAAATTTATAACTCGCCGACTGCGTCGACGGCAGTGACGCAGACGCTGCACGCCGAAGTGTATCGCCTGGAGTGCATTCTCTATGTGAATGCCATGCTGACGGAGTCGGCATATAAAAAGGCATCTTGAACCAATCAATTGCATAATTAAAAACAAATGTTTTGTTAAACGAAAATTTATAACTCGCCGACTGCGTCGACGGCAGTGACACAGACGCTGCACGCCAATTTTCTTCTCAAATGCAACATTTCTGTAAAAATTTGCAACAAATCTGTTAGACATTGACCACTAAAATAAATATCATAGAAAAGCCACATTAAAAATCAAGCGGAATTTTAAATCAACATACTATAATTGGAGGTTCTATGTTTAAATCTATCATTTCCCGGCTGCTGCTGGTGACTTCAATTTTCAGTGTGGGCGTATTCGCTCAAAATCCGGATGCAGAAACAGAAAAAAAGGCCATTATCAAAGTCTTGTGGGATTCGGAACTGGCATTCTTCGCCGGCGATTCGCTCCTGTATGACTCCTGTTTTCCGCATGATCGCGATGGGCTAAATCTTGGTTATGGGATTTCAGTTGGTCCCTGGCATAAATTTGAGCCGAGCCAGCCAATCCGCAATGGCCAGCCACGTCTCCCGGTGGCGTCCTTGTCGGAGCTGCTGATCCATCGGGATTACTTTATTCTCATCGACCATGATCTGGCCTGGGCCACATTTATTCAGGATTTAAAAGAGCCGAAAAAAACAGGCGTAATCAGCACCCTCCGCCGACTCAATCGAACCCTGATCAAACAAAATGGCGTCTGGAAGATTATTAACAACACCTGGGTCGAACTGGATTGCCAACCGACCGATAATAAATATCTAGCCTTGATGGAACAAGTCATAAATTTTCTCATGAAGGATAAGGCGTATCAAAAAGCACTGGATCTGGCGAAATTACTGCATCAATGGTATCCAAACTCGGCGCAAGCCCTGGGGAATATTGGCTACTTTTATGATCAACTTGGCCAAAAAGAATTCGCGGATGAATATTTTAAAAAAAACCTGACCGTATTAGATACGGATGAATTACTTCCTGACAACACCAAAACCTGGATGAAAAAGTGGCTTGAGAACCGTTTTAAAACGACGCCAAAATAGTTTTCACTCACGCAGAATAATTCATTTTTATAAACCAGTGGAGTTTGTCCAGAATACAAGAATCAGCTGTAAATATTGAAGTGGCAAATGAGAACTTGCATTTTTGAAGGAGATATTTATGCAATACACCCACTTAGGACGCTCCGGCGTCATCGTCAGTCGGCTTTGTCTCGGGACCATGAATTTTGGCTGGAGCACAAAGGAAGCCGACAGTTTTCAGATTATGGATGCAGCACTGGATGCCGGCATCAATTTTTTCGATACGGCGAATGTGTATGGTTTTTCCGGGAAATTAGGAGAAGGCATTACGGAACAGATTATTGGCAAATGGTTCGCGCAAGGAAATCGCCGGGAAAAAATTGTGCTGGCCACCAAAGTTTATGTCCCCATGGGCACGGGCCCCAATGATTTCGGACTTTCAGCATATCATATCCGGCAATCTGTCGAAAAAAGCCTCCAGCGATTGAAAACCGATCACATCGATGTGCTTTATATGCATCATATTGACCGGGGTGAAATGCTGCCCAGTATGATTGCGTGGTTTGGCCTGCCGGAAATGAAGTTGTATTGTCCGCCGCATCTGAAAAAAGCCACCCAATGGGAAGAAATCTGGCAGGCGATGGAACTACTGGTTCAGCAGGGTAAAGTCATTTATACCGCCAGCAGTAATTTTGCCGGCTGGAATATCGCCCAGGCCTGTGAAACAGCCAATGCCCGGCACTTTCTGGAACTGGTAGCGGAACAGACGCAATATAATCTTAACTCCCGGATTCCGGAACTGGAAGTGATTCCCGCCTGTCGTGAATATGGCGTGGGATTGGTTCCCTATAGCCCACTAAGCGAAGGTTTACTCGCTGGCGGTTTGAAAAACGTGAAAGAGGGCCGGCGCGCCATGCTGGGCGACAAGGTTGAAAAGCTGAAAAATAAAATTGAAGCGTATGAACTGCTTTGTAAAGCCTTGGGCGAAAAGCCGGCGGATGTGGCCCTGGCCTGGCTGTTTAAAAATCCGGTGGTGACGGCGCCAATTATCGGCCCACGAACAGTAGAACAGTTAACGGATAGTTTACATTCGCTGGAAATTGAGTTGATTGAATCAACCATGAAAAAACTGGATGAGATTTGGCCGGGACCGGGGAGGGAGGCGCCGGAGGCGTATGCGTGGTAGAAGCAGCCCAGTTCAATTTTTTAAAATTTTTATGTCGGTGGATTCGCAGGATGTGACAGCGTTGTCGACGAAACTGTTAATTTAGATTTTGACTCTAATCCAAATCCGGAAAATTTAACGGAACGGATTAGAACAACCGTGCAAAATATATATTAATCGCCGGGAAAAGTAACCGAAAGTGTTGTCTTATCAGGTAGAGTGAGAGATGATGAGGGCAAACGCATTTTGATCCGCCGACCATGCTGATTTAACACGAAAAAATCAGCCGCTCGACTCAATGGAAGCTTTAAAAAGGACCGTGGTTTTGCGTAACTTTATTGGTTTTACCGGTCCTTATTTCGCTTCTCCAATTGCTGTTAATAATTATATTTATTTTCAATCCGGGAAGAGAAGGATAACTGTTATTAAAGCAGGTTCCAAATTAGAAATTGTTGCGCAGAATAAAATCAAAGAGAAGATTTTTGTAACGCCCGCTATTGCCGGCAATACGATTTATGTTCGAACGACGACGAATTTATTTGCATTTGGAAAGGATTAATATTCAATTATAATAAAAATTCTCTCCCAACTCACCACTTAAAAACGCTTTCTTCCACCCTGGAAGAAAGCGTTGGTGAGAGTTTGTGAGCGTCTTGGGGTAGCTGGTCCATATATCGCCTCACCAGTTGCTGCAAATGGCAGGATATATATCCCCGCGAATAAAGGTGTAATTACAGTCATTAATGCAACCAATGAACTTAACATTTTAGCAAAAAATGATCTGAATGAAAAAATATATACAACACCGGCTATCGTCGGCAATACGATTTATATCCGTACGACGGCACATTTGTATGCTTTTGGCGAAAATTAGTATTCAAAGGTATCATTAAAAGATAATAATTTAAACCACAGTTTGTCATTAATCTATTTTACTGATGAATTGATTGATAATTTTTTTTACTTTTCACTCGACCGCATCATCTCCATCAACTTCCTCCCATACCTCACATACTCCCGAAAAGCAAAATTCGCATCATCCGCATCCTTTGCCTCGTGAACAATCGCGGCCAGATGTGGTTCGATTGAAAATCCGCCATTGTAGCCTGATTTCAGTAAATCCGAGACGATTTTTTTGACATCGCCATCACCTGCGCCGGGATAGGTGAAGGTGACTTTTTCGCCATGTTTGGCCATTTTCGCGTCTTTAATGTGGACATAGACGATATGGGCTTTGACTTTGGTGTAAAAGTCCCAGCCGTCCTGACCTTCGGCGGGGGGATTGCCGGTGTCATAGACGAGTTTGAGGGCGGGGGAGTTTACGGCATCGAGTAGTTGGAGGGTGTGTACAGGACTGCGTCCGCCCCAGCCGGAGCAGTTTTCGTGTACGAGGATGATGTCGTTGTCTTCAGCAATACGGGACATTTCTTTGGTGCGGCGGACGACTTCTTTGAACCAATCAGCATCGCTCCAGTTGTCGTTGGGATAGGACATGATTCGGACGAATTTTGTGCCAAGTTCTTTCATTCGGGGAATACCGTTTTTGAGTTCGGTTAAATCGACATTAAAATCACCGGAGATTTTTTTTGCCCAATTGGCGATGGCCGAAGCAAAACAGCTTAAGGTTATTCCAGCCACCTGCAATTTTGTCTTCACTTCCTCGTATTTGGCCGCGGAAAGCGAGGCCAGATTGTAATCATCTATCAGTCGTAATTCAATATGTTTCCAGCCCAAAGTTTGGTGGGCTTTTATTTGGGTATCAATTGATTTTCCTGCTTCGTCAGCGATTCCGGTAAAAAACATTCAGACTCCTTTGGTTAGTCGTGTCTCAATCTTATTTCAATAATTGTTTGAATTCGTTAAATTGCTTCTCCCATTGTACTGAATCCTGAGGACTATAATATTTCATTTCGACAGAATTTTTAATAACCTCGCGGGCTGCTTCAATTGAAGGGAGTACTCTTCGGGTCACCGCCTGGACCATGATATTCCCAATCGCGGTGGCTTCAACCGGGCCGGTAACAACGGGAATACCACAGGCATTGGCCGCAAACTGGTTGAGAAGTTCGTTTTTGGTACCACCACCCACGATATGGAGCTTGTGCGTGGGCTTTCCACGAAGTTCATTGATTTGCTCCAGAATGTGGCGATATTTTAAAGCCAGGCTTTCCAGAATAATCCGAATGGTCTCGCCTTCGGTTTGTGGTTGGGGCTGATTCGTCTGTTTTAAATAGGTTCGTATCGCTTCGGGCATATTGTCGGGATTGAGAAACAGGGGGTGATCGGGATCAAGGATACCGACAAACGGTTTGGCTTGACTGGCCATTTGCGTCAATTTCCCAAAATCATAATTTTTACCGGCCTTTGCCCAATCGCGCTGACAGGTCTGTACGAGCCACAAACCAGAAATATTTTTAAGAAAACGGATGGTTCGGGCCACACCACCTTCATTGGTAAAATTATATTTCAGTGTCTGTTCATTGATAATTGGTTTCGCGGATTCGATTCCCATTAATGACCAGGTTCCGGAACTGAGATAGGCCCAATTATCACCACTGGCAGGCACAGCAGCAACGGCAGCGGCTGTATCATGACCTGCGGTGGCGATAATGGGGGCTTTTGTCAGGCCGGTTTCATGGGCAATTTCGGGCAGCAGATTTTCCAATTCAGTGCCAGGTTCGAGAATTTCGGGCATGATTTCCAGGGGGAGACCTAATTTTTTAAAAATGTCCTTCTCCCACTTGCCAGTCATTGGATTAAGGAGTTGCGATGTGCTGGCGATTGAACGTTCAGTAACTTTTTGTCCCGAGAAAAGAAAATTCAATAAATCGGGCATAAAAAGGAGTTTATTGGTGGCTTTCAACAGGGGCGATTTCGCCTGCACCATGGCTAATAACTGAAAAGCTGAATTAAATTGCATGAATTGGATACCGGTGACACGATAAATCTCTTCACGTGGCATTAATGCATAAGCTTTTTCCAATATGTTATTGGTTCGGGCATCACGATAAGCCCAGGGAATGCCGACGAGTTCATTGTTTTCTGAAACCAGTCCAAAATCAACGCCCCACGTGTCGATACCGATACCATCCAGTTCCGTGCTGTATTCTCTGGCACATCGGGTGAGACCATTTTTAATTTCTTCATAAAGTGAAACGATATTCCAGTGAAGATTATTCAGCAGTTGAACAGGTTGATTGGAAAATCGGTGGATTTCATGTAATTCGAGTTTGTTTTTTTCAAGCGTCGCATAGATGACACGACCGCTGGAAGCCCCTAAATCTACAGCCAGGAATTTTGCCGCCATCTTTTCTCCTTTTTCGTATTTTTCATATACACAAGCCGAAATTGTTTTCGGATTTTAATTTAGTCTGATGAAAGCGCTCACCCCAACCCGCTATCAGAGGGCCGATCTTGACCCACATCTCATTCCTACTGGACACGGGGGAAGGATGTTAAATTGGAATAGCGCACCCAAAAGTGCCAAATTTTTGCCAGTCGTTCGTTTAAACTCATCCCTCAACCCATCGCCGTCAGGTTAAGGTGATAACAATTTGAATTTCAATAAGTTAGGATTGAATTGCCACGAGCTTCAGCTCGTGGTTCAATGAGCGCCCCCCTACTCACCGGGCTTTTAAGCCCGAGCGCTTTTATTCCTGTGGATTAAAATCCTCAATAAAATTTTTGGGGACAATCCGATCCACGAGCTGAGGTGCGTGGCTATTTGTTTGTTTTTTAAGGAGTTAGAACCTTAACCTGACGGCTATGCCCCCCAACCTCCTTCTCTTGAGAAGAGAAGGAGGGGAGAAACTGGTTTCTCCCCTCTGTTTTCAAGAGAGGGGGCCGGGGGGTGAGTTCAAAAGGTGCCGTGTTCATTCTAATTCCCTACCATTTTGCCATCTCCCCGTGTCCAGTAAAGGATGTGGGACACGATCAGCCCTCTGGAGAGGGTTAGGGTGAGGGCAAAGAAATCAAAAATCACATGGGCGCTAGTATATCATCTTAAACGTAGCTAATTTTTCAATTCAAGTTTGATCGACCTTTCCGAATATAAATATTCAAGGTAAAAAATGCAATATTTTTTCAGGAAAGTATTGATTAAATTAGAAAGAAGTGCCAAAAAAGGCGGTGTTATTTCGTGATGTGTATTTAGAGAGAGAGCCGATAATTTTTAAATAGCCAGATCATCTCTTTAATCAGCATTTTAATGATGCCGGTGACCGGAATGCAGAGAAGGAGTCCTAAAATGCCAAACATTTCGCCGCCGATAAAGATGACGATAATAACGAGTAATGGATGAATCTCCACGCTGCGTGCCAAAATGTTTGGCGAAACGATGGTATCATCAATCAATCGGATGACGGCAAAGGCCATGATGACACCAAAGACTGCATTCAGTTGTCCCTTGTCAATCAGGTTGACAACAGCCGCAATTGCCCCACCAGTAATCGGGCCAAAATAGGGGATCATATTTGCTAATCCAGCAATACAGCCGATAAAAAAGAAATATGGTACATCCAGGAAATAGAGTGCCAGTGTTGAGAGAGTACCAATAATGAGCGAGACTATCATTTGACCGCGAATATAATTACCCAACTGGTCATCAATTTTTTGTAACAGAATGAGTGCCATCTCAAAATAGCGATTGGGGATGATCTGAATAAAAGCTTTTTTAAGCCGTGGAGAATCCTTCAGCAAGAAAAATGTCATAAAAGGTGTCAAAATAATCATGATAATAATGGAAAAGATATTTGGAATGAGATTAAATATCTGGTTGATCAAATTCATAAAGTACGTTTCAATCTTATCCGCCACATTTTCACCAACTCCGAATCCACGTAATAAAGGAAGCCGTGAAATTTGCTGTAATTGTTTCTTGAATTTAATGACGGCATCACCAGATTTTTTGTTGTTGAGCATTTTGGTAATCTGGGTAATTTCCTTAGAGACCGGCTCGTATAATAAAATGATGATGATGCCAATCAGTAGCAGGAAAAAAATAATAATGAAAAATACGGAAGTGGTTCTTGAAAAACCATTTCGCTCGAGGATAATCACCAGGGGATTGAGTAGAAAAGCAAAAAGGGTTGCGAAAATCAATGGTGGGATAACTATTCCGCCAGCAGGAACGATCCAGAATAAAAGCGTAATAATAATACCGCATAATAGCAGTATCAAAAATAAATTGATGGCGCGTTTATTGATATTGATCACCATCTGGTTTGTTACGTTTGGGTTGGCCATGGTTATCGCAAAACTTCCTTTTTACTAAATTTTAACTTCAATTCCTGTAATTCTTCATTTGTTTTACGCAGTCGAATCGCGAGTATATCAGCTAATTTCATTAGTACTTTAACCCCAAAGCGCGGTTTTAGTTCAAACAAATTGAAAAGATCTGGCCGATAAAGACCAATAATGTGGGAGTTTGTTAACGAAATTGCTGTGGCAGAACGGGGGCCTTCATTCAATAACGCCATTTCGCCAAAAAAATCACCTTCACCCAATCGGACTAATTCTTCTTCATGAGCTGTTTCGCGATCCTGGTAAATGCCCACTTCTCCGCGTTGGATGATGTACATTCCAACGCCGGGTTCACCTTCCCAAAAAATCACTTCCTGTGGCTTGAAATAACGATGATGAATAATTCGTTCGATTTCTTTAATTTCACCCTTTTTAAGTTCTCTGAAGATGGGTACATTTCTGAGTGTCTCAAAAACAGAGTGTTGTGACTGATCGGAGAGGTGAAAAAAATTACCCCATAGACTATTCAATTTTCCCATAGAGCAGTCCAGTTAAAATATTGGCTCAATTCAAATGAGCGTATCTTATCGTTTATTGGTGAGTTAGCGTTAAAGTATACAAAAGTAATGCCATTATTTACAAAAATGACTATTTGAAATACAAAATTTGTAATTTTGCTTTGTTTAAATATAGTAAAAGTTAAGGGTCTAGGCAAGCAAAATTTACGAAAAATGAATGAAGTAACATTTTGAGGATACTATTATTGAGTTCAATTTAAAAAGCTTGTTTTATCATTCTGAACGGAGCGAAGCGGAGTGAAAAATCTATATTTTCCAATGAATTATGAAATTTTTCGCTTCGCGCTGAATGACAGGTATGTACCTTTTCAGGGTGGGCTCATTAATTTTTTCATGCAATCTTAAGCTGTCTGTGGCTAAAAATTATACCGCTTTCATCTAATTTTCTTCATCGTCCGTTTTATCTTTTCGGGTCCGGGCGATTATTAGCCAGGACATGGATAAAACGATCAAATAGTTGAGATAAAGCGCAATTTGAATAAATTTTTCTTTATCATGTATCGTTAAATGAGCTGCTGCAGTATTTTTATCCAACTCACTAATTTGCTGCTGTAATAGCGAAGGTGGCAACTCTTCCCCCGGTTTAATCGCTGAAACTTCATTTTCGGCTAAAATTTGTGCCTCTTCTAAAATTTGATAGGCGCTAAACGAACTAAATGGATTTATAAATATTAAAGCACCCATTACCAAAAAAGTGATTACTCCCCCGGAAAATATTAATTTTTTTCGATTTTTCATAGGTTCTATTCCCTCCTCACAAGGTTATTCCTGATCGATCGAGTTGTCATTTCGGACTTTAAATTTAGACCAGACCATTATCGGAAAAACTGAAATAGGTTTCCCGTCCAACAATAACATGATCCAGCACTCGAATTCCTATGAGTTCACAGGCCATTTTAAGCCTGCTGGTAATTTGTTTATCCTCCATGGATGGAGATGGATCACCGCTTGGATGATTATGCACAAAAATAATGGCGGCTGCCGCATGATTCAGCGCTTCCTTGACGATTTCACGCGGATTTACTAAACTTTCGGTTAAGCTCCCCTCGAAAATAGTTTTTTCTAAAATGATTTGATTTCGACTTGTTAATAAAATTATTTTAAAAACTTCGCGATCCAGATCGCGTAAATGTAACCGGAAGAGTTCATAAATCTCTTCACTGGTGTTGATTTTTTGTTTTTCATCAAATTTTTCAATAAAAAGTCTTTTCCCAATTTCCAGTGCCGCTTTGATCAGGATGGCTTTGGCTTCACCAACGCCCTTGATCTCGCATAAATCTGCAATCGATCGCTGATCAATCCCCCGAAAATTTCCATATCGTTGCAATAACTCCCGCGCAATATCGAAGGCTGTTACATCCAATGAACCAGTTCTCAGGAGTATTGTCAGGAGTTCTACGTCCGAAACCCGGTCGGGACCATATTTTAAAAACCGTTCTCGTGGCCGTTCATCTTCTGGCCAATCGGTAATGCGTGATGGAAAATTGGTCATTCATCACTCTTTTTAAGGGATTAATGTCATTTTTCTCGTAAAAAGAATCTTATTTGTTATCAACTGATAAAAATAAATACCGCTGGCGACTTTTTCCCCCTGAAAATTGGTCGCATCCCAGACAATATCATAATTTCCCGGCGCTGGATTTGTCATTTCAAATCGATTGACTTCTTCTCCTAACATATTGACAATCCGGAAAACAACCGACTGGCCGGAATCGACATCATCCGGGATTTGAAATTCAATTTTTGTTGCCGGATTAAATGGATTGGGATAATTTTGTCCCAAGGCAAAACTTTCCGGGCCTTTAATATAAATCGTTAAAATTTCAGAATACTCAAAACGCCCGTCCCGATCAATTTGTTTCAAACGATAGGCATATTTTCCAAAGATTCGCTCCGAATCCCTAAATTGATAGGCATGAGGTGTTGATGAGGTTCCATGTCCTGAGATAAACCCAACGACGTCCCAATTCCTATTGGCTGGTTCACGCATCTGTTGGCGTTCTATTTCGAATCCATGATTGTTCGTCTCTGTCGCGGTTGTCCAGGTTAATACAATATGCTTTTGTTCTTGTTTGATTGAAAAAGTACTTAATTCAACCGGAAAGGCTATGCCAGAAGCCTGATTTGAATAATCAGACCAGTTTCCCATATCATCCTGACTGAGAATGACGAAATAGTACTCTTTTGCAGCCGTCAGTCCGGTTATTGTATAAGACTGTTGTTCACCTGGTAGCACGGCAACTGGTTCTGGTGAAACCGGATTAGCAAATTCCCACCATTCTTCATAATTATCATCACGCACGTAGTATTCCTGGTACCTTAAATCATAATTGGCGATTTTATTTCCGCTCGTGCCATCATCGCCTGGTGCTGTCCAGGTAAGAGTAATGCTATGGGGTGTCGCCGCTGTTACCTGCAAATCCGTGATCGCGGTCGGTGGCGTCCAATCATACAGGATGCTGGTGGTAGAAAGGGTCAATGGATTTTGTTTCAGGAAAACCACTTCAGGACCAATTGATGGATTTTGATCCGCGCCTAAAAAGAGGGCGTCGTAGCTCATGCCAAAGCTGCCTTCCATCCGTTGTCCAAAAATTGAAATGCCAATATCGCCATAAGATTTTTCATCACCAGAATCTGTCTCAAAACCATCGCCACTGGGAGCCGAGTCATTGTCGAAGTAATAAAGTTCACGGCGTTCACCAATGGCGGGTACCGTGTAGGTGAAAACCACACTACCGGGCGTGCCGGTAATCAGGTGCCAATTCATTGCCGGCGAATCAAGCAGCGTTTTGACCACGGTTGTGTCAGGCTTCCCATCAATTAAAATCCGGGAATTCAACGGATTATAGAACTGCATCCCAATGGCATTTTCATTTAAATCAACTGATTGTCGGAGATAAGCCACTCCCCAGGAGGCACTTAAACGCCGACTCGGTCCTTCCACTTGTGTGTGGTAAGGATAGTAATAGGTCGTAAAATCAGCCACACCGATGGGTTGCGGGAAAAGTGAAAAGCGCAGAAAAAAGGAAAGCCGTCGAACCACCCGAATTGGACCATCAGCATACGCTAATTTTCGATATTGCAGCGATTGCACTTCAGAAAGCCCGATCAAAAATCCAAAATCAACTTTCAGGCGCATTTTCAGAAAGTCCATAAAATCCTGTCCATTCCCCTGCTGATCCAGCGGAATCGTCCAGTCTTTTGTAAAGCCATTTTGATCATGTCCTTCTGAATAACTCACCGCCTGAATAAAATCATCTCCCGTCGTATCCGTGGTAGCCGGAGTGAGTTGTACATAATCCTGGGGACTGGATTTTAGGGTGGTGGATTGATACAAATAGAAATAACCTGGTTCGTCAGGATTTAGTGGATCAAGAACTTTAATCTCAATTCGGGGATAATTTTTCGAATCAGTATCGGTAATCCATTGATTTTCAGGCGCTTTATCACCCGCGTCCTGAGCCAGAAAAAGCAATTCTTCCTGTGAATCTAATAAGCCATTCAATTCACCAAAATAGTTGAAAAATGTATCAATTCGGGTCGAATCATAAAAGTTAACAGCGGTCTCAATACCTTTTTCATCAATTTGAAAAGGAATTGCCTGCCATGATTGCGATGCTTCAGAATAAGAGAAGGCAAAGATTTGATTGACTGCCGTCCCAATTAGTTCGGGAGTACTATCACTCGGAACGACTATCGGTTCCATCTGCCGTATTTTATTCCATTCCGGCAATCCAAAAAGGTTATGCGTCGTACTCATAACCATAGAAACAAAACAAAAGAAAAACCTTGCATATTTTCCCATGAGGTACCTCCTCGTTGTCAAATTATTCCTAAGTACATAAGATTATAATGTATAACATTTTATTTAATAATGCAATAGATTTTTTCTGGTTTTAGACACAATTCGGTAAAATTTGTGACAGGGATCATTTTTTGACGGTTTAGATGCGTTTAAAGGGAGGATGGTTCCTGGCGTACCGCTGTCTGAATCATTTTTCCCCGCCTGTTTCATTTCAGAATGTTAAAACAATGCTATCGAAAACCATTAAAGGCATCCTTATGGCGCTATTTTTTGTCGATGCGGTACTGAGCAAAGTTTTTAGTAAAATTTAATTTTAATTTTTGTTGCTTTTAATGAGAACAAATATTATTTTATAAAAAATGACCGCTTGCAAAGCGAAATTTGCCCCTTCCTTTTTACCGGTCGCGATGAAGATAACCAGGAAAACAATCATTTTATAACAGGTGTTTGCATGGTCAAAAGAAAAAGATTTTTTTTCAACGCTGGTAGAAAAATTAATCATTTCTGTTTTATATTGGGATTAATTTTAATTTCAGGATTAAACGCCGATTCCTCAAAGGCTTTGACAAAAATCACCTACCTTTTATCAATCGATGAAAATCGTTGGCGTTCTTATCGGATTTCGATTATCATTGAAAAAAACAGTGCCGCGAATTTTATTTTTTCCTTGCCAGGAATGCACCATGAAGAACAACTTCGAAAAGAGTCTGATATTCGTGTTTTCAACTTTATAGCGCAGGGGGAGAGTAATTTTGTACTTGAATATGAAAAAATTTCATATAATCGCTGGCTGGTCAAAGCGGGTGAACATGGGATATTGCGTATCACCTATGATGTCGAAGTTGATCCGACAGTGTTGACAGGCCAGAGATTGAGTTCGCGTGGAACACTCATTAATAGTCAGGCTGTTTTTATGGGTGTGGAGGGCTATGAAGAATTACCCCTTACGCTGCGCGTCCAGGTGCCGCTTAACTGGAAAATTATCACCAGCTTGCCACCTTCAACCGCTATTGATGAATATGCTGCGGAAAATTATTCCCATTTAATCGATTCCCCGATACATCTGGGCGAACTTCAGGATTATTATTTTACCATTGGAAACCAAACTTTTAATATTACCATCAATCCATCGCGAACTTTCAATATCGATAAATTTTTATCCACCATACGACGAATCGTTGCCACTGAAACTTATCTGTTTAAGGAAGTTCCTTTTGATACTTACTATTTCATGGTGGAAATTTATGAGCACCTGGAAAATGAAAGAGCTTTGGGACATTGTGGTGCCACCACTCTTGAACTACCGATACTGAAATTGAAGCGTGACGTTAATTTTTTTGCGCCATTGGTTGCCCGTGAATTTTTTAAATGCTGGAACGGATGCCGATTTTATCCAAAGGTTTTAATTACCGACTTAAATTCTACCCAACAATTTACCCAATCTCGCTGGTTTACCGAAGGACTGGCTGAATATTACAGCGAATTGGTTTTGGTTCGGTCCAATGTCTGGAATTCACAATCATTTTATTCAAAAATTTCCGAGCGAATTGCCCGGCTGGAAGAAAATCCCTGGCAACATAAAGTAGCCGTTCAAAATGTCGTGTCTTTCAATTCGCAAACAAGCGACGAAATTGCTGAATTTTGTCGGGATAAAGGGTATTTATTGGCTTTGTTTCTGGATTTTCAAATTCGGGAAAGTACCCATAATCAGCAGAGTCTGGATGATGTGGTTCGATTTTTTAACTGGTGGTTTGGAAAAAATAATCAGCCATTTGAAGCGGAAGATATTTTACGGGCGGTGAATTCGATAAGTCAGCATGACTTTTCAGAATTTTTTAATCGATATGTCAGGGGAACTCAATCCCTGCCTTATTCAGCTTTATTGGATAGCGCTGGTTATCAAATTACTATTTCGTCTGAATGGATTGCGGATTTGGGGCGTCTAGAAGAGCTTAATCGGCAAAATATTATCACTTCTTTGCGTAACGAATCCCCGTTTGCAGATAATGGTTTTATGATTGGTGATCGAATTGTGCAGGTTGATACAGTTAAAATTTTATCCAAAATGGATTTGTTAAATTATATTGAAAAAAAGCCGCCGGAAGCTTTACTGACGTTCCAACTCGTTCGAAATCATAAAAGCATCACGATTGCGATTACGACTGGCAAAAAAGGAAAGATTAAATGTCAGCTATCTATTAAGCCTGTTTTGAATGACTTTCAAAAACAACTGCAACAGGAATGGCTTAAATTAACCCCGAATTGGTTTGCTACATCGAAAAGAAATAATTAAACTCCTCACATATTTACCAATGGCATCAATTAAAAAGACATACCCGAATAAAATAATCATAGCGACTTTCAAATTAATACTATATTTTTCGCATTAAATTGCGTTTATTAGCTATTTTTTGTAAAAGCACCGTTTTTCGATTTTATCTTTGCTGCCAGGAGTTTTTTGGTGGGATGTTTGGCAGCAAAAAACGACAAAATTTTTTATATATCAGCTTAAAATTATAAAAATAGCTATTGACTTTCTTATTGGCATTTGCTATATTAGTATGGTGTATGTTTTATTTGTATTCATAAATTTGTCGTTTGGAAAGCTAATTTAAAAATTTCAATGTGACCTTTTTAATCATTGAAAGAACCCTCCTTTTCAAGGAAGTCTTTTTTTTGTTGGTATTATTTAAGATCATAATTTACTGATAGTTATATCATTCTACTTCTCTTCCGAATCCTGGGCGGATACGGAACCTCATTTTCAACTGGCACTTCTTTCGATAACTGAACTCGGTTTTATTTAACTATTTACGCAAAATAAGTATTTTTGAATTTTTTTATTTATTTTTTTGAATTCTGGTTCGGAATCCTTTTTATAGCAGTGGGTGTTGTTAATAATTCACATATAAAATTGAAAGGAGGTTTTCGATGATGAAGCCAATCCGATCCCCTTAGCGATTTCTATTTATTCCGGGCTTATAAATTTAATTGTTCTTAAATTTTGCTTTTATCAAGGGTTAGTGTCTTTTAACGGGAATTAATGGAGGATTTTTTTATGAAACGACTTTTTGTTTTTCTGGTATTTTCGCTGCTTTATGCAGGAATTATTTGGGGATCAACTCCCTGTGGCACAATGGATTATGGTGAAGTATCATTGGCCGGTGGCTATAAAACCGGTAATTTCCCGGAATTGTGGGATTTAACAAAGGGTGATGTAATCATAAAATGTGCCGCTGATATGCGAGGAATGGTCGATAAATTTGGTGGTGGCGCACATGCCTGGGCAGAATTAGGTATTCGCGAGATGTGTTATAGAAATTTCAATCCTCCGGCTGGAAAAGGTATCTGGCTGGCAACCGATTATGATTGGACACCGAATACCTTCGCACCAGATGTCGTTCCATGTCAGGATATTGATGACAAATTTATTCTCCAGAATGTTGGTGGACATGATGAGACTTATTACAATATCAATGCAGGAGGGAATCCCTGGCTAAATTATGGTATCTGGTTTGATCGCGATGGGGTCGATCAGTGGCAGGCGACCTATTGGGGCGCAATTGATGGGAAAACGTACAATACGAATGGTATTTATTCTATTTGTATCAAGCTCCATGCCAACGATGCAACTCATGGAACAGCCTTCCTGACGATTAATGGGATTCAACAGGGGTTTTATGATACCTGGCGCAATGGTCCCCCACATCATTGGCCGTCCGGAATGAGTTTTACGGGGGATATGACCAAAATGCAAGTCTTTTATGGCCTTTATGGTTATGGTGCCACGCATTCAGTGACTTTTTCGAGTATCAAGGTTTCTGGGTGCAATTATTTACCTGAACCCGTGGCTGATTTTACCGCCAATCAAACTGCTGGTATTAAAGAGGTTTGTGTACAATTTATGAATCTTTCACAATATGCCTGCAGTTATTTGTGGGATTTTGGTGATGGCTGCACCAGTACCAGCAAAAATCCAAAACATTGCTATCAGGATAATCAAAAGCATTACGATGTTAAACTAACCGCTTATGGCCCTGGTGGAGAAGCCTGTGTGCTGAAAAAAGGCTTTATTACTGTTTATCACCCCACTGAAGTTATGTTTAATGGTTCGCCAATTGCCGGAAAGGCGCCTTTAAAAGTTAAATTCATGAATCATACCGGTGGTGCGGCGCAAATGTATTGCTGGGATTATGGGGATGAGGTCGTCGAAGAATACCGACATGGTTATAATAATAAAGTTCATCCCGAACATACCTATGTAAATCCAGGTGTCTACAGTCCCAAACTCACGGCGAATGGATTTGGCGGGGAAGATATTTTGATGGTTCCCAATATGATTTATGTGACGGAACTGATTGACTATTTGAATATGGTGGTCGTGGAAGGTGGGGCAACTTATCCCAAAGAAGGTTGGGAAAACGCCATCGATCATGATATTAAAAGCCTGGCAAGTGGTGTGGCGGAAGATGCGTGGGTGAAATTCATGTTTGCCGATTCGCTGGAGAAAAAGATTTCGGAAATTCGACTCCTGGTGGATAACATTGATCCGATTGAAATGCATTCAAATTTAACCAAAGATTTTGAAGTCTGGACATCACTGGATGGTACAAATTGGGGAGAAGCGCCGGTTTGGTCAGCCACAACAGATAAGAAAAATTGTGAATGGGATCACTTAAAGCTGGAAACCCCGGTGAATGCAAAATATGTGATGTTAAAATTATTATCATCACGTGCAAAGTATGCCGAATTTTATCAAATCGCTGAATTTCAGGTGTTTGGCGAAGCCGTTACGCTCGCGAAAAATGTGGCGGAACTCAATGACGCCGCGTTGCCAACCAGTTTCGCGCTGGATCAAAACTATCCCAACCCATTTAATCCGGAAACAAATATCCGATTCCAGTTGCCCGAAAATGCCGATATTTCGCTGCAAATTTACAATTTGCAGGGTCAGGCGATTCGGACAATTTACAGTGGTAATTTAAGTGCGGGTTATCATACCTACCGATGGGATGCCAAAGATGATATTGGTGTCCCGGTTGCTGGTGGGATTTATCTCTATAAATTGCGTATTTCTAATGGTCATGCCAGGATGCAAGAATTCACGAACAAAATGGTTTTAATGAAATAACGTAATGACAGATTCAGGGATGAATCGATTTATCGATAGGATTTTGATTGAATGCTATCTGGCATGAAAAAAAAATGCGGCACACCAACTAATCCAATATTATACTTCTTAAATAAAATTAGTTGGGTGCCGCATTTGTATTTTACATCCTGTTTCGGTTATACGCCTGTTTATTTTTCAAATCCTTTTAGCATCCCTCCTGCATCATCCTGAACTGCATCAAAACATATCTTTTCATTTCAAAATTATCATAATAAAATTTTACGCATTACGTATCATCTTTCTCAATCCATTTATCTGTTCTTACATCATCTATCGCTCATGCTTATAAGGACTTCTTGCTAAAATACCAATCCGTATAATCAAAACCCTGGTCTTTGCGTTTTTCAGCGGCTTCCTGAGTTGCCGGCGGCGGAACAATCACCTTTTCGCCTGGATGCCAGTTTTCAGGAGTGGCAACGCTATTTTTATCAGCGGTTTGTAACGCGGCCACGACCCGCAGGATTTCATCGATACTCCGGCCATTGGTTAGTGGATAATAAACCATCGCACGAAGGACGCCCTTATCATCAATGATAAAAACCGCCCGAACAGCCGAGGTGTCTGAAGCCCCCGGATGTACCATTCCATATAATTTAGCGACCTTCATATCCAGATCGGCAATCACCGGAAATGGAATTTCAACGCCAAATTTTTCTTTGATATTTCGTACCCAGGCGAGATGGGAATAAATACTATCAATACTCAAACCAATTACTTTTGCATTTAATTTTTTGAATTCATCATTTTTTTTCGCGAAAGCGATAAATTCAGTGGTACACACTGGAGTAAAATCGGCTGGATGAGAGAATAAAACGACCCACTGACCTTTGAAATCCGATAAACGCAGCTCACCATGCGTTGTTTTAGCAGTAAAATTCGGTGCGGGCTCATTTAAGCGCGGGAAATTATAAACTTGTTCTTCCATTGTAAACCTCCATTTTATTTTATTTAAATTGTCTAACTGCTTTTTGTAAACTGTACTTTCTTAGATGCACCGGCCATTGGAAGGATACAGAAAAAGAGTGCCAGTTGATCAATTGAGAAAAATAACCGGCAAAAGATTGAGTTGCCATCCCGCTTCATTCAATAGCGACTCGTTTCTGAAAAAAAAACTGAAAAATGATTTGCGCTTTTAATCAATTTTTTCTTGCGTTCAAATTTAAGT
This sequence comes from Caldithrix sp., assembly GCA_020722815.1. Classification (GTDB taxonomy): domain Bacteria; phylum Zhuqueibacterota; class Zhuqueibacteria; order Thermofontimicrobiales; family Sulfurfontimicrobiaceae; genus DYKB01. The sequence continues at coordinate 36,699 of DYKB01000010.1, read as the reverse complement.
TGCTTATATTTAATGAAAGCATTTTCAAAATTAAACTTGAGAAAGGAACGGGCGTGAATTATCTTATCATGACAATTTTATTATTAAGCGGCTTGATGGCTTTTCTGCTGGCAGCACAACCTGTTAAAATTATTCTCGATACCGATATCGCGCTGGACGTGGACGATGCGGGTGCGCTGGCGCTGCTTCATAATCTGGCCGATGCGGGTGAATGTGAAATCCTGGGAATTATTGTCTCTTCCAGTTCGACTGCTTATGATGGGTACTGGGGCGTACCTTGCGTCAGTGCCATTAATACGTATTATGGCCGGCCGGAACTCCCGATTGGGGTTTTCAAGGGTTTACATTTAATTCCGGATCAGGTGAGCAAGTACACACAGCAGGTTGCCCAACACTTTCCACATGCGCTCCTCAGTGGCGAATTTGCGCCCGATGGGGTGAAAGTGTATCGCCAACTTCTGGCCAAAGAATCATATAAAAGCGTGGTCATCGTCACTATTGGCTTTTTAAATGTACTGGAAGAGCTGCTCAATTCAAAACCAGACGAATTCAGTCCATTGAATGGAATTGATCTGGTGCGGCAAAAAGTAAAATTTTGGTCGTGTATGGGTGGCTTTTATCCGGAAGGAAGGGAAGAATTCAATTTTAATACTTTCAGTCAGGCCACTAAAAATGTGCTGGAACGCTGGCCAGTGGAAGTCATCTTTCAGGGGGCAGAATTGGGCGAAAAGGTTTTGACAGGGGCCCGGCTGGTTCAAAAATATGATATGCAAAAACATCCGGTGGCGATGGGGTATCACTATTATACGGGTGGACAAAATCGGGCAAGCTGGGATCAGATTTCAACATTGTTTGCTGTTCGGGGTCTTCAGAATTTATTTGGTCTGAAAAAGGGGCATAATCATCTCATTTTTCATGACATTCGCCCGCCGGATAAGCCAATTAGTAAAAATGTCTGGGAATCAGATGAAAATGGGCCGCATGCCTATCTTTATCCATTGGTGCGCTACGAAAAAATTGCTGAAATTATTGAAGAATTAATGGGGCGACGCTAA
>DYKB01000010.1:32500-35544 GCA_020722815.1 Caldithrix sp. | reverse complement strand
CTTTTTAAATCACTATTGCCCGGCATTTTTCTGTTTGGCTTCAATTTTGGGACCGGCAGCGTGACTGCCATGGCCAAAGCCGGCGCCACCTACGGTATGTCGCTCCTCTGGACGATTCTGCTTTCCTGTGTCATCACGTTTTGAATGATCCACGACTATGGAAAATATTCGATTATTACCGGTGAAACAGCGCTGGCAGCCTTTCGGAAGCATATCCATCCGGCTGTCGGTATCTTTTTTATTGTTGCCCTGACGACCAATGTCAGCGGGAGCGTTATCGGAGTAATGGGAATTATCGCCGATATTTGATTCGAATGGTCAAAGACCTTTATCACGGGTGGAATTCCGGCAATTTATTTTGCTTTATTCTTCATTATTGTGGTCTATTGGCTCTTTTTGAAATAGTGGGGGAAGAAACATTTTCAGCGATACGGCGCCAATACTCAATTTCTCCTGAAATTTTTGGATGCGGCAATTCGATTGCCTATCCAGGCGCATCCAACAATTCCCTTTGCTCAAAAATATTTGCATCGTAATTCCGGCAAAACCGAGGCTTATCTCATTTTACGTACGCGGAAGGAGGTTGAACAACCTTATATCTATCTGGGTTTTCAGCATCCGGTGCCAAAAGAAAAGTTCAAACAGATCATCCTGAACCAGAATATTCCAGCGCTTTTGGCCTGTTTTGATAAAATTCCCGTACAACCGGGTGATGTTTTCGTTGTGCCGGGGGGATTACCCCATGCCATTGGCGAGGGGATCTTTATGATCGAAATCATGGGGCCAACCGACTTCGTGGTGCGCCTGGAATTTGAAAGCGGGGGATATGTCCTGCCGGAGTCTGCCCGATTCATGGGACGTGATATTGATTTTGCGCTGGAAATGCTGGATTTTAATCCCGTTTCCAATGAAACCATCAAAGCAAATTATTTTTGCTATCCCAAACTCGGGGAGCAACCGGCAAACAATTTTGAATATGCATTAATTGGCCCGGATAAAACGCCCTGTTTTGCGGTAAATAAACTGGAAATCCGGTCGAATTTTATTAAAAAGGTAAATCTTTTTTTTGTCGGGATTGTTACCGAAGGCGAAGGAACAGTAAAATCAGGCCCGGAATGAATTAAAATTCAATTTGGCGAAAAGTTTTTTATTCCTTTTAAGACAGATGCAATTGAATTTGTGGCGGATGAGAAATTGACGGTCATTTTAGGATTTCCGCCGCAGTAAAAAATCGGTAATACATCATGTTTGAATTAAAAAAATCACACATTTTATTGCTATCAACTGGTAATTTTTATATATTGAATATAATGTGGTGTGTAATTTAATTTTTTAGTAACTATAAGAGATAAGGTAGGATGGATAAAGTTCAAAACATTCTCAGGAAAGCGCTAAAACTAAAACCAGTGGATAAATGCTTCATAATTGAAGGATTACGCTTAAATCTGGATAAACCAAATCGAACCATCGATGAAATGTGGATTTTAGAAGCAGAAAAGCGTTTGCAGGCGTTTAAAGATGGGAAATTAGCAACCATTCGGTTCGAAGATGTTTTTGAAGAAGAGTAATAATGTTTATCAGGCACTTTTCATCATTTTGAAATATTTATTAAATTTCGCTAAAACATAAAGAGGTAAAATATGTCCCCTAAAAAGAATTCCAGAAATTTCACGCTGAATGATACCCATGCACAGCTTTTAAAAAATCAGATCTTTACCGAAATAAGTCCCGGCAGCATTGTTAAAGATTTTAACACGTTCCTGGACTATATTCAATCAACAAAAGTGGAGGCGACTCCATCAAATGATCTGGTCAATCAAAAACACCTTGAACCACTCAATCAAAGGATGACGAATCCGCGTCATATAAAAATGAATCGTCCAACATTTCATTCTTATCCGAATCTCGAAGGTTTGTACCTTCTGCTGCGTTCGACGGGAATAATAAAAATTGTAAGTTCCCAAAAAGAAAAGGTGATAAAACCAAATGAAGAAGTATTGAATGTCTGGCGAACGCTTAATTCGACCGAGCAGTATTTTTCACTATTTACGACCTGGCTTTTTCGAAGTGAGGGACAGCGGTATTAGGTGCCCGGAGTGTTGGGCGTTGGCCACTATTAGTTTTAGTTTTTGAATTTTTACAATCCCTGCCTCAGGATGGTTTAAATGTTGATTATGATCGAAATACCTTGTTTCGTTTTACATATTCAATCGGTTATTTTAATGTTGCTTTAATGAAGATTTTTGGCATGATAACCATTCAGGAAGGTGAACCTGATGCTGGAAAAGGGTGGCGAATTATTAAAATCCTGCCAACGGTTTATGGAAGGGCTCTTTTTGAACTTTTAAGACAGAGTTTTCAAAAGGACCCTGAATTTCTGTTCAAATATACTCAAAGTTCTGAAGTCCCTTGTAACCTTTTTCAATCATCCTTTCAGCCTTATTTCCCCGCCTGGCAAAATAGCCTGTCGTCTCCCGAAATTGAATTCAGAGATGGTATTTTTATCTTTAAAGTATCTTTAGGCAAAATTTGGCGGCGGATCGAGATTGACAGTCAGATGACACTTGAAGAATTGGCCGACACAATCATCAGAGATGGATTCAGGTTTGATGATGATCATCTTTATGCCTTTTATTATAAAAATTTATTTGGCAATGAAATTGAAGTCGGTTGTCCTCGTAATCAAACAAACCAGATTACAACCGAGGTAAAAATTGGTGAAATTCCACTTCCGGTTGGGGCAAAGATGAAATTTGTGTTTGATTTTGGTGATAACTGGAAATTCACAATTCTGTTGGAAGAAATTAAAACCGGAAAATCCCGCGCCAAATTACCCCGGATTATCGAAAAACATGGCAAGGCGCCGGAGCAATATCCGGATTAGGATGATGAGGAATTTTTTTAATACGATGGAATTAAAAACCGGTAAATAAATATCCCGAAAAATATGAAAATGCCCTCTGAAGGCAATCGGGACGGGTCCCCGGAGCGCGGGGAAGGTCACAATCGCGCGGGAAGGGTCAAAAGCCTCGCGGGGAAGGTCA
>DYKB01000010.1:0-32400 GCA_020722815.1 Caldithrix sp. | reverse complement strand
CGCGGGGAAGGTCACAATCGCGCGGGAAGGGTCAAAAGCCTCGCGGGGAAGGTCACAATCGCGCGGGAAGGGTCAAAAGCCTCGCGGGGAAGGTCATAACCTCGCGGGGAAGGTCAACAACTGCGCGGGAAGGGTCAATAGCCTCGCGGGGAAGGTCAACAACTGCGCGGGAAGGGTCAAAAACCTCGCGGGGAAGGTCAAAAGCTGCGCGGGAAGAATTCCATTCAGCTACAAAGTGCCGATGTGGCTTTCATTATCACACTGAACAATAGCCTGAGTCTCATCATGTGTGATTCTATTAAAATAAGAGTCCACGAAACACCGGGAAAAATCAACCCTTCGTATTTTTCAAGTGTTTCGTGGTTCATACTTTATCTTTTTGGATAAGCCGGTCGCGCCGGAAAAACAAACGGTTTTTCTTTAATCTGCTTGAATAAAACCTGAATTGCGGTTTCAAGTTGTTTATCCTGGCCGGCCATGACTGATGCGGGATCATTATCCACCAGAATATCCGGATCGGCTCCATGATTTTCCACCAGCCATTTGCCATTAGCTCCGTAAAAAGAGTTGTTCGATTGATGCACGGTTCCATTATCGATGGTCGTCTGCCCATTTACAATACCGACCAGTCCACCCCAGGACGGTACGCCAATCACAGTTCCCAGCTTGTTTGCTTTGAAATCCTCGATAAATGCTTCACCATCAGATCCATTATGTTCATTTGTGACGACAGCAATGGGGCCGGTAATCGTGCTGCCAGGATAACGGAACGGCTTCATGTTTTTCAAAACATTATAAGCTGTCATTTTACGTTCCAGTTTATCAATGATAAAATATTCGGTCCAGCCGCCGCCATTGCCGCGCACATCGATAATCAAGCCTTTTTTATAGCGGAATGCGCGCCAGTAGCGATCAAATTGCGCTACATTATCACCACCCATCGCGGTGATGTGCATGTAACCAATGTTGTCATCGCTCATTTTCAGCACTTTTTTAATATTATCGGCGACCCAGCGATGATAGCGCAAGGTATATTCTGATCGGATGGGCTCAATGGTATAAGTCCTGGCACCTGCGGCCGTCGCTTTATCATTGACGGTTACCGTCACTTTTTGGCCTTTTGTCACCTGCAGCGACTGATATGGATTCGCCGGAGATTTGATCTCTTTCCCATTGATAGCAATGAGATAATCGCCTTCTTTCAATTGAATATCCGGTCTCAGCAAGGGTGATTTCAAATCGCGATTAATATCGGTTGGACCATAAATCGTTTTGAACTGATGAAAACCATTTGCACCAGGCACTAAATCAACGCCAAGTAAGCCATTAAAAAGCGGATTGTCGGGCGTTTCCTGCGGACCGTTATCACCGCCGCCAATGTACGTATGCGACACGCACAATTCACCCACCATTTGTGACAGCAGCCAGTTCAAATCCTGCCGCGAATTGAGCTGCGGCAGATATGCCCGATAGTTTTCCCCCATCTTTGCCCAGTCACGGCCATGCATTTCGGCATCATAAAAGAAATCGCGATACCAACGCCAGGCATCATTGAAAATCTGGGCCCATTCGGCCTGAGAATTAACCCGGTAAACCATTTTATCGAGATTAACTTTTTCACCCGGATCTTTTTTTAAATCCATTTTTTTCAGTGCGGTGGTGAAATAATCGGCATTTCGCTTAAAGATTACCTGTTCCCGATTTACTGAAAGCTTCCAGTCACTAATTTTTGATTCGAGAACCGTCTCTTTTTCTTTCTTCGTATCAAAAACATGTAAACTCCATTTAGTCCGACCGCCCGGTTTAAAAATTTCTTCATATTCATCCTCAGAAAAATCATCGACCGAAGCCCAGGTCACCATGCCTTTGCCCGCTTTCAGGAAAAAGTAATTTCCGGCTGAAACCGGCAGACTGAAAATTCGCTGCTGAATACCATCTAAATCAATTCGGAAAGGTTCATCCTTTGATTTTGCACTATCGTCACCTGATTTTTCAAATGGCGGTTTTTGTCCGGCTTTTAACTGAACCAGCATGACCTGCACCGGATGGGGGATGATATGATTATCTTCAAAAACATCCATTTGAACGCTAAAATTTCGATACGACAGGAAATAGAGATAATCGCCATTGGCATCAAAAGACGGATTCAGATTATCATAAAAATCATCGGTTACCGGATAAATTTTATTTTGCTCCAAACTATAAAGGAAAATTTTGCTATTCCGATTGAACTGAACGAAAGAATAGGTGACCCATTTGCTGTCCGGCGACCAGCTATAATCACTGATTTCCCAATAAAATTCGTCATTTTTCAACTGATCCGAATCATCAATTTTGGTTACTTTTTTGGTGAGAATATCGGCATAGTAGATCGTTAAATCTTTATCCCCAAACAGGATTTTTTTACTGTCCGGCGACCATTCGAGATGATAATAAGTGGTTTTCACACCTTTTGTCAATTGAATCCAGTCATCTGTTGTTTTTAAATTCTTAATATAAAGTTCATAATCACCCGATTTGTCTGAAAAAAAAGCGACCCATTTATTATCAGGAGACACTTGAGGATAGCGTTCCCGCGTGCCGGGGCTTTGGGTCAGATTTTTGGTTTCTTCATTTTCATCCGTTGGAACGAGAAAAACATCGCCGCGCGCCTCGAAAACCGCAGTTTTGCCATCGTTGGAAATGGACATGGAATGGATATAATCTTTGGGATTGATGGTGCGATCCGCCAGTTGCCAGCGATCAGTGGGAATTTGCACTTCCACCTTTTGTGATTTCCCGGTGGCCGCATCCAAAAGGTAAAGATAGCCGGAATGTAAATAAATAATCTGCCGGCCATCCGAAGAAGGCATTTGAACATCGAAATCGGCATACTGCGTGATTTGATCGACCTTTTTGGTGCTAAAATGATAGGTGTAAAAATTGGCAATTCCGTTTGCGCCCCGATCTGAAACAAAATACATCTTTTCGCCCAGCCAGAGGGGATAACTATTTTTGCCCACATAATCGGTAATCGGGGTAAATTGGTTTTTCACAAAATCGTATTGCCAGATATCCTGATACTGACCACCTTTATAGCGTTTCCAATAGTATTCCTCCCGGCCGCGGGGATTATAAACCATCTTCTTGCCATCGGGCGAATAGGAACACAGCACGCCACGGGGCACGGGGAGTGGTTCGGGCAATTCACCGGCGAGTGAAACCGAATAGAGGCGAATAATCGGTCGATAATTATTTTCAAACATTGCGCGAAAAACGACCTTCTTTCCATCCGGTGTCCAGGTGACAACCTGACCGCCACTGGGATAAGTTAGCCGCTTGGGAATTCCACCATCGATGGGGATTACATAAACATTATTGCCATCATCGTAACTGCCGGTAAAAGCAATCCATTTGCCATCCGGTGAAATTTTCGGCGCATATTCAGCGCCGGGGTGGCTGGTCAATCGGACAGCCAGACCGCCACTTTTTTGCGCCAGCCAGATGTCATTTTCATAAGAAAACACAATTTTATCGCCATTGATATCCGGATATTGCATAAATCGGCCGGACATTGCGGCGAACAGGATGCTTGAAAACAGAACGCATAGCATAAAAATTGAAAATCTGAATTTTAACATTATAAAACTCCTCGATTGGTTATTTTAATAAATCTTAATTCAATTAAAATCTAAAATTAAATACTGGAACTGAATAAATCAAGGGAAAATTAAAAAATCTTCATTTTTCCATCAAAGCAGTGAAGATATTAAATTATCTTTCATCTCTGATTTTTCAACGAATCGTGGGAAAAATTTAACTATACAGACGCAGAACACTTTTTTTAAAATAAAAATGTGAATTCAACCATAACGACAAAAAGCACACACAAAAAAAAACAGTCTTTCTCTCCGCCCTCTCAAACTCTCTGTTAAAAAACCGAAATTAAACAATCAAATTCTGTACTTAAATGTTGGGCTTGCAAATGAATGTTTTTCTGATTATATTTCGCGGATGCAACATAACAATCAATTACAACTTTTAATAACACACAAACAACAAAAGGAGGCTCAAAATGCGCACCTTTAGAATGTTTATACTTTCGCTTTTTATTTTCAATCTACTTTTGGTAATACCGGGCACGGCTCGCACCTTAACCGATGGGCAGATTGAGAATAAAGTCAATGAATTACTTGGCAAGATGACGCTTAAAGAGAAAATCGGCCAGATGGTACAGTATAGCTATTCGGGAAGCCATGGTAGCAAAATGCAGGAAGAAGCGATACGCCAAGGATTAGTCGGCTCATTTTTAAATGGTGAATCTATTGCGGATATAAATCGACTGCAGAAAATCGCCGTTGAAGAAACCCGGCTGGGAATTCCCCTCATTTTTGGCCGCGATGTGATTCATGGTTTTCGAACAGTTCTCCCGATTCCGCTCGGTCAGGCTGCCAGTTGGAATCCCCACCTGATTGAAGCCGGCAATGCAATTGCTGCACGGGAGGCGCGTGCGAATGGGGTTCACTGGACTTTTGCCCCCATGCTCGATATCTGCCGCGATCCGCGCTGGGGACGTATTGCCGAAGGACTGGGTGAAGACCCATATCTGGCCAGTCAATTAGGTGCCGCCATGACCCGCGGTTTTCAGGGAAATGATTATAGTGCGCCGGATCGCCTTGCCGCCTGTGCCAAACATTATGTGGCGTATGGTGCTGCCGAAGGTGGTCGGGATTATAACACCACGGCGGTTTCGGAGCGGCAATTGCGCGAAATTTACCTGCCCCCGTTTCGTGCCGCCGTCAATGCCGGTGTGGCCACTATCATGAGTGCTTTTAATGAAATCGATGGCATCCCGGCTTCGGGAAATCAGTTCACATTGAGGACAGTTTTGCGGGATGAATGGCAATTCAAAGGCTTTGTCGTTAGTGATTGGTCTTCTATGACTGAAATGCTCAATCATGGTTTTTGCGTTGATGAAAAGGACGTTGCCCTGAAATCCCTCACGGCAGGTGTCGATATGGAAATGGTTTCAGAAGCTTATATCCATCATCTTGAAAATCTTGTCAATGAAAAACAAATTGCCAGCGAATTAATCGATGAAAGTGTTCGAAATATCCTGCGAATCAAGTTCAAAGCCGGACTTTTTGATAATCCTTACACGCCGGAAGGTGGCGAAAAAGTCCTGTTGACGCCGGCGAATCAAAATGTGGCGCGGGAAATTGCCCGGCAAAGTCTGGTTTTGTTAAAAAATGAAAAGCATCTCCTGCCACTGGCAAAAAATCTCAAGCGGATTGCCGTGATTGGCCCCCTGGCCAATGCGCCGCATGACCAATTGGGCTGCTGGGTTTTGGATGGCCACCAAGAGTACACAATTACCCCGTTGAAAGCCCTTCAGGACTATTTTGGAAAGGAAACCGAGATTCTTTTCGCTGAAGGCCTGAAAACCAGCCGCACCACCCGTACGGATGGCTTCGATCAGGCGTTCAAGTATGCCTCGCTTGCCGATGCAGTACTGCTTTTTATGGGTGAAGAGGCGATTCTTTCCGGTGAGGCGCATAGTCGGGCGTTTCTGGAATTGCCGGGTGCCCAGGAAAAATTAATCGAAGAAATTGCAAAATTAAATAAACCAACCGTGATGATCATATTGGCCGGTCGTCCCCTGACTTTTCATCAGGTTGCCGAAAAAGTGGGAGCGATTATTTACGCCTGGCATCCTGGCACCATGGGCGGGCCGGCGATAGTGGATGTCCTTTTTGGGGATTATGCCCCGTCCGGCAAATTACCGGTCTCCTTTCCCAAAACCGTTGGTCAGATTCCGGTCTATTATGCCCATAAAAACACCGGTCGGCCACCATCACCCAATCAAAAAGGAATTCCAATGGGGACCCCACTCGATCCAGTCGCCTTTGTTTCCAACTATCTGGATGTGGATGTGATGCCCGAATATCCCTTTGGCTATGGATTATCGTATGTTAATTTTGAATATTCAAACCTGAAACTCTCCACCGACAAATTAAAGATGGGTGAAACCCTGGAAATTTCAGTTCAGGTTAAAAATAGTGGTAAAATGGCAGCGGATGAAATCGTACAACTTTATATTCGCGATTTAGTAGCCAGTATTACCCGTCCGGTAAAAGAATTGAAAGGATTCAAGCGGATCACCTTAAAACCGGGTGAGCGCCAGGTGGTGAATTTTAAATTGCAAACCGATGATCTGGCTTTTTACAATCAGCAAATGAAAATGATGGCCGAACCGGGCAAATTTCATCTTTGGGCAGGCAAAAGCGCAGTTGATGGTTTGCAAGCGGAATTTTGGATAGTTGAATAGTATTATAACGTTAAGTTGAAAAACTCATAAAAACAGAAATTCTAAAATGGAAATGAATGTGGTTCGCATTCAATGAAAACCCCCTCCTGCCTTTCCCAAATTCCAAAAAACGGAATTTGAGGGAGAAAAATCCGGGTTTTCTCCCCCATTTTTGTTTTTTGAAAATGGGGGAGATACAGAGGGGGTCAATTTCCCACTGGAAACGATTATCGCTCCGACAAAACGATTCATCTTAGGATTTCAAATAATTTTGTTTAAATTAGCGATCTGCGTTTATTCATTCTTCATTATAAACTTAACGCTGTAATGATAGTCTATAAATCGAATATCTTTTTAAATATATTTGATGGATTTGCTTTGCTCGGCATCTTATGATATTTCTCCGCGATCCAGATTTTTTCAGATAAATTTGACATTATGGAAAATTTTTGTTGAATTATGAACTTTTTTTAAAATTTTGGGATGTAAAAACACTTTTCAAACGTCTATATGATGTAGGTTTGTTTTTGTTCACTTAGATGTGAAAAGGGGATTTCAATAAAATAATAAATGATACTCTTTTGCATCGGTTAGTTCGTTTGTCGGTCAACGAATTGAATTTCAAGCGAGAAGAACAATGAAAATTGCCCGATTTTTTAAAAGCCACTATTTTATTATTGGATTTATGCTCCTTTTTTTTAACTTTGCATCATTCCTCAAATCAGAAACACATTCAGACAGTCTCTACTGGCTGCCGGTTCCGACTCCCTATCGCTATGCCATTTACAAAATTTTCTTTTTAGACGATTCGACCGGGTGGATTATCACCGATGATCCCCGAATGCTTTTTCAATGGCGACAGGAGCAATGGGAAGCCATCCCCTTTTCACCGGATGAAGAATTATTGACGATTTATGCACTCAATCCAAACGATGTCTGGGTTGGTATCCGAATTAAATCGCAGTATCGCTTTGGATTCCGGCATTACGATGGTAAAAACTGGCACCGTATTTTAACGCCCAATACCGTTCCTGTTCGCGATATCTTCTTCCTGAGTCCCAACGAAGGCTGGGCCGTATGCGAATGGGGTGAAATCATGCATTATCAAAATGGCCAATGGCGGAAAGTGCCCAGTCCCACCAATCATCACCTGAATCATATCCAGGTAACCTTCGCCGGTTATGGCTGGATTACGACTCAAAATCGGGGGGAAGGGGCGATTTTGAGTTATAAAAATAATAACTGGAAAGTGTTATATCGTCATCTAACTGACGAAGTTGGACACATCTCACTTATTAATGATTCAACGGCTCTGATTGCGGCGGGTGATCATTATCTTTTTGAAGTCTCCCCTGATTCCTGTCGAAAAATACTGCTGCCATCGAATGACTATGCTCCAGAGCGAACCAGTGGCGAAAATTTATTTGTTTATGACGAACGGCCTGCTTTTTATCTATCGGGCACCAATCGATTTTATCAATATGATTCTGATGGCTGGCGACGATTGACCTGGCAGGTGATGAATGAAAATAAAATTATCCCTCAAATTAAATTTTGTAATTTCTGGATGGTAGTTTGGGAGCCTGACCGGGAAATTTTGTATCGACGGCGTCAAGAAAAGTCTGTCCCCTCTTCGGTTTCACTGGTCTATAAATCATTTACAAAATCTCAAACCGTCTCCGCCCATGAATGGGGTGTCGCCATCGGTGATGTGAATCAGGATGGTTTGGAAGACCTTTATATTGTGGATCAGGAAGGAATTAATCATCTGATTGGAACAACATCTTCTACCGCCGAGCCTTTTTTAGCTGGCAGCGCCGCAGCCGATAAAGCGAAAGTTGGCGGAGAGATCATGGTCGAAGGGCCAAACTCAATGCCGACGACTTACGATGCTGGAATTTCGATGGCCGATATTGAAAATGATGGCTATCTGGATTTATATGTGTGTAGCTTTTATCATCCGAATATTTTGTATCGGAATAAGGGTCACCTGAAGTTTAATAACTTTACCGATGAAGCTGGTGTCGGGGGACAGGGCAGGGCATTTTCCAACCTGGGCGCTTGGTCGGACGTAAATTTTGACGGCTATCTGGATTTGCTGGTAACCAATCAATTAGTGCCCAACAATTTTTATCTGAATAACCGAAACGGTCATTTCACCGAATTTCCAGTACTCGTGGCAGCCATGGCACCTTTTGGCAGTCTCAATGCCTCCTTTGGTGATATTGATGGGGATGGTGATCCGGATTTGTTTATCCCGAATTCATCTGGCCGTCTCAAACTACTCAAGCATTGCGGATTGGATAAAAAGACGGGTTTACCCCGATTTGAAGATATCACCTTAAAAGCTGGTTTGAAACCGGATTCAACGGAGCATTTCTGTCATGGTGCATTCGCCGATATTGATAATGACGGGGATCTGGATTTATTTATGACCCGGCTATTATTACCCGATTTGTTGTACATCAATAATGGAAAAGGCTATTTTACCGATGTTTCAATGGCGGCTGGTTTTACCGATAGTACCAATAGTGCTTCAGCCGTCTTTTTTGATGCGGACAACGACGGCTGGCTGGATTTATATGTGACCGGAAATGGATTCACCCGGTTTTATAAAAATCTGAATGGAAAAAAATTTAAAGAAATGACCCGTGAATTTGGCCTGGAATACGAAGGGAAAATTCGGGGAGTTGCGGTTGCCGATTTTGGCTGGAAAGAAAAACGGACAGGGCTGGATGGTGATCTGGATTTGTACGTCGCCTGCGATGGGAGCCCGAGTACTGCTTTTATCAATCTGAATCATGGTCAAAATTATTTAAAATTTAAACTGATTGGTACCCAAAGTAATCGCGACGCCATTGGCGCTAAAGTTTTTCTGTATGAAGCCGGTCATCCGGGAGAGAAGAATTATTTGCTGGGTATGCGGGAAATTATGGCCAGCGGCGGTTATTTTTCCATGAGCTCAACCATTGTCCATTTTGGCGTGAAACCGAATCAAAAATATGATGCCCAATTCCATTTCCCCTCGAAAATTATTATCACCAAAACCGATTTGCTCCCCGGACAGACTTTAACAGTTTATGAAGAATCCGGAATTGCCCGTCATTTTTCATTATTTAGACGCTGGTTGTTACGAAATCTGATCACAAAAGCGAATTATGTTGAGTTGGGACATTTTTTAATATTTCTCCTGATTGTCGTTCTGGCAATCGTTTATGCCGGAAGGAAAATGTGGGGAACCCGGCTCAGCCGTATTTTATTAAGCCTTTTGCCGATCACAATTTTTCTTGTCGTAAAAATTCTGACTTATGGTTGGCATCGCGGATGGAATCATGGATTACCTTATCTGTTTGGACTGGCAGCGCTGGCATTAAGTGTGTGGTTGAATTATTATTTTAGCCAGCAGACCAGCCGAAGCGAAAAATTAGACCGGTTATTGATGGCCTGCCGCGAATTTGAGCATAGCGAATGGCGCTCCAGTTGTTTAAACCAGATAGGACTCCTTTTTGTCAATATCGAACCGGAAAAAATTATTCCGGATGAAATAAAACAGCACGTCATGACGGCAATCGATAATTTTTACAAATTTATTTATCCGGAAATCAGTAAGATTGAAGGATTAGCTGAACAGGTCTTAACAATAGAAGAAGGTGAATTTAAAAATATCCTGCCCAAACTTGAGCGGCTCCTGAATGACGCCAAAATTGCTGTTGAATTAAGAAGTAAAATAAATCTTCACCAGCATAAGAAGATACCGGCATTGGTCACGGATATTCAAAAAATTTTGAAGCAAATTTCAATGAAAGTGGATCAACACTTTAGCGCGCCATTTTATGAAGTTATGCATACCCTCATGGATGCTATTAAAAATCGGGATTTTACGCTGGTACTGGAACCGGCTATCCCGGAATCTGAAGTTCAGGTAAGAATGCCACAATCACAATTATTTTCGATATTTGAAAATTTGTTTCAAAATGCCGAACGGGCAATGGAATCGCAGCCGGAAAAGCATATTCATATCGAAATTATTCGAAAACAACTCGATTTGTATGTTCGTTTCAGTGATAATGGCACTGGAATACCGGCCGATCTGCAATCCCAACTTTTTGCGGATGGAATGACTTCCAAAAAAAGTGGCCGTGGTGGTTTTGGCCTTTTTCACGCCAAAACGTATCTGGAAAGGTACGGTGGCGATATTCAGATTGTGTCCAGCCATCCCGATGTCGGAACGACTTTCGAATTACGATTTAGAATTGTGAGATAAGTACCGCTAAATAGGAAGGTATCCCCTCAAAAAAGGGTGGCAAAAGTACCCTTCGACAAGCTCAGGGCACGGCCGATGCCGCTGGCTGAGCCTGTTGAAGCCAAATACCCCTCAATTATTGAGCGGATACATAGAAAGGTTTATAAAATGCGTCCATTGAATGCCATTCTGATCGATGATGATTCCCGATTTAGCCAGACATTTAAAGACCTGGCGAAGGGACTTTTTGAGGTGACAATTGCCCATAACAGCAAGACCGGCTTCAAGCAGATTGAAAAAAATCATTATGATGTGGTTTTTCTGGATTATAAACTAAAAGAAGAAATCACCGGATTGGATGTGCTAAAAGAAATTCGCCGGACCCATCCCGATTTGCCGGTAATTATGATTACCGAATATGAAAATATCGATCTGGCGGTTGAAGCGATGCGGCTTGGGGCGTTTGATTTCACCACGAAAAAGCCGGATATTAAGAATTTGCGTGTTCGTTTAGAAAATATGCTGCAGCAGGATAACTGGCGACTCCTTTGCCGAATAAAAGATGAAATGCTTTATGGTGAGGTCATCTATAAAAGCCCGGCCATGGCGGAAATTATGAATCAGATTCAACAAGTGGCGCCTACCGACTATTCGGTCCTTTTAATCGGTGAATCGGGTAGCGGGAAAAATGTATTAGCCCATGCCATTCATCGCTGCAGTCCGCGCGCCAATCGGGAATTTGTGGAAGTGAATTGCAGTACATTGGCACCGGAATTGTTTGAAAGTACAATTTTCGGTCATCGAAAAGGCGCATTTACGAACGCGTTCGAGGATAAGCGAGGATTAATGGAGATGGCAAACCGGGGAACTCTTTTTCTGGATGAAATCGCCGCCATGCCACTTGCTTCGCAGGCAAAAGTGCTGACCGCTCTCGAAGACAAAACTTTCTTTCCGGTTGGGGCGAAAGAGGTACAAACTTCTGATTTCCGGATTATTGTAGCTACCAATGCAAAATTAGAAGATGAGATCGAAAAGAAAAATTTTCGGAATGATCTGTTTTATCGCCTCAATGTCTTTAAAATTAAAATTCCCCCCTTGCGCGAACGTCCTGAAGACATTATCCCCCTGGCGGAATATTTTCTGAAAAAAGAAACCTATCCCCATATTAAAACAATTTCCGATGCTGTCAAAAAGAAATTGCTCAGTTACCACTGGCCCGGAAATGTCCGCGAACTCCGCAATGTCATTCAAAGTTCGCTCATATTTTGTCAGGGAGATGAACTGGATCGCATTGTTCCCGATGCCGCATTACCAGAAGGGCTAAACTACAGTCATTTTCAGGAGTTGTACCAATTGCCCTATGAAACCGCTAAAAATCAGATTGTTGACCATTTTCAGCAGCTCTATTTTACGAATTTATTAAAAGTTCATGCGGACAATATCTCAGCCGCGGCTGAAGCTGCTCAGATCAACCGAACGACATTATATCGAATTATGAAGGAACTGGGTCTGGAAGGATATAAAAAATCAGACTGAAATTTCAACCTAAACTGAGCGATTGGCGAAAGTACATTTATCCAAAAGAGTAAGACAAATTGTTAATTTGTCTATTTATGATACTCATTAGTCCTTAAAATTGAGCCAATTGACCATTTGCCTTCTTTTAAAAAAAACAATTGGAACAACCATATCATTAACTTTAAAGAATTCAATCGCTAAAAGCCAATAGCCAAACGCCCATTTTAAATTTAAAAAAATTGTTTGAAATAATTAATAAATTTGCTATATTCATATTAGCCATTTTAACGAACCAAAAGGAGCAAACGAATGGCCAATTCAATACCGGATTATGTCACCAAAGGCGAATTTAACACCTTTAAGCAGGAAGTATTCGACAAATTCGCTGAAGTTGCTACGAAGAAAGACCTTGAACTGGTAAAGCAGGATGTTGCTGTTTTGAAGCAGGATGTTGCTGTTTTGAAGCAGGATGTTGCTGTGTTAAAGCAGGATGTTGCTGTGTTAAAGCAGGATGTTGCTGTTTTGAAGCAGGATGTTGCTGTTTTGAAGCAGGATGTCTCTGCCTTGAAGCAGGATGTTGCTGTGTTAAAGCAGGATGTTTATGTGTTAAAGCAGGATGTTTCTGGCTTAAAACATGAAGTTTCTAATTTAAATCAAAAGTTTGATCGACTCGAAAAACAAACCCAGGCCAATACCAATAGTATTGATAAACTCATTATCAAGGTTGCCGATATGGATGAAAAAATGGTAACCCGCGATGAGTTTGATGGCAAAATGAATAAGATAATCACCATTTTAGATGGGCTTGTGCATACAGTCGATACGATTCGTGTTGAAATGAAGGCGCAAGATGCCCGATATTCCAGAACCAATAAAAAAGTGACAAAACTTAATCAATACCGCAAAGTCTCCGATGAAAAAATCGAAGATCACGAATACCGCATCCAAAAATTAGAAAATAAAAAGCCCAAATAAAATCCCTTCACTCCGTCCTGGTTTTAATTCTTCAAATCCGAAATTGATCTGCTGCAAATTTTCGCATTTTCGGATAGATTCCTATTATTATCCCAATACAATGGCTTGGAACCGACTCACTCCTGTAAATCCTGTATAAATCCTGTTATCCTGTCATTTCTTTTCTGCTGAGAAATAATTCCCCAAATCCGAAATCCGCAATTCGAAATCCGAAATCAAACTGTTGCCAATTTAGCATTTTGGGACAGCCATTAATCACTATTATCCCGACACAACAGCATAGAACTGTTTCATTCCTGTAAATCCTGTATAAATCCTGTTATCCTGTCATTTCTTTTCTGCTGAGAAATAATTCCCCAAATCCGAAATCCGCAATTCGAAATCCGAAATCAAACTGTTGCCAATTTAGCATTTTGGGACAGCCATTAATCACTATTATCCCGACACAACAGCATAGAACTGTTTCATTCCTGTAAATCCTGTATAAATCCTGTTATCCTGTCATTTCTTTTCTGCTGAGAAATAATCCCCCAAATCTGAAATCCGCAATTCGAAATCCGCAATTCGAAATTGATCTGTTGCATTCCTGCAAATCAACCTATCCCCTTTAAAAACAATTAACTACCCTATTTTAATAAATTCATAACTGTTACATAAATGCAACACTTTTAATCCCATTTACAAAACCAATCAAAAATTTTACCCTTCTTAATTTTATAATTTACAGCATATTATAAAATATAATAACAATTTGTTAATTTCTGGCAGGAAATTTGATTACATTATTGTAACACTTGTTAATTTCATCCTGACACTTACAACACGATATAACATAAATAAAACATTCATTTAAAACGATGAAAAAATTGTGAAAACAGTACTCATATTTCACGCCAATCAGCAATCAATTGCTGAAATACAGGCAATTTTAGTGGAACAATGCCAGGTTTATGCCACGGACCGAATAAAAACGGTTAGCGAATTTTTACGACAAAAACAAGTTGATTATGTCATTATCTATCTCCCATCCGGAACCGATGCAGAAATGAAACACCAGAGCCTGAAACTCTTACGGTACCTCAATCGGAAACAGTATTCAAAATTAATAAAAATCCTGGTTTGCACCAACCAGGACGAACAGCCGGTCCGCCACTATTTAAACTATGGTGTGACGGCGATTATTGCCGATTCCCAGGGTCTAAAGCAAATAATTGCCCAGGGAAATGGCCCGGCAAGGTTGTGACAAGGTTGTTGCGCTTGAATTTTAGCTGAAATATTCTTTATTTTGAGCCATTGCTTTTGAATCTAAACTCGAAGAGGAAAGTGTCGCATGAATGCAACATATTTTAAAAAAATATCAGCGAAAAAATTATTCCTTATTTTGCTAATTCTGATAATTATTCCCATTCAACTCAATAGTGCCTTCTGGTTCATGGCACCACTGCGATATATTGGGGGATATTTGATGGGAAGATTTATGGATTCAATGTTTGACAGGTCAGGATTTGGAAAAGTGCTGGATCAGGTTGCCGAACAAATTACCGGTGAACGGGAAAGTTATAAAATGCTGCCGGAGACCTATCCCGAACATATCCAGGATGAACAAATTCGTTTGAGTAATGATGGACTGCAAATTATCCATCGAATGCAGGAATATATGCGTGACCGGCAGCTTTCAGACCGGGATCTCATTCAGAAATTACAAGAGATCAATCAAACTCAATTGACCCCCCTGCTGACGCGTGTTGACATGCTGGAAAAAAGAATGGAGGCACTTGAAGCCCAAGTGGTTAAACATGATAGTCGGCTTACGGAATTAGAATCAGAAGTGCTCAGTCAAAACAAAAAACTGCTGGATTCTCAGGTGCGAACGGATGAACTTTACCTGTCAGTTCAAAAACTGGATGATCTGGCACGACTTGAAAGAGAACAAATTCAACAGAATGTTGCCCGGTTGACGCAACGAGTCGATGAACATGACAAACAAATTGCGCAACTTGATGCCAATGGTAAGCATCAGCGTGATCAGCTTGATATTCACACTCAGCTTATTAATGAACATACCAATCAAATTAAAAATATCCTCAGAACCCATTTTCACTTCTATTATAACGGACTCTATTTCAAACCTGAGTTCTGGCAAAACCATTTTCAAAATCAGCCGATAGCGAACTATCAGGAAATCCTCTTTGAAGGTGCTGGTTCGGGGCTTTCTCTTTTAATAGAAAGAAGAATCCGCATTTATGGCGACCTGTACTACATGCTCGCCAAACCGAAAATGCCACGCCAGAAATACGATGCTGCTGGTAATCCGTTGTTGAATGAGGTCAATATTTCCGGCATCGGCGCCAATGCCCTGGCCAATGTGGTTTTTTTCCCGAAATGCTGGCTCAGCCTGGAATTTGGGGGTGGGTACGGCTGGACGTTTTATACAATCAGTGACCAGCTCAACAATCAAACGCTCAATGAATACGAATTCCGCACCAGAGGCATGCTGGGGGCAGTGACCATTACACTTGCCGGCAAAAAGATGGCCGTGTTCGGACAGGGTATCGGTGTTTTGAAGGGTAAAGAGGTGATGTATGGGTTGGCGAAGGGGGGGATTAGTATTATATTTTAAACTTCAGATGAATAAATGACAATGAAAGGAGGTAGAAATGGCCACTTATAACGCCTGTCCCAATTGCGACCGAAAACTGACGAAAAGTCTGTTGGGTGGTTCATATTTCCCGATTTATGAATGCCGCAAGTGCCATAAGCTTTATTGTCATGATTGTGGCAGTAATAACGGGAAAAATTGCCCGAAATGTGGGGCGGGGGAAAGGTTTGAGAAGGGGAGGGTGGTGGCGAAATAATTATTATTTAAAATTGTAAAAATGCTATTGCAAAGGGGAGATAACATATGAGTTTCCAGTATAAAATGATCCAAATTCCACAAGACGTCACAGTAAAAATGAAAGACCAACGTGGTAATAAAGTAGCGGTTTATTTGGAATCTATTGCCAATAGCGAGGCTGTAAATGGGTGGGAATTTTATCGGGTTGATGAAGTTGGTGTATTAGCCCGACTTGGCTGTTTAGGCGTTTTATTCGGTAGAAAAGCTGAATACACCCTATGTTGTAACATTTCGAAAAGAAAAATAATTAACACGTTACTCAGAAGGAAAAATCAATGCCAATGATGATAATTAGTACCCTTCGTGATTGTAAATATAGTAGAGGTCCTTAGTTTGTGCATAGTAAAAGTGGTTCAGCTAGATGTCTGTCGGGAACCCAATATACCAACTCCGATATTCGAGAAAAATACATAAATCCATTTTAATGTGTCTAATCATAAGTTAACAATTAAGGAGAAAGAAATGAGAGAAAAGATTAGTACGACCGTCTTTTTATTTATTGTTTCTTGTATTTTGGTTGGTTTGTCTAGTTCAGCTTTAATTGCCGATGAATACAAGGATGCAAAAAAGGCATATGAGATGGGACAAAATGACGAAGCGCTACGTTTGCTTGTCATCAAGTTGAGGAAGGATAACGATCATAAAGATGCAATTGCATTACTAAAAACTGTTATATCCTTAGTGATTGATAAGCATCAAAAAACAGCAGATGACTATGAAACACGTAAAGATTGGGACAATGCTTTTTCAGAGTATGAAACTCTAGTACGAATAAGTGATATGCTTTCTTCCATCACCCCCTTGGAGGAGACGAAGATCGATGGCAAAAAAATCAAAAAACCCATTGAAATGCCGAAAATTGATGTACGTGCTCAACGAGAGAATGTCATCAACAATGCTGCTGAAACACATTATTTAAGGGGCGTTTCCTTCATGCAAACTGTTGGCAGTTCAGGGAGGACAATAGCAGAATTTGATGCAGCAAGAAAATATATCCCTGATTACAAAGACTGCCGCGATCTTTCTGCAGAAGCACTATATCGTGATGCTGCTGATTTGTTAGCAAAAAAAGATTTCAAAAACGCCGTTATGAAGTTTCGTCGTTGCCAGGAATATATTCCAGGATACAAGGATGCATCAATACAAGCAGAACAGGCCAAGCAAGCAGCTATCCGACGCATAGCACTTATGCCATTCACTAATTTGAGTGGAAAGACTCAGTTTGGTGAGGTTGGTCAAATTTTGACGGACCAGATAATCTCAAAATCGATTCAAAGTCAGCCTGAGTTTCTAGAATTCGTAACACGTGAATACGTTGAACAACTTTTAAAAGAGCAAGCGATGGGACAAACTGCTGTAATTAACGAAAACACTGCGGCAAATGTTGGTAAGCTTACAGGGATACATGCTTTTATATTTGGTAAAGTGTTATCAATCACTTCTTCTTTTCCGCCAGAAACCGCAGTCAATGGAACAAGTGAAAGCAGCGTAATCGTTAGTTTTAAACCTTACCAGACAGCAAAAATCTATGCCCAATACACGAAACATACCCGGCAAGGCTATGTGGAAATTAGTGGAAGTTTTCAAATCGTTGATGTCGAGAAGGGTACAATTGTCAAATCTGAGAGTATTACGGATCGCAAAATAGATACTGCGCAATGGGTGACGTTTACCGGTGATGAGAATGCTCTCGATAATGATGTTATGCGCCATAATACCACTGGCGATCGCCCGCTTGAACCTGCCGAGGCATTGGCTAGCAAGGCGATGGAGAGTATTGCAAACGCGTTAGCAGCGAAATTAACCCAGTTTTTTCAATAATTTATTTAACATTTGTGAGGAGGGTGAAAAATGGTAAATTAATCATTATCACCCTCCTTGGCTTTTATTAGGATAAAGGAGTATTGTTATGAATATAATGACAAAGTCAAAAATATTTTTTGCAATTGTTCGGACATTATTGCTGGCAGGTGCCGTCTTAATTTTAAATATGAAACTCATCGCTCAGACAACAAAAAATTTTTCTTCTCAATCTGAAATTATCGCCTCAATAGCATTTAGCAGTAGTGGTAAGTATTTAGTAGGTGGTGGTTCAAGCAAAACAGTAGAGGTGTGGGACTTAACCAGTAATACGCTATTGAAAGAAATGAAAGGACATAGGCGGAACATAACAAATGTGGCTTTCAGCAATAAAGAGAACACTATAGCATCCGCAACGACAAGTAAAGGGGGACTATTTTCAGCAAATGCAGAATTAATTATTTGGGATTTGGAATCGGGACTGCCATTATACAATATTGCAGCTGGACCCTATATAAATACTTTAAGTTTTAATAACGACGGTTCCTTGCTAGTAGTAGGTGCAATTGATAAAATTCAAGTGTTTTCTGTTGACACTGGGACTAAATGCTCCGAGATCAAGACTAAAAAGGTATTCAACTTTTCAGATTTTAATCAGGAAAATATCGTTAGCTTATTGATTCCTTATGAAAAAATAGGAGAGCGGTTTGTCCAACAATCCAATAACTTTATGGTCAAAACCTTCAACTATATAACTGGCAATGAACTGAATTCTTTTGTAACTTCTAATTATTGGGAAATGCTTGTGAAGTTTTGTGAATTGTATGACACAAATATTAGTGCAGTCCCACCACAAATTGAAATGCTTTCCATTGAGAAGCCAAAAAACGCAAATCTTCTATTTATTTTAAAGCCCAATAATTTGATTGAGATCTGGGATTCCATGGAAGGATTAAAGCTTGCTACCCTTCAAAAGGGAATAATAATTAGTCGTATGTTTGTTGAACCGTCGGGGAGATATCTTGCCACGTGTGGGAAAAATAATATAATAACTTTATGGGATTTAGCTTCAGTGCCGGAAGTAGCGTCACGTATGGCAACAAAATAGAAATTATTGTTCGAACATAGACAAATGAAGTAATAACACAACTGGTGACAAAAACGAGTAATGATTGATGTTTGATCACGAAACAGGATTGAAATCAATATCTTTTCATATGTTATAATCTAATGCATTTAAACTACTTATTTTTCTGTAATATATGTCCAGATAGTAATAACATCCGTGATATAATCAGAATAAACAGATTCAGTTTTTGGCGGTTATATACTATACAGAACCCTTCCGAGACGAGCGACAGGTCTATATCCCACAGGGAGTAGCCGGGTGATTGGTGAAGAACCAAATAAAACGGTTTGCGTGAGTTTGACCTGGTGCTTTATTTCTGGTATGGATAAAAGTTTGAATGTTATCTGGTTGAGATATCCTTGATAGCGGTTTTCTATTTTATCAGTATTTTTATGAATGAAAATTTTTGCGTTTTATTTTTTATGCTGACAAACTCGACTATGAGAGGATGAAATCAATAAAAACGAAATGACTCAATAATGTTTGAGTTGATTTACTCCTTGAGTGAAACAAGCGAGATAAAAATTGAACTAATTCATTAAAAGGCAAATTAGTTGGATTAAAAGGTGAATGAGTTTAACTAAAAAGTGAATTAATTCAGTTCTGGGATAATTAATTGAAATTCTGTAATGATTCATCCAAAAGATGAACTTTTTCTGCGCTCTAACTAATAGAATATATGAATTATATTATTAACTTCAAAAAATTAGGAGGAACTTACTTATGAAAATGCTTTCTATGTTATATGTTTTAATAATTATTTTTTCTATATTCACCAATCCAAATAAAATAATTGCACAACATATCAATAATCAATTAAAATCGATTACGACTCACAATTTGGATGTTCCGTTTTTGTCACAAGTACCACCTGGAAATTGGATAGAAACCCGAAACTGTGGACAAACAAGTTGTTTAATGGTATTTTGTTATTACTGGGAAATCACTCCCACCCCACAAGGGATAAAAGATATTGATGATTGGCTTTTTCGAAATTATGGTGTAAGTCAGTCAGTTCGGAATTACAATGGTGAGTATACGACGACAACTATATTAGAATTTTTATCAAAAAATTATGCTGTTTTCCCCAATACGATTAAATTTAGTGGATGGACCTTAGGAAACATTGAAAATGAACTTAATAGTGGCTACCCTGTTATAGTCGCGGTTCATATCGATATGAATCCTGCAAATGCCGGCCATTTTATGGTAATACGAGGGATTGACGAAAATTATATTTACGTTAATGATCCTGGTCATAGTTTGGAAAGTGGAAAAGGCAAAAATTATCGCTATACGAGAAGCACTTTTGAAGCGTCTTGGATACGCCAAAATAAATCTGGTATAGTAATACGAAGTAATCGTAAGAAAACGGATGAAATAATCGTTAAAGGCTCAACCCCCGAAATCTATTTTCTGAAAAACAACATTCTCCACCAAATTTTAGATTGGTCTATCTATGAAAAATTAAGGGATTTTGGCTACGGTGGCTACCAAAATTTAAGCGATAATGATTTGATTAACTATTTTAAAGGTTCAAAAATACTTTCAAGCGGACTTATCTGTCAGCGGCAAACTGATTATAATGATAATGGTCCAATTTATCTTATTCAGGATAATAAAAAACGTCGTTTTTATGATGAGCCTGCTTATACACTGCGAAAATATATTCTCTCTGGGGGAGATCCGATATCACCGACGGTTGTTCGTGTTCCTGATATTTTATTGGATAATGTGATTGAGGGGGCACTCATTACGACCAGTTATATTACAGTAAGCGGAAATCTTTATTTTAAAAAGAATGGACAGCAGACAAATTCCTTTTCTCCCGGAGATATAAAAGAATCCTACTTTGTTTTGAATTCTGGAGATGGCTACACGGTTTATAATTATTTAAGAATAACTTTCCCGGATGGAACTAAAAAGTTTGCCTGTTATCCGGACGGAAACACAAATGTAAATTTTATTCTGGTAGACGAAAAAGTCCCACTTAATTTAAATAATAATATTGGAATTCCTTTTGATATCTGTTCACAGCATTGGAATAATCCATGGAAATTTAATACTTATACTTTTTCCAATTCAACAGCAGAAGGAAGGTATACCTGGGAATTCTGGTACGAAGATGTAAATAAGCCGGGGATTGAATTGTTTAAAGATACTGAATCATATACATTCTCCAAACCCGTTAATTTACCTGATTTATATATTACCAGAGTAAATGGCCCAGCTTCTGCTAATCCTGGCGCACCGATTAATATTAATGTGACCGTCAATAAAACTGGGGGCACTCTAAATCCCCAGTATGCAAAAGTCAAAGTCTTTCTTTCTACAGATAATATTATAAATGAAAATGATTTAATAATTGGTGAATCGACCGATAATCAATTTTTATCAACTTACCTTAATTCAAATGGAAGTAGAACCGAGTCAATTTCTTGTAATATTCCGGTCAATATAAACAGTCGATCTTATTATATCGGCGCAATTGTTGATCCGCCGAGTGTCAGTTTTCATCAGGAAAGTAATGAAAACAATAATAGCTATTCAGGCAATACAATTCAAATTATTAATGCTCCTTACGAACCCAACAATTCCCTGACTCAGGCTTACGGACCACTAAATAAAAATCAATGGTACACGGCTTATATTGAAATGTCCACTGATATTGACTGGTATAAAATAGTAGTTACCGGTGGTCAAATAGCGAATATTGCTTCGGTTGATTTATCTGATGAAACAATTCAAAAGCTTAATCAATATCCTGTAAGCAAAGAAGAATCAATTATTTCATTAAAAGTTGGTTCAGATACACTCGCCAGGACAATGTCAAATTTGGCGAGTAATTTAACCGTCGATCTAGACGTACCAGAAGGTAAAGATTATGAATTGTATCTTTTTAGTGCTTCTGGTAATATTGTGGGAAGTTCAACTAGAGGGACATCCAGCGATGAACGCGTAACTATTTCAGCGTCTGATGGTAGTTTCTATATTAAAGTTTACGGTTATAGCAATGCTTATAGTACTTCCAGTGCTTACCGGGTTAAAGCTGATTGGCTTTCCACTGCGTCTAAAATTAATTTAACCATATACGCAGGTACTTCATACAATTATTTTAATCCTGTGAGTGTTAGTCCTGGGGGGACATTTACGAATTACTTGCGAATAAAGAATACAGAAAGTAGTGCTTCTGGTGAATTTTGGGTGTATACCTATTTGTCAAATGATGCAACTATTGGCACATCTGACACGAAAGTGGGTGAATTGCGTGTCTCACCTTTGAATGGTAATACTTATCGGGATATGAGTATGGCCTGTTCTGTTCCCGCTTCATTTTCAGGTAATTATTATGTTGGACTGATTATCGATGTCACGGGTTTGGTAAGTGAAACGAATGAAAATGATAATAATTGGTATCATAGTTCGCTATTATCTGTAAGTAATGATACTTATGAGCCCAATAATACGATGGCGCAAGCCTATGGCCCACTAAATAAAAATCAATGGTACACTTCTTATATCTCAAATTCCACCGATATCGACTGGTACAAAGTAACTGTTACTGGTGGGCAAACGACCAATATGACGCCAGTCGATTTATCTGATGAAATAATCCAGCAACTCAATCAATATCCTGCTGATAAAGAAGAACACAACATTTCATTTAAAGTTGGTGCGGATACACTAACAAAAACCATGTCCAATTTGGCCAGCAATTTAACCGTCGATCTGGACGTACCAGAAGGTAAAGATTATGAATTGTTTCTTTATGATGCCTCCGGTATTACGAAGGGAAGTTCAACTGCCGGGACATCCAGTGACGAACGAATAACTGTTTCGGTTTCCAATGGTACTTTCTATATAAAAGTTTATGGCTATAATAATGCTTATAGCACTTCAAGCTCTTATAAAGTGAAAGCTTTTGATATACCCGATATCCCTAAAATTAATTTAACTTTATATTCAAATAGCAGTTACAATTATTTCAATCCGGCAAGTGTAAATGCTGGTGGTCAATTTACGAATTATGCCCGCATTCAAAATACTGAAAGCGGCAACGCCGGTAGTTTTGTGGTTTGTACCTACATTTCAACAAATTCAACGATCAGTGTTTCTGATACTAAAGTTGGTGAATATACTTTTAGTTCTCTCAACGGAAATTCATATCGTGATATTAGCATGATTTGTACAGTACCCCCGGCCATGTCCGCAGGAACATATTATGTTGGTGTACTCATTGATGTCAATGGGCAGGTCAGCGAAAGTATTGAAAATGATAATTCCTGGTGCTTTAATTCAAACCTAATTATTCCTCCGCCATCGAGTGGCCCCTATGAGCCTAACGATACAATAACGCAGGCTTATGGTCCACTCACTAAAGGACTTTGGTATACGGCTTATATCGAGACTTCAACTGATATTGACTGGTACAAGGTCTACGTAAATGGTGGAATGCTTACGAAAATGGAACCGCTCGATTTATCCACTGAAAAATTGATGAAATTGAATGAATCTCCTGAAGAAAAAGAAATATTTACGCGCTTGTTAAAAAGCAAAAATGATTCAATTCAATCAATTCGTGCTAATAGTGCTGCAACTACATTTACGATTGATCTGGATGTACCAGATGGAAAAGATTATGAATTGTTCGTTTATGACAACTCCGGGGTTGCCATTGGGAGTTCTACGGCCGGTACTTCATCCGATGAAAAAGTTTCCGTATCGGTTGTGAACGGAACATTTTATATCAAAGTGTATGGCTACTCCGGTGCCTATAGTACGACAAGTTCATATCGTGTGAAAGCTGATTGGAGTAGTCCGCCATCTGGTAATGTAAATTTGACAGTCGTGAGTGGTCAGGGTTATAATCATTTTGAACCAAAGACTGTGAATATTGGTGGAAGTTTTTCGAATTACCTTCGAATTCAAAACACAGAAAGCGGAACCTCTGGTAGTTTCTATGTAAATACCAGAATTTCGGACAATGATTTTATTACAGAGGGAGATCCTGTTGTTGGACAGCTTTATGTAAACTCGCTTTCAGGCTACGCAAATCAGGATATTGTTATTACTTGCACTCTTCCAGCAGGCATACAACCCGGCGCTTACTATGTGGCATTTCAAATTGATCCAACGAATGTAATTCAGGAAACGAATGAATCAGATAATAGTTTTAAATATGATGCTTCGGCTGGATTATTGACTGTCGTACCGCAACAAAATATTCTCTATTCCGAAAATTTTGAAGATCAAATAGCCGACGGTTGGACCCCGAAAACTCCCAGCCGTTGGTCTATTGTTTGGGATGAAGGGGATTATGCATATTATATCAACACTTCAGCATATACTGCAGGGGAACAATCGGCTTTAACCGACTCGGCTTTTGATAATTATACTTTGAGCGTTTCGGTTAAATCGCCTGAAAACCTAGTGCAAAATCCGAATGCGAATTATACTATTGCTTTTAATTGTGTACCTGGCGGATATTATTATGCCATGCGATTTGACGGCGTGAACAGCCAAAATACCCTTTTTAAGTCGGGTTACGAAATTGGTAGCTACAATGGCAAGACTATTGCCGACAATTTATATCATCAAATCCGAATTACAAAAATTGGGGGAAGTATAAAAATATATTATGATAGCACAAAAGTTATTGATTATTTTGATTATACGCCGATACCGGCTGGTCATATCACGCTTGGATCATATAATGATGCTGTCTATTTTGATGATATAATTGTTACATCGGAGCAGTCAAATAAAGAACATATTTTAGCAGAGACTGCTATCACAAACAATCCCGAGTTGACGATTCCTGATAAATTTAATTTACTGCAAAATTATCCCAACCCCTTCAATCCCGAAACCAGAATCACCTATTCTCTTCCCGAACAATCTGGGGTTACGCTCATTGTTTTTGATGTGAATGGCAATGAAATCAGAACTCTTTTTGAGGGTAATCAAGCGCCTGGTAATTACACTTTTGTCTGGGATGCAAAAGATGAAAATGGATTTACCTTGCCATCGGGAATTTATTTCTATCAATTGAAGCTGGATAAGCGCATTGAAACCAAGAAGATGTTGCTTTTGAAGTAAAGATTAAAAACTCTCTCAGTTCGCCTGAGATTAACTATTCAGGCGAATTGAGACAGTTAACTTGGTTTGTAATAAAAAGGTGATTTGTTATGAAAAGACAGGCCATTTTAAAGCTGAGTATTATCATCTTTTTGCTGGTAACGATTTCAAATTCTTTCCCCACCGACATCTCCGGCCGTATCTCGACCTCCCGGACCTGGACCAAAGCTGAAAGCCCGTATTTCGTGAATGCTGACATTATTCTCATGGATGGGGTAACTTTAACGCTGGAACCTGGTGTTGAAATCCAATTTTCTCCCAAGACTGCATTCATTATTTATGGTGAATTAATCGCTCGTGGAACTCCTGAACAAAAAATTTTATTGACCTGTTTATCAAAAATTTATTCACCAGGAAACCTTTGGCGCGGCATCCTTTTTAAGCCATCCAGTCCAGCAGGAATTTTGGATGAAAAGAAAAATTATTTAAAAGGCTCCATTCTCGAATATGTCATAATTGAGAATGGTGGTTGTGCGGATATTAAGGAGGTTGGCTGTGAGGCGCTGGTCAATGCCCATGATACCAAACCAATAATTCGTCAGTGTATTATTCAAAAATTTCAATCACGTTATGGTATTTACACGGCTGGGGCGGTTGAGCATAACCTTGTCCAGCATAATTTTAATGGCGGCGGGATTGCCTGTTCGGGTGATGCAATTAATAACACAATTACAGAAATTTTTACGTCACGCGCAGTAAATATTCTGGATTGTTATGGTGATGCGATTGCTAATAAAGTATCACAAATTACCATTAAAGGCAATATGACCCTGAAATCTGCCATCATATTTAGTGCTGGTAATGCCATTGAAAATGAAATTAAAAATATTCAGGGCAGCCAAACCATCGGTATTGAAACCCCAAATCATGCTTATGGAAATAACATCGAGAACTTTGCAGTTCGGGAGAATTACGGCTGTGGTATTCAAGCCGAAGGTCGGTGTATTGGAAATCGAATTATTAATTTTAAAGGTTGGGGTGTTGGGATTGAATGCGATAAAGCCGCTATTCTAAATTCAGTTCACTATTTCGATGTGCTGGCTATAAAGCGATATGATGTAACACCAGAATTCCCGGGTGAAGACATCGCAATTCGAACAAAATCCTATGCTATACAAAATCAGGTGTGCAACATTAAAAATAATGGCATTTTCGCCGCTAAGGGCAGTCTTAATAATCGGGTCGATAATGTTACACGCGATGGAATTACCGGCGATCTGGAATGTAAAATTTTTAATAATATCGTCACACAAACAGGAACCGGTATCCAAGCTCCTTCCTATGCTTTTGTAAAATACAACAAACTGATAAATAATTCAATTGGCATTGATTTTTGTCAAGGGGAATGCAAATTTAATTCAATTTATGATAATGAACGCTACAATTTTCTCCTGAATTCTAAATATGATGTTACCATTGATAGCAATTATTGGAAAATAACGAATCCCGATGAGTTGTTGAATAAAATCTCCGATTATTATGTCAATAACGAATTTGGAAAAGTCACTATTCAACCAATTTTGAATGAAGAAATTGTTATTTCAAATGAGCAGGTCGTTGCAATGATTCCGGCGGCTAAAAAACTCATGGAAGATGTACATCAACTGGTTGAAAAATATGCTGGCAAAACCGGAAATCGAGAATCAGTGGCCACACCAGCCTTAATTGCTACTAATTCGGACAGTCAAAAATCAATCGAAGCTATCAAAACATCCGAATCTGTGACGACTTCAGACAATCCTCCCGTAGAATTTATCCAGACCGAATCCGGCCTCAAATATATTGATCAGGTCGAAGGCACCGGCCGCATCGTTCAAAAAATCGACCGCGTCGAAGTAAACTACCATCTCTGGAAAGAAGATGGCACCGAAATCGGCAGTTCGCAAAAGGATGGACATTCACTGGTTTTCATTGTCGGTTATGGACGCGTGAACAAAGGATTTGATGAAGGATTGATGGGCATGAAAGTGGGCGGAAAACGAAAATTAATTATCCCACCGGAACTCTGTTTGAATTCGCGACTTATTTGTGAAATTCCACCGAATTTGATGATAATTGCAGAAATTGAGTTGTTGAGCATTAGTAATTAAATTTTGAATAAGGAGAATTATCAATGCATAACAAATTAGTTATATTTAACTTATTAATTTTTATAATAGTGGTAAATTGCGATAATTCCAAAAAATCTCAAACTGCCGATCAATTTGCTAGGGCTTATTTTAAATTCATAAAAAATGTTGACATTAACGGTGCCCTTCAATATCGATTTAAAGCCGAAGATGAAGCCTTATATCGGCAATATACGAATCTACCAGTCGAATATACTGACGAAGAAAGATTTAGAGGGGATTTTAATGACGAGGTGCAGGAACTCTTTATAAAATTGGCAACAAGGAAAGAAAAAATTGAACTTGATTCACTGGAGAGTCGCTATCAACGAAAATTGTATCAGTTTCACCGGCAATTTGAGGAGTCACCATCAATGAGCGAAAAGCAAAAAGAAAGTCTGCATCTTAAAATTCAAAATGTGGATAAAGAAGAGCAGGAGAAAATTAATAAATTCATTAAAAATATTTTCCGACGTCTCACTTACGCTGGTTTTAAAACGGGCACCAATCGACCTATCGGGCAGTTTATTGCATTTTTGCGAAATAATTACATTGTCGTGAATGTAACCCCGACAGAGACACATGAGATTGAAGTCGAAAAGATATTAAATCTGAATGGTATTTGGCGTATTATTGAGCACAATTAGTCATATTTTAATTCACATTATTTCTTTTAAAAATCAAGGGAGGCACCTTATGAAATTATCATTTCTGGAAAATTTCGAAGAAAAATTTTATTTTAAAACATCCCACTTCTTTTGGCATTTTCTTATTGGTCTGGCTGCATTGGCTTTAATCGGGGGCCTACTCATTTTTTTATGGGGAATTACGCCCAGTTTAAAGCCTGGCGTCGATAAACCTGACTTTCCTGAACCAGTAAAAGTAACCGCCGATGAGATTAAGTTACAAATTGCACCACCCACCATGGTAACCCCCACAGCCAAAACAGCAGATCTTTCTACGACTCCTGTTCCAGTCGTCCCGGAACCGATACCGCCAATGATTGCTGAACCACAAGTCGATCCGACTGAAAAGGCATATCAGCTAGTGTTAGACAGTTTAAAAGTTTTATTACCCCCAGATAAGTTTGCCTGGGAAAGTCGGGGGCATTGGGAAAGAGGCTGGTACGAAAATCGTTGGGTTGTTGATCGCGTGGGGATAGCTGACCAGTTAAAGCGGGGCTTCCGGAAGGCAAATGCAAGTTCGTTTGAATCTAAAAAACAGATATTAGACAGTTATTTGTCTTTTTTATCTCCGTTCCCGGTTGATTTGCGGTACATGGTTCTGGCGAATTTAATCGAATCGGCAGAAGAAGATGTTCCTTCGACGCTTTCATGTTTGAATCTCTTAAAGTCCTCGGTAGCTCTTTTTTCCACCGAGAAAATTGATTATTTAAGAGATTTGGTCAATTTCAAGAAAAAAAATCCGAATGATGGACGGCCATTCATTGAATATGCAAACCAAATCCTGCCCAAATTTGATCCAGCTACCAGAAAATCAATATTGGATGTTCTTACTCGATACTATTATCGTGAGTTTAAAGAATTATCTCGCCAGCAGGAACCGACAAATTTGTTTATTGAATTGCTCCCATCCTTTCAGGTTGAGGAACAACCAATGGCTCTCGCAAGTTACTATGATTTATTCTTAAATAAGAATCAGGCGCGTGAGTATCAGATAAATGCATTAAATTCTGAATATGAAGCTGAATTGGCAAAAGCCGAACAAATTTTGGCTTCTAAAAAACAGAGCAAGGCAGAATATCGTAATCTGGCCTGGAAATTAATAGGGGGAAGTATTATCTTTATTGCCTTTATCGCTCTTTTTTTGGTGATGTTATCGATTCAGCGAAATGTTAAACTACTGAGAGAAAATTATGTCAAAGCCCAATCATAATTTCAAATATCCCGTCGACTAACCTACAAACATCTCTAAATCAACTAATGAATGTACTATCTTGTCATAAACGATTTCCAGTTTCCATATTAAATACTCATGTAGCAGCAAATTCTGGAAAGCAGGCGGCTTTTAAATTAATATGCGAAAATTTCTTTCGGAAGAATATTCCAATGAAATCCTAAAAATTACCCATGTAAATTTTACACTCCCTCATTCAATCAGATAAAAATCCATTAACCCCTTAAATTTCAATTAATTAAACATTACTATATTCTCCAAACCTCATTAACCACCATTCCTTTTTACACTCCCCCACCACCTATTCCCCATTTTTTATTTCAAATTATTAATCTGATAAATATTATAATTACAATTAGTTAGGTGATATACAAAATTTCTGGCACTCCCTTTGTATAACTCCTGAACAAAATTAACAAAAAATAATCAATATGAAGAAAGTTTTATCGACTGAAGATACATTCACTAAAGATGACAGGTCTGAAGGAGGACTTTATGAAGAGATTAATTGTATTATTTTTAGCGGTGATTAGCCTGCTGGCGTTTGCGGCACCGAATGCGATTAAGTATGCGTTTGTGCAGGAGCCGACAGTGCATCAGGTTTTACAGGGTGAATATTTAAGTAAGATTTCTTTACAATATTATGGGACGGCGAAGTACTGGCATGAACTGGCTTTGATTAATCGGGCTCCGGATTCGGATATGGTATATCCAGGTGAAACGGTATTGATTCCCAGTCAAGCCGTCATGGAAAAATTGCACCGCGCGCATAGTCTGTCACGGGTCAATACGCTGGTGGAGGCTGAAAAGGAACTTTATGCTGGCAGGAATTTAAAGACGACAGAAAATCTGGCTTCTGGAACTGCTGGCACTGATTCAGTTATGGTGGCGAATACCGGGACGGATTCTTTAACTGACCAAACCGCGCTGGTGGAAGCCGGGTCACCCGAAAAGCAGACGAAGGCCGTCTGGCCCTTTGTCATCGGTGGCTTTGGCGGACTTATTATTGGTACGGCCACAACTTTGGTGGCTTCATATAAACGAAATGAGAAAAAGCAGCAAACCACGAAAACTGAAACGGAGTCTGAACCGGATTATCAGAATTATATCAAAAATCGTGGTGAAAGAAAGTACTTGTAACTCCCGAGATTGAAAAAGACATTGAACCTCAATTCCCAACTGCACCACCTCGTCACTGGATTACTGGCGAGGTGGTTGTTTTATCGGCGAATGAGGCTGGGGGAAATGAATGAGATAGCAGTAATATTATATTGAATTATCATCAATATCAGCGCGAAGCCATTTTTCGTAACACAGGAGATTGCTTCGGCAAAAAACGCCTCGCAATGACAGTCCGGCGTTTCATTTACACCCTGAACAATGAACCGATTACTGAGGAAAGTGAGATAAAAAATGAGTCATTCTGATTCGAAAACTGAACCCCTGCAGCCAACATTGCAGCTTCATTATGCTGAAGAATTCCCGCTGGCAAGGCAAAACCAATTCACTCCTGTTTCGGTTACCACGTTGGTTAATCGGCAGGAACTGATGGAAATAGTTCCCGATCTGGAATCTTCACATCCTGCAAATAACAAAATTTCAACGGCCAATTTATCTATTCAACGCTTAATCAATCAACGCTATGCTATCGAGAAATTAATACATTCCCGGGCGGGAATGAATTTTTATCTGGTTAAAGACCTGCTGGCATCCGCGCTCTGGTGTGGCTATTGTGGCATAAAAGTCGATATGCAGGACTTTTGTCCCCGATGCGGTCAGGATTTGCTGCATAATCATTTTTTAATGATCGAAAGTGATCGCCACAGCACCAATCCCTATAAAGAATTAATTTTACGTGAAATTCGAAATGAAGGTATTTTAGCAATTTTTGAACGCTTTCAATATGAAGGCAGGTTTTATGTCATCTCCACGCAATGGGGTGGCCAAACGCTGGCGGATATTTCCCGAATTAATCCGGTGAGCCTGCTGAATTGGTCGCTGGTACTGGGTGAGGCGTTAAGTTATCTTCATGCCAATGGAGTTTTTCAGCCCGAACTGACGCTGGAATCGATATTTTTACGACCTGATGGCCCGCAATTCGCTGGTTTTACTAAATGTAAATTTCATCAGCTTTCTTCCACGAACAGCCGGCGGATTCAACTGCAACAGCGGCGTGATCTGGTCAAATTTTGCCGGATGCTCCTGAAGCTGACGCGTCTCAACTTAACTTCAAAAACGGGTAAAGGCCTGGTTTCCGTCATTCGCGATTTACTGCTGGAAACCATTTCAGGAAAAATAATCACTTTAAAAGCGTTGCTTGAGGAATTTCAATCATTGAAACAGCATTCGATCCAGCCGCCCGTTCATCCGGAAGGTTTGAAAATGAATAATCCGCCAGCCGAAAAAGTTACATTATTATCCGGAAAAGCGACACATACGGGCCTGATTCGCAGTTTGAATGAGGATAGCGTGGCGACGTATCAATTTTCACAATTTTCGGCGAATTCACCCATTCCCGTGACGCTTGGTCTGGTAGCGGACGGCATGGGAGGGCATCAAAATGGCGAGATTGCCAGCAAAATTGCCATTGAAATTGTGGCGAATCAAATTAATCGCGATTTATTTCTTTCAAATTCCGAAATGAACTTTGGCCAATTGACTGATTTTTCGATCCGTAAAATTATGTTTGATGCAATTTTGGCGGCGAATGAAAAGGTCTATCAGATTGCCCGTGCCAAAGAAAGTGATATGGGAACCACCATCACAGCGGCGCTGGTTATTGGTGAAACGGCCTATATTGTCAATGTTGGCGATACGCGGGCGTACTATTTTAACGGAAATCAACTACATCAATTGACAGAAGATCATTCGCTGGTGTATCTGTTTTATAAGCAGAAACGGATTGATTATGCAGAAATCAGGCAGCATCCGCAGCGGAATCAGATTTTGCGTTGTCTGGGCGAAAAGGATCTGGAAAAAAATCTGCAGTTTATGGCGGAAAAATATGAAATGCCCTATTTATTTACCCAGCCATTGACATCCGGTGACAGCCTGCTGCTCTGTTCGGATGGGCTTTGGGAATTGGTTTCTGAGGATGAGATAATTGAGATTTTAAATACAGCAGAATCACCGCAGGTGGCCTGTTCAAAATTGATTGAATTGGCCAATCAACATGGTGGCAGAGATAATATTAGTGTTGTGATCATTAAAGTGGAATAATGATTTTGTTGCCGTACACTTTTTAGTATATCGCTTAAATCGTCATTAAGCTGCACTAGAGACCCTCACCCCAACCCTCTCCCAAAGGGAGAGGGCGTTGCTATTTCCACTCCCCATGGGGGAGCTAATCGTTACGCATAAATTTTTTGGGGTGGAGTAATTTTTTTCTTG
>DYKB01000226.1 GCA_020722815.1 Caldithrix sp. | reverse complement strand
GAATATAGCTATTTTATTTTTAATTTAAAAGGTGGGTTCACCGAAGGGATACGGATAACTATCATAAATTGAGCCAAAATCCGGGTTGAAGGTTTGGCAAAGCTCCCCTCCGCTTTACCAAACCTCGCTGTTTCACCGAAATTCAATAAAAGAAAAGATTTATATAAATCCACGAAACATAGTTAGTACCCCTGGTTTGGTAAAGCTTGATGACTATCAGAACCCAGCAATCCCAGCTTTACCAAACCTTGCACCTGGCGAGGTTCAGCATCATCTTTTCGTTGAATTATTATCATAAATTGAGCCAAAATCCGGGTTGAAGGTTTGGCAAAGCCTCCACACCGCTTTGCCAAACCTTGCCGTTCCACCGAAATCAAATAAACGAAAAGATTTATATAAATCCACGAAACATAGTTAGTACCCCTGGTTTGGTAAAGCTTGATGACTATCAGAACCCAGCAATCCCAGCTTTATCAAACCTTGCACCTGGCGAGGTTCAGCGTTATATTTTCATTAAATCACCTTCATTTATTCAGTCGTATTACGGGTTAAAGGTTTGGCAAAGCGGCTGCTTTTGTAAAAAAAATCCTCACATCAAATAAATTGAATCTCTCGTTGAATTGAAAAGATTTTTTTAAATGCTGGAAAGTGACTCCGGAGCCCTGGAGTGTGTTTCCAGAATTCGGGAAAGCGCGTTGGGAAGTCGGCACGCACCTTCCGCAATTCGGGAAAGCGCGTCTGGAGGCCGGCACGCACTTTCCGTAAGTTGGGAAACGAATTTTGATAAATTGGAGTGCTGCGTCTATGTCGCAGCCGCCGACGGAGTCGGCGAATAGAGGATTGTCTGTAAGAATGAGAATTGATTTTATACCTGAAATTCTAAAATGGAAATTCATGAGGTAATGAAGCAATGAAAGACCCCCTCCTGCCTCCCCCAAATTCCAAAAAACGGAATTTGGGGGAGAGGAAGCCGGGTTCTCTCCCCATTTTCGCTTTTTCAAAACTGGGAGAAACAGAGGGGGTCAAGACTTCACTGGGAATGATTTCAGCAAAGAAAAAACGATTCATTTTAAAATTTCAGGGTATAAGAAAAATTCTAACTATGCCAACTGCGTTGGCATGCATTCACACAGAGAATGCACTCCATTTAATTCGGCACCAGACACTCGCTCGTTACACCGCTCAGCGGTGTAATGCCACGGCAACGGTTTCCGTTGCGAGTTGTTTTTTTGGCGAGACACGTTTTTATGACACGCCGCCGAGCGGTGCCGCTGCATTCCGCCGGAGACCAGCGGAACGAGAAAAAATGGAGTGCTGCGTCT
>DYKB01000061.1:14339-42952 GCA_020722815.1 Caldithrix sp. | reverse complement strand
GGACAGGATTTGTCTCTTGCTTT
This sequence comes from Caldithrix sp., assembly GCA_020722815.1. Classification (GTDB taxonomy): domain Bacteria; phylum Zhuqueibacterota; class Zhuqueibacteria; order Thermofontimicrobiales; family Sulfurfontimicrobiaceae; genus DYKB01. Next base: position 42,929 of record DYKB01000061.1, on the reverse strand, counting down.
TCATAATTTTGACTTTAATTATTTTGACTTTATCAGGGGTTGGTTTCAAGTAAAAGATTTGATTTCAAAATTATTTGGGTCAAAATGATTATCATAATTTTCCGGCAGAATAATTTGATGGCAGCATAATTATTTGATAATTTGTTTTTCGACGGCAATCAATCATTCTGCTATTAATTAGTGTCTGCCCGAAAAGAACCAGACCTGTCATTGCGAGGCGCTTTTTGCCGCAGCAATCCCCCTTTGGTATCACTGGAGATTGCTTCGTCGCACAAAACGCTCCTCGCGATGACAGCCTGGTGGCTTTTTCGGACAGGCACTAATTATTCTGCCATTTAAAAAAGGTAAAACGATCAGGTTTAACCGATTGATTTTGTTTGTATCGGTGTAATCTACGGTTAAAATCTTCCTCTTCTCTTTACGCGAATAGATAAAATAATCATCATATAACCCAATCTTTCCAACGAACATTCTTAAAAAAAACCTTGACTTTTGATCAAAAATGTCATATCCTTTTATACGAAAACGATTTCGGTTCTATCACTTTCTCATCACCAGTTTCAGGAGTACAGATCATGCCACAACCGATTCTTCAAAGATTTCGCATGGCGCATATTCTCATTTTTGTATTGATTATTTTCGCTCTATTGACCGCCGGTAATAGTTCAACTCCCACAATTTGGGTTGATGGCGTGAATAGCGAGACCGTTGGTTTGTATGAAAAATTTGAAATTAAAGTCGGGATGGGACAGGCTTCCTATCAAAATCCATATAATCCGGATGAAATTGATGTGCAGGCGCAATTTACCGCACCTTCCGGCAAAGTCTGGAAGATATTTGGCTTTTATGATGATTATCAAAGTGCTCATCAATGGAAAGTGCGCTTTGCACCGGATGAAATCGGCACCTGGACGTACGATTTAACCGCTCGTGATAAGACTGGAACCGGTAAAAGTGTGGTCTATAAATTTGCCGCGATTGAATCAAAGCATCATGGCTGGGTGCAACTGAATCCCCAAAATCCACATTATTTGAAGTATGCCGATGGTTCATCATTTTATGGCATTGGCTTGTGTTATCCCTGGAACGTCAACAATACCGGTCTCCAGCGATTGGCCTCGAATGGCGCCAATATCTTTTTTTACTGGAATGGCACTTATGATGGACAGGGAAATGGCGGCGGCAGGCGTTTGATCGAGTCCATCGAATCGGGCCTGGGACGATATGACCAGTTAAAATGTGGCCGGATCGAGGACATTTTGAGTATGGCGGCGCAGCATGGTTTGATGATGACGTTGGTTCTCTGGCCACACGATTACTTTTGCGATAAGCTGGCGAAAAGTAGTGGTTGGCCGGGCGCCTGGAGCCGAAATCCTTACAAAACGATTTGTACCGCACAGGATATTTATGGAAATCAGCAAGCCTGGGAATATCAAAAAAAGCAGTATCGTTATATCATTGCCCGATGGGGATACAGCCAATTTGTTGCTTTTTGGCAGATTATCTGTGAAATTACCGGGACTGATGGTTGGGCGTATGGCAGTCATGTGGTTGCGGAACAGTGGTGCGCAAAGGTTCAACAATTTTTTAAAGAAAACGATCCTTTTCAACATCCAACCACCGGTTCGCAGCATGGCTCACGGGAATGTAATTGGCCCAATGGCTACCAGATATTTGATCTTCCCAATCGCGAGATATACGAAAATTCCGGCTGGGCGTTTAATCCATCCAATCCTCTGCGCAGTAGTTTTCAAAATTATGTTGAAGTTTCCCGCGATTTCTGGAATCGATATAACAAGCCCGGCATTATTGGTGAGACGGGGTATTCGTCCGTCTATGTGCCCATTAATACCCCTCAATACACCGCGCTTTTTCATAACGCGCTCTGGTCATGTTGGGCGACTGGATTGGCCGCTACTCCTTTCTGGTGGGATTATAACAGCAGCAGTATCGTGACCAGCGATGTATTGGCACAAATGAAAGCTTTTGCGCAGATTATTCCTGAAATCAATTTTTCAACAAATCATTTCACGCCAGCGGAGATGACGGCGTATGAATCGGATGCCTATTGTATGAAAAGCGATTCGCTGGCGTTTGGCTGGATTCGCCAGATTGATGGCCTGGATGTGGCGGGAAAAAATTTCAAAATTCGAGGATTATCTGACGGTTCCTATTTTATCCGGTGGTACGATACCTGGACCGGGAAAGTATTCATCTCGCAAACAGTGGGCTGTTTTAATAAGGTTATTGAATATGAAACACCGCAAATGACAACATCTCAAAGTGATGTCGCTTTTCTGATTACCCCGGCAGGAATTGCGGGGATCCCGGCCCGATTGAAATTGATATGCTCAAAACCTTCATTATTAATAACAACACCGGATACTGCCCATATCACCTGTTATGTTCAGGATTCAGCCGAACGATTTTGTTTGAATGCCGACAATAAAATTCAACTTAAAATGACCGGACCCGGAATTCTCCTTGGAAACGCTGATGTAAATGCGATGAATGGCAAGGTAACATGCGCCATCATTCCTGGCAAAGAGACTGGCCTGGTAATGCTGGTCGCCTCGGCTGCCGATCTCATTGCCGATACGGTTTATGTGGAAATTAAGAATAGCATAATCATTGACAATTTTGAAAATTATGCCTCAGCAGCACAATTTGAGACTGCCTGGAAAATTTACAATGGCACGCACACGGTACTCAGTTTGGAAAATTTATCATCGGAAACAGGCTCTCATGGTTTAAAAATGGACTATTCGGTGGGTTCACCCTATTTTGCCGGCGCTGTTCGCACTTTGAATATGAACTGGCGTCCTTTTTCAGGCTTGAAAATGTGGCTTAAACCTGATGGCTCCGGACGAACTTTGTCGATTATGTTTAAGGAAAGCAAAGGCAGAATCTGGAGCTATGATTATGTTTTAACAGGAACGAGCGGGACTGAACTGGAAATTCCTTTTCGGCAATTTAAACAATATTTTGGCACCGGTGAAATGAATCTATCGTCCATCGCGCAGCTCATTTTATACCTCACCAAAGGAAGTGGCGAAAATGGCAGCGGCACGCTCTTTTTGGATGACTTTCAGGTGATGATTCATCCAACTGAAATAAATATCAATCCTTCCGGGACTGTTTTTGCTCATAAATTTGCACTTTATCAAAATTTTCCCAATCCATTTAACTCACGAACGGTTATTCCCTATCAACTTTCAAAAAATGAAGAGGTGAGCCTGATACTTTATAATCTATTGGGTCAAAAGTTACGAACCATCTATCGTGGAAGACAATCGATGGGAAATCATGTTATTGAATTTGATGCCAGTGGGCTGTCGTCAGGAATTTATCTGTATGAAATGCGAGTCGATGGCTATATTGAACGCCGGAAATTGGTGTTGATTCAATAGGTATGGAACCGGAAATTCTAAAATGAAAATGGAAGGGAACTATTTAAGTTGTTCTTGAATTGCCACGAGCTTTAGCTCGTGGTTTTTTGAACGCCCCCTAATCACCGGGCTTTTAAGCCCGCGTCGTTATACAGCTGTGGGTTAAAACCCACTTTAAAAATTTTGGGGGCAATTGGATCCACGAGCTAAAGCTCGTGGCAATTCATTTTTTTTTAATGAGTTATATTCTTGTGTATAGCTATTATGGCAGGAGTGGGTCTTTCATTGATTCAGAATAGCAAAAATTTACATTTGAGAATTTTAAGCATAATTAGAAAAGTGAGTTCTTCACACTTTCTCAACAGATTGAACATACACTGCCATCGCCTGTTTATAAACTTCTTTCACTGGCACTTCATTTTTCTCCGCAATCGTTTGACAATCCTGAAATTCCGGTGCTGATTGAATGATTTTTCCACGAAGTTTTGCTAGTTTTATTCGAATATCGCCCCACTTTGTGCTCACTTTTTTAAATTCACGATGTAAAGCCCATCGCTGAATCATTCGTTCGCGTAAACCAAAAGTCGTGGTTTCAGTGAATATCAGGCTTTTCATTTTCAATGAATCTTCCGGTCGACAGAGCACGGAAAATATGTTGCCCGGTCGATTCTTTTTCATCACAACCGGTGTAAGATACACATCCAGGGCACCTGCCTCAAAGAAAAGCTTAAAAAGATGCGTATAAATTTCCGGATTCAGATCATCGAGATTGGCTTCCAATAATGAAAGAAATTCGAGCTGCATTTCATCCGTCTGTTCCAGGTCGCCAATCATCATCCGCAGGAGATTGGGAATTAGAAAATCCGTTGTGCCGGCACCATACCCAATTTTAACTAAATCAAATGTCGGTAATTGATTTACTTTTTGTCCCAATGTCGTTAAAATCGCCGCACCGGTTGGTGTCACAAATTCGCCGGCAACCGGGTATTTAATAATCGAAAACCCCTGCAGTAACTCCATTGTGGCCGGTGCGGGTAACGGCAATCGGCCATGCGCACATTTAACAAAACCATGTCCCGCGGGAAACGCTGAAACGTAAACCTGTTCAATCCCCAGTTTTTCCAGCCCGATAACCGAACCGACAATATCGACAATGGCATCTACGCCACCCACTTCATGGAAATGAATTCGATCCGGGGTGGTCCGGTGAACTTTTGCTTCGGCAATGGCAAGCCGATTAAAAATGGCAATACTTTTGTCTTTGGTTGATTTCGACAGCGAACTTGTCTGGATAATTTCAACAATATCAGCCAGATGCCGTTCCGGTTGCTCCGTTTCCAGAACGACATCGACATAAGTGCCGGCAATATGCATTTTTTCCGTTTGTTGTGCCAGCAGTTGGTAACCGCTGATATTTAATTTGCTTAGTTCCAGTTTCAGAAGATTGGCATCCAGCCCGGCGTCGATAAGGGCGCCCAGAATCATATTGCCACTGGCGCCGGAAAAACAATCGAAATATGCTATTTTCATGATAACCTCAATTTTATTTTCACTACTGTACACTTTATAGAAATTTTTTGTGAGTTACACTCATGACCCTCACCCGAACCCTCTCCCAATGGAAGAGGGCGTAACTATTCCTCCTCCCCTTTGGGGCGAGGGTTCGGGTGAGGGGTCAGATTTTATATCATCAAAAAGAACACCGTCGCAAAATTTTTTTTAAAAACCTAATGATTGATAATAATTTTATCACAACGAATAAATTTTTAAAAAGAAAAAATTAGCCACAGAATAAAGAGGCCATAGAAATAAATTTGATGAATTTTAAGTGCGAAACGAGCCTGGATTATTCATAAACTTTAACTACGAAGGGACTACGACACTAAGAAGAGTCGGTCCGCAAAAGCCTCCAGTACGGTCATTACGAGGAACGTTTTGGGCGACGAAGCAATCTCAGCCGTTTGATGAGGGGATTGCGCGCCTAAAAAACAGGCTTCGGCAAAAAACGCCTCGCCATGACAGAATTGGCTATTTTCGGACACACACCAATTACTACAAAGTCAAAACCTTAATTATCATTTATTTCAGCGAGAATTGCGGCAATCACCGCTGCCCACCATTCAGTCCCTTTTCTGAACCGACTACTATTTATCATGGTCCCGATGGCTAATGGAATCCCGAATATTTCTGTTATGCCGCCAAGGCGCATCCTGAACTGGCCACTACCGAAAATGAATTGATCATCAGCTATGTCACCAATTCCAAAGATTTTCATGCCTGTCTCAATGATTTGCGAATTTATTTTCCGAGATTTTTACGGGTGAGAATTAATGGGCGTAATACGTGATGCGTGAAACGTAATACGTAACTGGTTATTTATTACGTTTGAAGTATTACTTATCACGCATTAAGCTTCACGCATTACGCTTCACATATTATAATCGCCACGGTCGAATCAAATCCCGAAAACCCCGCACCTCCTCATCTTTCGACAAAGCTTCCGGCTGATATTGATTTAACACTTCGCGCAGGGCTGTTTGGCAAACCACACTCACGACGGAAAAACTAAAGAAAAAAGCAATAATTCCCGTATAAATTCCCAGCACAAACCAGAAAGTGGACGTGATAAACAGATACAGCGAGACCACAATATTATCCAACATAAGAAAATAGCTTTTTTTCAATAGCGAAACAAATTTGTCGCCAAATTGGACCATCATTGGAAAAAGATAATGGAGAAATATCAAAAAAATGATGCAGAGCCAGACCATCCCCCCTAACATGATTGAAAATATAATACGCATATTGGCGTCAGTGTGTGATAATATAATTTGAAAGTAATAGAAATATAAATTTGCGGCCAATAAAAAGAGGAATATCATTATGAATATTGCCAGCGAAAAAGCCTTCTTAAAATACTTTTTAGTATTTGACCAATAATCACGGAATTCAACCGACTCATAATATGCAATTTGCTTTGTGACGCCAAATAATCCACTCAATGCCAACGGAATTCCAACAAAAGTGAGAATGAAGACGAAGGAGAGAAGGTTTAATAAAATCAAAGTCCCCAGATGATCATAAACATTCCAGAACGCTTTTTTATTAATAATAGAAATTGTTGCTTTTCGATATTTTTGGGATCGGATCATTTTTAATGTTATTTCAGGTGGCTAAGTTTGAATCCAACTATACAAGCTTTAAAGTGGTTTTCGGTTTTTCTTGCCCTCACCTCAACCCTTTCCCGGAGGGAGTAGGCGCAGCTATTCCCTCTTCCCCTGGGCTGAGCATGTCCCACATCTTCTACTGTACACAGGGAATTGAAGTTAAATGAGAAGACCGCTCAAAAAAAGGCCTGATTTGTAAAAGTCACTCATTTGAACTCATCCCCCCAACCCCCTTCTCTTGAAAAGAGAAGGGGGAGTAAACGGCTTCTCCCCCTCTCTTTCAAGAGAGGGGGCCTGGGGGGTGAGTTCAAAAGGCGCCGGTCACGCACTAATTCTCCTGTATTTTTTAACTTCCCCGTGTCCAGTACCCAGATGTGGGTCAAGATCAGCCACCTGGGAAAGGGTTAGGCTTTTGAATGACAGTGATAATATCCGAAAACAATTCCAACTTGAGTATATTATAAATAAACTCCAATTACGAGTTATGCATCACAAATGACGCCTCACCAAATGACAACCACGAATCTTCTCTGTTCTTCCTCAATATAACGAAAGCGAAATGGAATGTCAAGAAATATCATAAAAAGATGTTGCTTTGAAGTCAAAAAATATTTATTTTGTGGCCAATTATTTTGCGTCATTTATTTCAGAATCAATCCGGAACATGAATGAAAGCATTAATTCCCATACCGATAGAAAACGGAATTTTACCTTCTAAAAAATATCTTGTTACATTTGGCTATTTTTTAAGCTTTGTCGGCCTCGGATTAGTTTGCGCATCATTGGGACCAACATTACCGGCTCTTGCGGCGCAGACAAATTCAAAAATCCAGCAGATCAGCTTTTTATTTACCGCCCGCTCCTTTGGCTATCTCAGCGGTTCTTTTGTCGGCGGCCGATTATATGACCGATTTTCTGGCCGGATTCTGCTGGTGTCAACGATTTTTTTCCTGAGTATTTTTATGGGATTGGTCCCTTTAATGGGATTATTGATTGTATTACTCATCATTTTCTGGTTGATTGGCGCAGCAGAAGGGATGCTGGATGTGGGAGGGAATACACTGATTGTCTGGCTACACGGTTCGAAAGTCGGACCCTTTATGAATGGGCTTCATTTTAGCTTCGGGATTGGCGCTTTTCTTTCGCCAATTATCATTGCACAGATTATCACCAACCAGACAGTCGGCCTGGCATACTGGATTTTGGCTTTATTGTTAATGATCCCGATGTTGTGGTTTTTTCCGTTACCGCAACCACATCCGACCCATCATATTTCAAAAGAAAATAATCGTCGATCAAAGCCGCGATTTCTCTATTTTCTGCTGCTTTTCTTTTTTGTCTATACGGCCTTCGAAACCGGTTATGGCGGCTGGATATTTACTTACACCATCGAGATGAAACTGGGAGATCCAGCGGCAGCGGCTTATCTCACATCAATTTTCTGGGGAACACTCACATTTGGGCGCTTCCTGGCTATTTTGCTGGCCGTCCGATTTCCGCCGCGGACAATTTTGTTGTGGGATTTGATTGGGATTTTTATCGGGCTGGGAACGATTCTGCTTTGGCCATATTCAAAAACCGCACTCTGGATTGGAACCGCTGTTTTTGGTCTTTCTATTGCCTCAATTTTTCCAATGAATCTGGCGTGGGCAGAACAAAATATGTCGATTACCGGACGGGTGAATGGTCTTTTTTTCATGAGTGCAAGCGCCGGCGGAATGCTTTTCCCGATACTTTGTGGTCAATTATTCGCCTACGCCGGTCCACAAACCATCATGCAAGCCATTTTTATTGATTTAATACTGGCGGCTGGTATTTTTATCGGATTGGTTGTTAATTCAAAAAAATGAGAAAGAGCGCTAATGATATGAAAGCAATGATTTTAGCTGCTGGCTATGGTACCCGATTACAGCCTTTGACACTGAACAAACCGAAAGCTTTGGTTGAAGTCGGTGGCAAACCTTTACTGGAATGGGTGATTTTAAAACTGATAAAATCAGGATTTGATTCGATAATTATCAATGTTCATCATTTTCCGGAGATGATCGAAACATTTCTTAAGCAAAAAAATAATTTTAACATTCAAATTGAATTATCCCGGGAAAATGAAATATTGGGGACAGGCGGCGGCATCAAAAAAGCGGCTTACTTCCTGCAGGATTCTCCCTGGTTTCTGGTTCATAATGTCGATGTTTTATCAACTGTTCGTTTAAATGAATTAATCCAAATTCATCAAGAACATCAAAATCTGGCCACCCTCTTTACACAATTTCGACCGACCAAACGCTATCTTGTGTTTAACGACCAAAATCTGCTGCTGGAACGCCAGGCAGAAGGCGAGGAAATTTATCCAGGACTCAAAAATGGCCCAAAATTACTGGCTTTTAATGGAATTCAGGTTATTTCATCCCGTATTTTTGAAATGATGAATGAACCGGGTTGTTTTTCGATTATTGATTGCTATTTAAAATGGGCAAATGCCGGAGAACGAATCGAAGGTGTTGCTAAATCTGAAGTCTTTTGGCGGGATTTGGGACGAATCGCAACGTTGGAAACAGTAAATGAAGCGCTAAAATCAAAAAAAATTACAGAAGATACTCTCATTAGCTAGAAATCAAGACATAAATATTCAATTGGTATCTTGCCACGCATTTTTCTTCCATTATAAATCTTCCGAATCATTTATCATAATCATTCACGCTATAATTTTGAAAATTTATAAAATTGATGATGATAAATCACTATATCACTTCAAAAATATCGAACAGTGCCGAAATTTTATTTATTATAAATTAATGGATATTAGATGATGATGAAATTATAGTATAAATATCTCGGTTAATTTTATAAAAAATATCGAAAATTTGGCTTAATTGAAATTATGAATCGTCAAATGTGATGAATATAATCGGTAGTCCCAAATGATATCAATTATGATATGCATTCAATGAGTTATTATTAATTATCTACAAAATGAAGGAGACCTTAACATGAATGAAATTGATAAAACAATTCAAGCGCATCATGATGGTGAAAAACAAAAATATGAACAGAAAATCAATTTTTTAAACCATGAGATTAAGAAATTAAGGCGAAAGAATGCAGAATATTTAATCATGAAAAAGGTAAATTCAATGATTAATAAAAGAATGATTTGGGCCATCACGATAGCCTCTTTGTTTCTTGGGCTTCTCTCATACATCGGTTATACAACACTTATTGATATTATCATCAAACAAATTGTAACGGATAACCTTCAGGAACAGGTGCTATCATTAGCGAAAAGTGAAATATTAAAAGAAAACAAAATTTTACTTGATTCACTCAAAACAAACATAAATCTGGCTCAGGATAGTTTAAAAATAATACTTCACGGAATTTCGGAAGACATGCGTATCTCTTCAGAATCATTTGCGGAACAACTCCGGAATATCAATCCGGTGACAATTGGTGGGTGGGCGTACTATGGTCAACAGGAAAAATCAAAAAAAGGTTTAAATAAAAAAATTACTCAAGTCCGTTTTCGTGTTATCGGAAAATCAACAACATACCGAGGTAAAAGAGAGGCCACCTATATCTACCAGGATGACACCCTGCGAGTTATACGCACGACAAATGTCCGATTAGGCCCACCAACAGAAACGGGTTATAAACCAGCAGTTGGCCAATTAAAACTGGGTGATTTGATACGAGTTGTTGCGATTCAACGAAGGCCGGATGCGAAAAAAAATTTAGAGATTTGGATTCAAGTTGTACCTATCACCACGTTTCAAGCTGAAAAATCACAAGCCAGAAAACAGAATTTGCAGGTAAACAAGAATCAAGCAGCATCATAACATTGGACTTTTTTTACATCAGATCGATACCGTTTATCCACTCTCCCCCGCCACTCGCGCAATTCTGATAAATAAAAACTGCAGATATTTCTGGTCGGCGGGACTGAGCGCCTGGTCGTCCAGACTGAGTATCTTTTGAACATCACGTAAAGCTATCAGGACGGCTTCCGGAATATCTTCCAGCGTTTCCGGCAAATAGAGTAAATACTGAACCGCTGCGATCAGGAATTGGCGCATACTATCATCGGCAATATCCAGCAGCATACGATTCACTTCAGCACCCAATCGGCTGACCTGACTTCGTGAGACCACATTCAATTTCGGAACTGAAATTTTGCCTTCGCTCCGGAGTGATTTGATGGCGCGTGCCAATTCAAAAAAACTTTTCACTTGTTCCCCAATCGGCTCTTCCAGAAAATTCCAGATTTCTGCCTGTGTCGCCTGAATTTGTCGCCGACGATGTAATTCCCGGGAAAATTCCGACAAGGAAGACGCCGTGAATGCCCCATCAAAAATTGTTTTCATATCAGAATTAAAAATGTCCTTTTGTAAAAGTACGGCCAAATCCGGACGGATCGCCTGAAGCGCCGCACCACTCAAAGGTCCCTTTCCATTCGTCGGACGACTGAGTTTCCCTAATCCGTTCCGGCGCATCAATTCTGCCTGTAAATAGGGAATAAAATCAGACAGAACTCTTTGTTCTTCATAAATCGTTTTCAGGCTGCTATTTCCTGGTGGAAAAGTTGGTTCCAAAAGCCTCAAATATTTCAGATCCGGTTGATGATAGAGCCTGAGTGTATTCAAAATGTCCTTCACTGGCAAATGTGGTAATATTTCATTTTGCAATCTAAATAACTGTTGGTCAAAACTTTTACCTTCGCCTACGAATTCACGCATTGCACGAAATAATCCGGTCGTAAGCTGATTGATCCCAAGAATCATGGTTTGCGCTTTATTATGCCCAATTGCGCGCAACAACGTTCCATGTTCACTCAATGGTAAAGTCCCCGAAAGGTGCTCAACAATCTGCCGTCCCCGATCTTCACCAGCCTCCTTTGTCGGGCGGACAGTGGGCCTATCGCGTACTGAAAGCAGGGCGCGCGAAACAAAATACGAAACCACATGAATCCCCGCCATATCTTCGGCATGACCATACAGAATATGCTGATAATTTTTTTGCACCAATTGAACAAAATCCAAATAAGCCGGCGAAAGCTGACCTTTCATCAGAACATCCAACTGAGTTTCCATCTCTTCCTGAAGCCGTCGGCGCGAGCCCCAAAAAGTTTCAGATAGGTCGCGAATTTTCTGTTCGTAATTCGCCTGAACTGTTTTGATATGATAAAAAGTACGTACCAGGTCCGGTGTCGGTGTATGCCGCAGTCTTTCCATTATGTTCGATTGAAACGTCCGAAAATCACTGGTATGAAAAATCCCGTTTAACGGCGAACGCGCCTGAAGCAATCCTTCTGCTGTAAAGCCATCCACCTGCAGATTTTGGATAATGGATTGTGAATCATTTAGCAGAAGCACCTTTTGAGCGGCATAGGGGTCATAATATCCCCCCTGACGCTGTGCCGGTTCACCGGAACCGAGCTTGATTCGCAGCCGGCCAGCCAATCCTTTTTTAAGTAAATAGCGATTAATTCGGGACTTGCTTTGCTTGAATAATAATTGAGCCTGCGGCTGCCCCACCTGTTGACTTAAATCGGAACCAGCAATGAAAAATTCTCCAATAATCTCACAAAATCGATCAGGCGCGGACTGGCCAAGCAGTTTACTTTCATCCGCATATTCCCAGATTTTATCCAAAAATGTCTCAATTTCCTGTAAAATTTCAATTTCTTCAAAAAGTGGTACAATTCGAATAGGAATCGGTGTGATCGATGGCTCCTCCCGCCGCACCCGTTCCCATTCTGTACGTATTTTTTTATCAACGGCAATAATCGCCTCAGCCTGATTGGTCATACTCACCTGAAGACTTAATACCAGCCCGGGATAACCATACGCCGCCCCCATTCGATTGATTTCAACGAGATTATAAACAGTCGTGTCGATTGCGAACGAGTCTTTCGCCGTGATAATTTTCTGGTGAATACGCGGGGTGAGATAAAATCGCTTCAATGGATTTTTATAAGAAGCCAGTTGCTTTAAAAGCACTTTATCATGACGATATTGGCCAATTATCGGTAAAACAGACGCAAGCAATCGTGAAAGCTCATAATTAATTCGGAAAAACCGTAAAATCTCATTTGATCGTTCATGGCGATAGGAACGCATGCGCCGTTCATTTCGGTCATTATGTTTCCACATCACTTTAACCGGATCGCGTGCCAGTCCAATTTTACGCATTTTTTGAACCAACCAACCAGGCGGTTGAGCATTCTCAAGATGTTTTCGATAATGTTCCTCAAGCCGAGTGGTCAGCGATGTTATCTTTCGAAGGATTTGTTTAAACTTATTAATTTTCTTTTCAATTTCATCAATTTCGAATAGGATTTCACGCGGCAGATCATTCAACAAACCTTTTGAATCGAGATATTGAACCAGGGCTGTCAATTGGCGAACATTGTGAATTAAAGCACCGGCCACCAGCGTGTGCCCCTGTCCACTGGGACGGCGGCTGCCATCCCAATCGCCCCAAAGCGATAATATCAATTCCAAATCAGTGCCCCAGAAATAGTCTGCATAGTCTTCGATGCGATATATCATTTCCAGGTCTAAAATCAGTTCATCAGCTTCCTGAGCTGAATTAATAGCGATGTTTTCAGCAAAAAATTCAGCAAAAAGCGCCTCAAATAGCTTATCGATTGGTTCAGATGTGATTTTTTGCTGATTTAAAATCCGGGTAATTAAATCATTTATCTGGAGATCAACTTCAATTGAATAATTCTGTGTCGGATGAACCGTCCGATCGAACAGACGATTCTGAAATTTTAATCTTCGTGTGGATTCGATCTCCGGCGTAATTTCCACCTGAAACTTTTTGAAGACATAATCCTGAAATTGTGATTGGCCCAGGTTCTCAATTAATAGCCCTGTGAGTGTGGCCGCTTCTTTCAAACGAATCAAAGCGATTTTTTGGCGTTCAGGCAGATATTGGTGCAGAAAGTCTGATTTCAAACGAGACACTTCGGAGTGGCGATCCCTCCATCGATGCAATTTCGAATTGGGCGAATCGTTAATTTTCTTTTCAATTTCTTCCCATATCTTTTGAAATTGTGATTCACAGGATTTAACATATAAATTAATGGCGACCTGATTTTCGACAAATGTGGCAATTCCTTTTCCTGGTGGAGCATAAAATGTATAATCATAAGCATTTCGCTGAATTTCAGTGGTTAGTTCACGGACCAGGCGATTTACCTGGAGCTTTAATAAAGGAATGGAAATCAGACCTCCCAGCGTCAACCGGAAAGTTCGTGAAGCGTATTGATAACTAAGTCGTGTTCGGGCAAAGGTTGTCAGGGGCACCAATCCAATACCACGGGCGGCCAACCTGGTACTGAGTTCTTCAATTTTGACGTTTTCAGGTAGTTGATGTATTATGAGATGGGGGTACATCGCTCCCTGTGGCGGAATGAACTCGATTCCAAAAACATTATCAGCCGATGGAATAAGACGCAAGCCTTCTAACAAAGTCTGCATCCGTTCCCATTGTATTTGATCGCGAAATGCATAAAATTGCTCAATTTTATCAGGTGGATTGCGATAAAAGAGATATGAAATCAACAGCGCCATTCGGTTTGGTTCAATTGAGGAAGCGAATGTCTGAAATTTATGACGCAATCCAGCATCCGGAATTTCAATCACACAAAGACGAGAGCCGGCTTTACAATCTGTTTTGGAAATTGAACGAATCGTAACAAGCCAGCGGATGGCGTCACCAGGCAACTTCCCTTCCGCTATTAATTCACCAGCAATTTGCCGACAATTTTTAATTGGACTCATCTTTTGTCGCATCGCAACATTGGCTACAATTACATTTGAATACGACAAATCATCCAGTACCCGGATTTGATTTGATAAACAAAAAGTCAAAATTTCCCGAATTTCAAGTTCCGGCGTAATTTTTCCGGTGGCATTATGCGGATTATTTAACACAACACAACCGGATTGATTCCAATCGGGATTTTCGTTAAGTATCTCTTCAATTCGCTGAATGAGATTTTGAGCGTTAATAGTCAGGTCGGCATTTAGTGGCACCGGCGTGACTTTTGGAAATGCATCGCCAACCGTCCAGCTCAGATCGGGCACAATCACCTCGGTGAGTCCCCAGGATTCAACCAGCAAACTAAGTGCACCACGCGCTGAACCACTGAAGGGAATTGTATGATTTTCATCGAACTCGGGATGAATTTTGAGAAATTGTGCTAAGAAAGCTTGTTCCAGCATTGGGAGATAAGATGAATTTTCCAGATTTTCAAAAAAATCAGTGATAATATCCCAAACTGTTTTTCCGCTCAGCGGATCAACCAGTGAATTTTTATGTAGAATTCTGAATTTATTGACCAGCAATGACTGTTTAGCGCGCACGAGTTCTTCAATCCGCGTGGTTAGCTTTTGAGCAGTATCTTCCAGCTTGTTAATAATCGGCGGAATTGAATGCAGGACTGTGAGCCGTTCATCGCTCCCAATAGGCGGGAACGAAAAGGTTTGGTGGGCGACCACCGCAAAATTTGGCTTGGTATTTTGGGGTTGAATTTGTTTCCAGAATAGCTGATTCAGCGCTCCTTTTTCATTCAGAAAAAAACTTAATAATTTAATTTCAGGTGCTGAAGGTGTTCCTTTTTTCAAAAAATGAAGCAGGTTGATCGCAGCGATATATTTTGAATTTCCCAGTACAAATGACAGGGCAGAATGAGTGAGTCGTTTATCGATGGCCTGCGGCGTAATAATGCGCAAGAGACGCTGCGCCATTCCAGGGCTGCGTGCAAGGCTATCGGCATTCGGCGCATCATTCGCTTCGATGAGCATGAGATTTTGATGCGTCGCATAAGCCGCGAGGTGACGCCGAAATGTCTTCGTATAAATTCGATGAATGATAATAAATCCGATATGATGCGTTGATTTATCAACATGTTGTTTTATCTGATCGATCAAATCCTTTTCATCACCCGATACCAGAAAAACTGAACCGTGAAAGGCTCTTAACGCTGCCACCGGCAATGACTTTTCCAATGAAATAATGTTTTTAAAAGGGCTTTTCAGATTTTCTTCGATGACCTGCAACAATAATTTCAATGTTTCAGTGCGTCCACCGCTTATAATTGCAATTTCGGGAGCAATGTCAGCCTCTCCAATCGAATAATCCAGTGTTTCAGTCTGTCCCGAAGTTAGCCAGGCCTGAATTTGTCGAATCAATGTTCCCGGCTTTTTCGGATTATAACCGCCTTGAGGCATATAGGGATTGGATTTTTCAACTGTATCAAACAATAATTCCGCATATTGTTTAAATAAAGGCTTTTTGATATTATTTAAAATAGAATTTTTTGCTTCTGGCCAATTTTTATCATTGAAATATGGCAGGGAATCATTAAAAATGAGTCGGCAAAACAACTCATCCAGCCTGGGGTCCTGAACCGGATTGCCAATATGCAGGTTAATCCGTTCTTCAGCCGGACAACTGGCTTCCGCCGTGGCTTTGCTGATTTCAGCCACTTTACTCGGTGGAATTTGCCGAAGTGCAAATCGCGCTTCGAACTCATTTTCAAATTGATGTTGTTCGTTTGGAAAAATTTGCATTTTATTGGATCGAAATTTCAAAGTTTATATTGAAAAAAAAATAAACCGCGGATTTCACCGATTTCACTGGTTAGCCATCGGTGTAATCAGCTCGTTTGATTCGTGTCATCTTTTTTTTACGACTTGGTCAGATTGGTACTCTTTATTAAGTTAACCGCTCTGTTAATGTCCTTCTGAGGAAACGTTTTTCGGCTGACGCAGAATTTCACCCTGACAAAACTCCAAGTTTCTTTAGTCCCCAAAAAACGCGGAATTCAGAATCACAGCAGAATGTCATCTGATTAAGTAGAATTATTCATTCACCGGCTTTTCAGTTTTCAACATACTCAAAATCTGCTGTAATGGTTGCGGAAGTTTACTAAAGAAATCATTCGAAAGTGTGACCACAGTTTCAGCATTTTTTAATTGCTGACTGGCTTCTGTCAATCGTGTTAATTGCGGCGATAGTAACAATAACGATGGATTTTGGGCCAATAATTCAACCTCAGCCTTTTCTATTTTCAATTCAAGATGGCGACGTTCAACGTGTTGTTCCAGCGCCGCTTTTGCCAGAATTGCCGATTCAGCTTCTTCAACTTGGCGCAGTGCCAATTTTTTCATTGCCGTGTCATGTTCAGCATTCAAGATTGCCTGGTCTGCGCGTGCTTTCATTTCGGCCTGAGCTATCCGGCTGGTCTGAACGGTCTTTTCTGCTTCTTCCTGAAGATGGGCAACCTCCGTCTTTTTAATGGCTTCTGCAATTTTAGGATCACTGGCTTCAGCACTCATAATGGTGACACCGGTGATGATGATACCCATATTGGCAGCAATTGAATTAAGCCGTGTTTTCATTATTTTGGCAATATATTCACGAGTCATCTCTGCGATATCAAGTGGCTCAATAATTTCTCCCGCAATCCCCTGAATAGTGCCTGCCAATTCTTTCTCGATGCGAGTCAAAGCATCTGGTGACCATCCGCCAATATGAATCAGATTCTCAATATGTTCAGCGTCCGGATAGAAAGTCACCGTCAGCTTAATAACCGCATCAATTTTGCCACGCGCCTGTGTTTTGACCTCAGTAGTAACAGAACGCGTCGTATTGGGCAAAGAAAGACATCGATATTTGGGATAAAATGCATGCGTCCAGCCTGTCACTTTCCCTTTTTTTTCAATTAAAATTAATTGATCTGGTCGTTTTCTCTCATAAAGGACATACAAAACAACGATTGCAACGATGACAATTCCCCCCAAAAGGCTCCCGATTAACATTTTGTCCTCCCAGACTGTGTAAATAAAATATTTTTATGGTTCATTTTATGGCGATAAATTTAAATAATACATGATTCGTGGTGCATAATACGTAATTTAACTTGTTTACTTTTCTACCGTATACTTGTTGATTATCCAAAATTTAACCCTCACGCTAATCCATAGCCGTCAGGTTAAGGCTTTAACTCATTAATAAACAAATGAATAGCCACGAGCTTTAGCTCGTGGATCATCATGCGCCCCCAATATTAAAGTGGGTTTTAACCCACAGGAGTTTAAAGACTCGGTATAAATGCCCGGTGATTATAGTGAGGCGTTCATAGAACCACGAGCTAAAGCTCGTGGCAATTCAATTATAACTTATTGAAATTCATATTGTTATCATCTTAACCTGACGGCTATGCACTCCGACCCATCTCCCTTTTGGAGAGGATTAGGATGAGAGCATTCGTGTGGTTAACAGAAAATTTATAAAATAGGGTACCGTATTGAACTTTTTTACTTATACTTCCTATCTCACGTATTACGTATCACGCATTATGCATTATGTATCACGCATCATAATACTGCATAATTTTAAATTATTGGGTATGAATATACATTATTTTAAACAAAAATGCAAATAATTTATACGGGATTTGGTAGTTAAATAGAGATTGCGTTGGAAAGCGATGATGGCCAAAAACAAATTTTTGAATGCGAAAATTGTGCACAATACCAAAAAAATTCATCGCGACGAAGGCCTGGCGGAACGAAAAAAATAAAGGATTTATAATAACATTTGATGCAGAGCAATCGGTGAGAATCCCTTCGATTCGTTAAATCCACGATTTAATCTGGTTGCGGACTGGCTGATTTATAAATAATCCAGTATTAAAACCACAATTTCACTCCCAATATTGCCCCGGACAAATTTTCATCCCCCCAATTGAGGATACGATAACCACCCTCCAATTGAAAACGATTGACTAAGAGACCAACTTTTGCATCAAACTGGGTGAAAACGTCAGCATCTATGCTTCCAATAGTGCCAAGGAATTCCAGAACGAAGGGTTTTGCCGGGAAGAATTGCGAATGCAGACCGATTTCCAGTCCGCCATAATCTGAAACGGTTCTTAAGCCCAAATCCAGATCGAGAATCAGACTTCGATTGATGTAGAGACTTTTAATTAATCCGACCCGAAATAAATTCAGGTGATCACTTCGATTATTCGATAATTCCTCACGAAAATACGAGTAATCCAGATAAAGCCCCGCCCGTGAATGCAAGCGACCGCGTAATGAAACTCCCAGCGCATTGAGATTATCATCAACCCATTCATAATTCAGACCGATTTGACCAAACCCCCGGCGAAATTCGTCATCATGGCGTACGGTAAAACCAGCGGTATTGGATAAATAGGGATATGACATAAATCGGGTGGGATCATCCGGTCGTTGGGCAACTAAATATTTTGCAAATTCAAAAGTCAAATTGAACATGAATTCACGGATAAAGCAGGAGGAACCTTCATCGTCTTCTTCTCCATCATGATTTGTCTGACTCTCATCCTCTTTATTATCGCGTTCCTTAAATTTTTTTAATTTACCTTCTTCCTTTTTCTCGTCATCGCGACGTTCGATTTTATCTTCCCGTTCCTGGGTAAATAATGGTGTGGAAAAATCGATAAGGAGTAAGGAGATGATACAAATAAAAATAAGTCGAAATAGTTTTCTAATCATATTCAATCCTCACTATTTTACAATTATGTCTGTTAAATAAATTTTAGAGTAAGCAGAGCAGATACAAATTACTTGTTAATCTTTCAGCGGTATTAAATTTTTCATCATTACGAAATATTAAGAAGATTCATTCATCCACAAGCACAGAAAGGATTCATTTTGAAAATTCCGGCTTCGTATTTTTCTCTATAATCTAAAAATCTTAAAAAATATTTTGGTCTGAAAATTAATTAGAGTCTGTCCGCAAACGCATCCGGTACTGTCATTGCGAGGAGCGTTTTATGCGACGAAGCAATCGCCTATTGTTCTATGAGGGGATTGCTTCGGCAAAAAACGCCTCGCCATGACAGGGTTTTGAATTTTCGGACAGACGCTAAGTAGTAATAATTATCATGGATTCAATCTTATAACTGCATAATTAACAGATTTTGCGGATAAATGAGTTTTTTATCAGCCAAATCTGTGGTTCAAAATAATTTTATCTATTTTAGCGACTACTCTGTTCGGTGGCTAAAATTTCTGTTGTGTTAATTCATTCATTAAAAGCCACTGAAATCCCCCGAATTTCCCGATTTTCAATTTCTCCCTGTTTGGGATTTTTGGCGCGTGAAACTGCCGTGTAAAAATGGTATAAACGACCGTCATGAGCTATCATCGCTGGCTTATGGGCATACAATGAATCGATGCTACCAGGTTCCCCCACATCAATTAATATCGTATTTGCTTTTTCCCAATGGAATAGGTCGGGAGAAATTGCCACGCCATCACGCGCATGACCATCACTGGAATTACCAAAATAAAAAAGTACCCACCAGTCCTCATGGCGATAAACCGCTGGATCCGAGGCAAACAGATCATCAAATGCCCCTTTTTCACCAACTTTAATCACGGGATTATCCGCATTTCGTTCCCAATTAACCAGATCAGACGAGATTGCCACACCAGTCTGCTCAATCCATGGCGCCTCGGTACGATTTTTCGCGTTATAAAACAGATAATATTTTGATTCATGTTCCATCAGCCAGGATTTATAAAGCCCCCCACCCTCCCATTCTGCACCTTGTTCCGGACGAAGTATAACCGGACCAGCCTCCCAATGGTGAAAATCATCACTAAAACACAAACCAATCACGGCAGCACCGGATTCATAGCCGGCATGGGGATACGCATGATAGGTTCCCACAAATTTACCATTCACTTTTTTAAGCACTCCATTGCCATAAAGGGCATTATCGCGCAAAATGCAGGTGAGAGCGGCATTAAAGGCGGTAATCGAATCTTCCGGACCGCGATCGAATATCATTCCCTCTTTATTCCAGTGGATTAAATCGGCGGAACTGGCCAGACCGGTGCGATAGCCAATTCCATCCCAACCGACATACGACATATAAAAAAGACCATCCCACGAGAAAAGGAACGGACAATCGATCCCATGGCTATCAAAAGTCCCTTTTTTTAACGATGGCCGCAAGACGAGTTGATTGTATTTAACAGGGGTGAGAAGTGCTGGTAAAATTTTTGAATAATCGGGCATAAACACCTCAGTTTGGATGAAAAAGGATTTCAGGTTAGTTTTATGAACTCAAATTTCATGGTGTAAGGCAATTTTGTTTTCTGAAATCAGGGATTCTCCGGATAATAAAGTCGCATTTTCTCATAGATTTTCTGGCCAAAGATAAAAGCAATATTCTGGGCATCGCTGGCACTCCATCGACCCCGGATATAAAGCCAGACATACCATTTTTCATAATAAAAGTCGATTTGGACATTGCTTTCAGCAGAAATTAGTGTAATGCGCGCTTCAGTACCTAAATTATCAAGATAATCATATTGAGATGGCTTGATGTCTTTATGATAAAAATATCCCTGCGCCTGTTTCGGTAATTTTAAATCAAAAATCCGAATTTCAATTGTTTCACTGGCAGATTTGATTTTTCCTTCGTAGACCTGTTTAACTCCCCGAATAAAATTAAAGGCGAGTAAAACTTCCTGTAGCACTTTTTGACGAGCATCGCTCTTGAGTAGTTCAGCCAATTGTTCGGCATTTTCTGCCTCCATAGCATGTCCGGTTTGCAGGCTTCTTTCCCAGCCGGCAATCTCTTCACTTTCAGGTAAAAATAGTGATGGAATAACTTTATCGCGATCCAGCGGATTGTCGTCACAAGATAATTTCGGTATAATGACGAACAGTGCAATTAAACATTTAATTATATTTT
Organism: Caldithrix sp.; assembly: GCA_020722815.1. GTDB lineage: Bacteria > Zhuqueibacterota > Zhuqueibacteria > Thermofontimicrobiales > Sulfurfontimicrobiaceae > DYKB01. Next base: position 21,603 of record DYKB01000061.1, on the reverse strand, counting down.
TCAATAAAGATTGCATTCCAGACTCCTTAAAAATTTGGCTGCTGGCTTTTGGCTATTCGCACTTGGCTTTTAGTTCCTGGCTTTTGACAAAACAGGGTAAATAAAGTAATATCAATGAAAACGTGGATTTTATATGTAAAAATTTAACAGCCAACGGCCAGAAGCCATAAGCCACTATCTTTTACTCCCTGATCTTCGGTCGGTTCGAAAAATCGGGAATCCGGGGCGGATTTTCATGTAATTGTTCTAATATCACCTGGATACTTTTGGCTAATTGGGGATCCCGCTGCTTAATATAATCCTGCGGCGTGAATTCAATTTCGATATCCGGTTCTGTACCGTAATTTTCCAGTTGCCAGCCAATATCTTCGAACCAGAAAGAATATTCGGGTTGTGTGGTCACACTCCCATCAACAAGCGTTGAATGGGGTGAATAGCCAATCACACCGCCCCAGGTTCTTTTCCCGATAACAGGCCCCAATTTTAACAACTTAAAACCATGCGTAAAAATATCACCATCCGAAGCCGAAAATTCATTGGCAATGACCACAATCGGACCTGCCAGTGAATCTTTCGGATACGGAATAGGAACCCCCCAACGCCGTTTATCATACCCCAGACGACGTCGCGCCAACTTTTCGAGAATCAATTCAGAGACATAGCCCCCATGGTTGAATCGTACATCCACAATTAATCCTTCGCGATCGAGCTCAGCTAAAAAATATCGGTGAAATTCAGCGTAACCACGACCGAACATATCCGGAATATGAACATAGCCCACCCGCCCATCCGTTGCCGCATGAACTCGTTTCCGATTCGACTCCACCCAATTTCGATAGCGCAAAATTCGTTCTTGGTATAGCGTTTTAATACAAATCGTTTCCTGTTTACGGCTTTTCTTGCGTAAAATAGTGAGATGCACCGCGTTTCCGGCGAGATTAACCAAAACCTGATTTGGTAACACGGTTTCACTCAATTTTTGGCCATTGATCGCCAGTATCACATCACCTTCTTCACATGTTTTACCGAGAACAGAGAGCGGCGGTTCGATGCGATCATCCCAATTATCGCCCAGGATAATCCTGACAATTTCATAACCTGCAAGCTTTTTATTGTATTTTAAATCAGCACCTAAAAAACCGATACTATAGCGAGGTCGATAGCGATAATCACCTCCCCATTCGAAGGCATGTGAAGTCCCAAGCTCGCCCTGCATTTCCAATAGTAAATCAGCCATTTCAGAACGCGTCCCCACTCGTTCTACCAACGGCAAATATTGCCGATAAACCTGTTCCCAATTGACACCGGACATATCCTCTGTCCAAAAATAGTCACGTTGCAAGCGCCAGGCTTCTCGGAACATCTGACGCCATTCTTCTGGTGGGATCACGGAAATTTTGGCCCGATTCACATCAATCCAACCGCTTTTTTGGGTATATTCGGTGTTAGTTTTCGATTTTTCCAGGTCTTTATCATCCACCCCCACCACACGAAGTTCTCCAGCAGAACGATAAATAATCGTTTTATAATCCCGTGCAACTCGAAAGCTACTCACATTATCTTTTAAAGTTGTTACTTTTTTCGTCTCAAAATCATACATTTTTAAGTTACCGATGCCCGTACTATCATCATCGTCATCCGATTCGATCAACCATTCGACTGGATGGACGATAAAAAGCACCTTATTGCCATCAACGCCGGCAATTTGGCTGTAACGGCCATCCGGAACGGGAAAAGGAACGATCCGGTTTTCAATGCCTTCCAGATCAATCTCGACCTTTATCTCTTTTGATTCAGCCGATTTGGTTGAATCATTATCTTTTTTGGATTTTTCACCTGAAGCGTCTTTTGTGGTATCTGAATCTTTATCCTTTTTATCCTCAGCTTTGTCATCGGAAGAATCAGGCGCTTTATCACTTAAAATATCGGATAGTTCTGGAGATTTTTGCTTAAATGGATTGGTCGCATCCTTCTTAAGCGTAATGAGATACGGCCGGATCCCCAGTGGAAAACTTATCTCAAAATGGAGATTATCAGCAATGGGATTAAACGACCGATATGAAAGAAAATAGATATATTTACCGGCTGGATCAAATGATGGTGATAAATCGAGCAAAACAGGATTGGTTAATGGATGAATCTTTCCGGTTTCAACTTCGCACAGATAAATGGCGCAAATATGTAAACTGAGTGCTTTACTATAAACAAGCCATTTTCCATCCGGTGACCAGGATGGACGCCCCATGGTGCCGGCAGTACTGCGATCCAGCACCCGCAGATCCTTTTTTGCCAGATCAACCAGGATCAATTCCATTCGATGATTTGTGATAGCAATTAAATCGGCTTTGGGTGAAATTTCCAGTGCCAACGCCCGTCCAATATCCAGATTATCAAGACGTTCGATTTTGTTTTGAATATCAATTTGATGAATTTCAAGCGCCTCTTCACCCGATGCATCGCTCAACATCACCAATCGACCGCCAGAATTGAGCCAACGGGGTAATCGGTAGCGAATTCCGTCAGACTGCGCATGCTGGAAAACGCCACCCTCCCAATTAAACATGGAAAAAGATTTTCCACGGCTGGTGAACGTAATCGCCTGGCCTTTCGGATGTAAATCATAATCTGCTAAATGCAACCGGGTTGAGACAAATTTTCGACTCCGTTGCGGCCGCGAACTTAGAAATTCAAATTCAATCTTTTGGGTCTGAAAAGTCTGAAGATCGAGAAAATAGATGTCGGTTGCCCGTTGATAAACGATTCGTTTTCCATCCGTATTGATATGTCGAACATAAAAATCCTGATAATCGGTATGCGCCTGAATGTCCTGGCCTTGAATATTGCATGAATAAATATTTCCAACGCCACCGTGATCAGAAATAAAATATATTCGTTCGCCAATCCAGATCGGTTGCGTCACATTTCCGTTTAATTTGAAGAGCCGACGAAATTTTTTACTGCCTTTGGCATCAATCCAGATATCACCCGTCATACCGCCACGGTAACGTTTCCAATGCGCCAGGTCATTATTATTGCGCAGAATAACTTTCGCCCCATTTGGACCGAATGAAATGCTGGTAGCCAGTCCAGTTGGAATAAGCTCTGGAATTCCACCCTCAACCGATACCATGTATAAATAATAAATTTCACCAAAAGGTTGCGCTGTATTACTGGCAAAAATAATCTTTTGCTGCGTCGGGTGCCAGCCAACGACAAAGCTATCACAATCCAGAAAAGTTAACCTTTTCGGCGGTGCACCCGCTGCTGGCATGACATAGACTTCCGGCCGTCCTTCTTCTTCGCCGGTAAAAGCCAGTAACTTTCCATCAGGTGAAAAATAGGGATGATAAAATGCGCCTTTGCTAACTGTTAATCTCCGGGCAATGCCGCCATGGAGGCTCACAGTCCACAGATCATCTTCGCAGGTAAAAACAACCTGATCATTAAAAATTGTGGGAAATCGATAGTAGCCTTGCATGATGTTTGAAATCCTGTTCTATGTAATCCAACCGGCTCAGGTATGGCCATTTATTAGTAGCAAATTTTAACCGGCTGTAATTATACGAAATTATGACTCCAAAATCAAGAAAAAATATTTGATTAAAACAACAAAGAACTGAATGCGAACTCAAAAAATTGATAAAGTCATTTAAATCCATCCCAATTGACCCTGCTTGATTATAATACCTGAAATTCTAAAATGAAACGTTTTTTCTTCGGAGAACTCGCTTTCAGTGGGAAATTGACCCCCTCTGTCTCTCCCCTATTTTAGAATTTTAGGTAATATATGAATTAACAGGCATCGTTTATATACTAAATTAATCTTGGTAACTTTTAAATTTACGTCACTTCAGTTACAAAAATTCTACATAAAAAATTGAACTAACCTGGTCATTAAAGCGTTAGATGATATTTATAAAGTCGAAATCGCGTATACGATTTTTACACACACCTGAAATCAATTCATTCGATGATAAATGATACTTATAACCATCGATGGCATTTACGAATTTCAGATTTTGTTAAAATGAACTTTTTACAATTTAATTAACAAATCAGTTAATAGAGGACACCCTAAAATGAGCGTACCGGATTTTAAACCCGCGCCAAACTTTATACGAAATATTATCAATGAGGATTTGGAATCAAATAAATACCAGGGCCGCGTCCACACGCGATTTCCGCCGGAACCCAATGGTTATCTTCATATCGGACATGCCAAATCGATATGTCTGAATTTTGGCCTGGCTGCTGAATTTAACGGTCTGTGTAATCTGCGTTTCGATGATACCAATCCCATGAAAGAAGATATCGAATATATCGAATCGATTAAACGTGATGTCAAATGGTTGGGATTTAATTGGGAAGATCGGGAATATTATGCTTCCGATTATTTTGAGCAGCTTTATCAATTTGCGGTGGATTTAATCAAGTTGGGAAAAGCCTATATTTGCGATCTCACGGCTGAGGAAGTCCGAAATTTTCGCGGCACCCTCACTGAACCGGGCACTGAGAGCCCATATCGAAATCGATCGATTGAAGAAAATCTGGATCTATTTACCAGAATGCGGGCTGGCGAGTTTCCAGATGCTTCCCGGACGCTGCGGGCGAAAATTGATATGAAATCGCCTAATTTAAATATGCGCGATCCGGTCATCTATCGAATTGTCCGCGCATCGCATCCCCGAACTGGTGCCAAATGGTGTATCTATCCGATGTACGATTTCGCCCATTGCTTTTCTGATTCTATTGAACGGATTACGCATTCTATCTGTACTCTTGAATTTGAAGATCATCGGCCGTTGTATGACTGGTTCCTGGATCAGCTTAATGTTTATCATCCGCAGCAGATTGAATTTGCCAGACTCAATTTAACCTATACCGTGATGAGTAAGCGAAAATTATTGGAACTGGTAAAGAAAAATTATGTTACTGGCTGGGATGATCCACGGCTCCCAACCCTTTCGGGAATGCGTCGTCGGGGTTATACCCCACGCGCCATCCGGACATTTTGTGAGCTGATTGGTGTCGCCAAACGGGAAAGTATGGTCGACATTGCGCTACTGGAATACTGCTTGCGCGATGATTTAAATAAAACCGCTCCCCGCGCCATGGCCGTATTGAATCCGCTAAAAGTGGTGATTGACAATTATCCAGATGATCAGGTTGAAGAACTAGATGCGATCAATAATCCGGAAGACGAAAGCGCTGGAAAACGCAAAGTACCATTTTCAAAGGTCATTTATATCGAAAAGGATGATTTTCGCGAAGATCCTCCCAGAAAATATTTCCGGTTAGCCCCTGGACGTGAAGTTCGATTGCGCTATGCCTATTTTATTACCTGTCACACAGTTGTAAAAGACGAAAAGACAGGCGAAATAGTGGAGTTACATTGTACGTATGATCCCGCAACGCGTGGTGGTTGGGCACCGGATGGTCGAAAAGTCCAGGCAACCATGCACTGGGTTTCGGCTGAACATGTTATTCCAGCCGAGGTTCGGTTATATGATCGTCTCCTGACAATTGAAGATCCTTCAGATGATCCGGAAAAGAAAGATTTTTTGGAATATTTTAATAAAAATTCGCTGGAAGTGCTTTCAAATTGTCTTGTAGAACCTTCTTTGAAGAATGTAAAACCCGGTGATATCTATCAGTTTGAACGCCAGGGATATTTTTGTGTCGATCCAGATACCACTGCGGAAAAGTTGGTTTTCAATCGAACCGTGACGTTGAAAGATACGTGGGCAAAAATTGAAAAAAATATGCAGAAAAATGCCGGTTACAGCCAGTAAAATTGATGAATGGCAGTAATCGGCAACCAAAACTGCCATTCAGTTTATTTTGGAGAACGAAAGCTACTCTTAATCTATTAATCAAACCTTCTTAAACCGATCCCCTTTTTCAATTTTATTCGGATAAATTTTTAAATTGTCGACCCCGATAGCCGTATGATTCGCCGGCACATCTTTGACAACAAGTGAACCGGCACCGATAATCGCATCATCGCCAATGGTGACATTTCCGAGAACCTTACAACCAATCCCGAAAAAGACACGATTGCCAATCTTCGGCAGCCCTCCTTTTCGGCCAACGATGAAAACATTGGGTGCCAGTACACAATATTCACCCATCGCTACCTGCGATATGGAGCAGCCGGTATACGAGTGAATTACCAGGCCTTTTCCAATTTTGGCTTCTTTACAGATATTGATTCCCGAGGTTAAATGGATTCCAAAATGTAGTAATTTATGGATAATCAACAGGACATGTCGAATACCCGGAATCCTCAACCGATCCACCCACGCGCCAAACCGATAAACGACAACGGCATGAAAACCCGTATTTAAAATTAACATTAATTTTCCACCCAGAGTGGGGGTAGTATTCCATTTGGCATTTTCATTGATATCAGCGCGTAAATTTTCGAATAACACGAAAGTTTCTCCTTGTTAATTTGTCATTTTAAAAAATATAAATCTGACTTGAAAAACTCGATTTATTTTGAGGTGGCACTTGTTTTTTGCGCATATAAACTATCAAATAACGCCTCAAATTTTTGGATTTCCTGTTCAATGGTAAAATTTTGCTCGATACGTTTGCGCGAACTTTCTCCAAATTTTGAGAATAATTGCCGATTTTCCAAGACGTTCAACAACGCTTTTGCCAGTGACGCAGAATCTTTGGAAGGAACCAAAAACCCTGTTTCGCCCTCGACCACCGCTTCGACCGTTCCATCCACTGCCGTCGCAATTACACCTTTGCCGCAGGACATGGCTTCCAATACCTGATTGGGCAGGCCTTCAAAAAGTGAAGGGAGTACATACATATCATAAGCCGGCAATAAATCCGCAATATCGTTTCGAAAACCGAGTAATAAGAAATTTTTTTCCAGATTAGCATTCTTGATCTGATTTTCAATATCAGCACGCAATGGTCCATCACCAGCAAGGACAAATCGAACATTCGGATACTTTTTAACAACTTCCTGCGCTGCTTCTACCAGATAAACATGCCCCTTTTGATGCGTCATTCGGGCATTGGTTCCGAATACGACTTCATCTGGTCGCAGACCCAATTCAGCCCGTTTGGCAGCGCCATCCCGAACATTATATTTTTCAATATCGACTCCATAGTGAATCGTCTGAATTTTAGATTGCGGAACCCCCCGTTCAGCCATCACCTGCCGCCCTATCGCATGGGAAACAGGAACAACCATATCGATATGCCGAAGTGCCCGTTTATAAGCGTAGGTATGATGAAATTT
>DYKB01000061.1:0-14239 GCA_020722815.1 Caldithrix sp. | reverse complement strand
GGTTTAATAACTTAACCAGTGTTAACAATCCAATTTCCCCGCCACCGATGGCAAATCCATTCACTAATTGAAGGATATTCAATTTTCGCTTCGCACTCATTCTATAAACCTCCCGCAAAGACCCATTTTTATTAAATTCGCTCAGTTTATTGGACTAATCCTGAATAAAAAATGCATCCACAATTAGCAAAAATCATGCAATTATCATATTTGAACGGAATGAATTTGAAAATCGCAGGAGAATTCAATTCGAAGATCGTCATGGTTCACCGTATCAATTAATTTTCAATTGCGAATCCTCATGCCCCGTGTAAAAATAACTATTTCATGAAAATAATCACATTTTTTATAATTCATTCTTGACTTTTTACATAATTTTTATTATTTTATTTATTCCAATGGCCTGGATTCATTGGTTTAACTAATTTGGGCTGGATATTCCTGAAGCATCTGCGTTATCAAATACATTTCAGCACTGAAAATCAAAATTCTAAAGGACCGCCATGAGATTCCACCGGTATTGTCTTCAAATTCAGGAGCTTGCGCTTCTTAAAACTACCTTCATTTTCATCCTGTCTGGCCTTTATGTTTTCGGAACGCTGCCACTTTTGTCTCAAAATAGTGCACCTCCTCCCTTTTTTCAATTTTTATCAGTAGTAGTCGATACCAATAACTGGATTTTTACTGAAGAAATGCTGTTTGATGAAGAGGGAAATCCACGTTATCCGGCCATCCAACAATTATTGGAATCACTGAATCAGACGTCCGAGACAGGAATGCCGCTATCGGCTGATGAATTTAAAATGATTATCGCCCGGCATCCGCTGCCGCGGGCGTACGCCAAACAATTAATTAAATATGCAACGCCACAAAGCAAAAAAATTCAGGATAATGCCCATTCTAATTATTTAAACAAGCTGCTTCGAACAGAACGACAGGAGGCCGGGGTTAAATTTGTATTGGAGCATTCTGTTATTCTCAACCAGGTTCAAATGGCATATAATATCCACCCCAAAGATATTGTTTCAATTTTAATGTGGGAATCGGGGCTGGGGCAATATACTGGCAGGTATCGAATTTTTGATATTTTTATGGGACAATTGCTTTATCTCGAAGAAGCTGAAAAATACGCGATCGTGCAGCTCTGTATCAATGGTGATACAACCGTAAATAACCTGCCAGATCAAACCCGGCGCTTTCAGCGAATACAGGCGAATGCGATTAAAAATTTAACCGCGCTTTTACGAATTACCAAACAACTGGGGAGCGATCCACTGGAGCATTACGGTTCCTGGGGCGGCGCCATTGGTTATGTCCAATTTATGCCAGCGAGTTTAAAATTTGCAGTTGATGGAGATCTGGATGGTATTATTGACCTCTATAACTGGTCGGACGCGATTTATAGTGTGGCCAGCTATCTCAAAGCAGCGGGCTATAATCACGAGCCGCGGTCACGTCGCCGGGCAATTTTGGCTTATAACCACCTAGATTCGTATGCAAACGGCGTGATTGAATATGCCGATGCCTTCTGGAATCGTTTTAATGAAAACATCACCTACAAATAATATGCGGAGAGATTTTCAATGAAAATCTATTTTGCCGGCGCTATTCGTGGCGGTCGCGAAGATCAACAATTCTATTTTCAGCTCATTCAGGAATTAAAAAATTATGGAACCGTGTTAAGTGAGCATGTGGGCGCCGAATCGTTGAATTCGATGGGTGAACAAAATTTATCCGAGACAAAAATTTTTGAACGGGATATAAGATGGTTGTCAGATTGTGATCTATTTATTGCAGAGGTTTCGCGACCTTCACTTGGCGTTGGATACGAAATCGCTATGGCTGAAAAATCAGGCAAGAAAATCTTATGTTTTTATCGAAAAAACAGTCCGGTCCAACTATCGGCAATGATACGTGGAAATCCGGATTTGAAAATATTCGATTATGAAAATATTGATGATGCCCGGAAAATACTCAAAGAAATGCTTGATCCAGTTCGATATCGCTAAAAATTCAGTGAATATGCAACAACTTCAATGCTTGTCTCCAGCTTTTTCCTTTTAATTGACAAAAATAGACCCCTGAAGGTAAATCATGCAAGGTATGGACTGCCTGATATTGCTTTTCAACCCATTGATTTTTGAAAATCGTCATGACATTTTTACCACAGAGATCAAAAATCTCCAGAGAAACAGGTTCTGGCGTTTTTAACTGAAAATTAATGGTCATGCTGGCGGAAGCGGGATTTGGATAAATTTGAAATAGATTAAAATTTTCAGGTAAACCAGATGGCGACTCCGGTTCGACATTATCTTCCTGACCCGGTAAAATTACCTGATGAATTACAATTTCCAGATTACGCTCGTCAACCGGTGCGTTGCCATCAACCAGCCAGAAGTTGATATGCGTTCGCAATTGATGCACATCTTTCGGAATCGAACTGCCAAAGTATAGCCATTGCTGTATCAATTGATCTGGAGATGGGAGTAATCCCGAATGGTGTCCCTGATAGCTGCTGAAATGAACAAAATTGGGTTGCCAATTAAAGAGCTGGGTACTAAGCGGATTCTTTAATTTTACCGCGAAACTTCTGGAATTTCCGGAAATTGTATACGGCTGCACGGTAAATGAGCCTGGCTGTTGATAGTTCGAATCACCCCATTTCGAAAATTCAATATCAATTTCGTGTGTATCATCCTTATAAGTAAATAAACCCAGGACGACATTTTTATCCAACTGATCGACGGCGCCTTCGATTAGAAAACGATGTTCACCATAAGTTGTGAGTTGTTCCGAATAGATTTCCACAGCATACCATTTCCCATCGATTTTCCGTATCTTCAGGTGCAGCTTGCCCTCATTATCCAGCCAGACACTTTCGGGAGTATCGGACCAGTAATTTGGTCCAGGGCCATAATAGCCGGACTTTACAAACCAGTCAACGCCGGAAAATTGTATTTTTCGTGCCAGTGTTGCTTGATTTTGATTGGTTTCGAAAGATATTTGGGGCTGAGAAAATAGATTTACAGTGAGAATTAATAAAATTATAGAAAAAACTTTAAATTTTTGCATTTTTATTCCCAATAGTTTAAAAAAACACCGCATCCCTGCTTTTCAATAAAACAGAGAATGCCGTGATATGATCTTAAAAAATTCCAGCTAATAATTCACCTTCATCCCCAATTCGTCTCCTTCTGACAGAGAACGTCGCTATCCCTTCGGGCTGATCGTGTCCAACATTTTTTACTGGACACGGGGAATTGAAGTTAAACAAGAAGAAGGCGTAATAAAGTGCCTGATTTGTGAAAGTCACTCATTTGAACTCATCCCCCCAACCCTATAGCCGTCAGGTTAAGGTGACAATTTGAATTTCAATAAGTTACGATTGAATTGCCACGAGCTTCAGCTCGTGGTTCAATGAACGCCCCCCTAATCACCGGGCTTTTAAGCCCGAGCTCTTGTACGCCTGTGGGTTAAAACCCACCAGAAATTTGTGGGGGCAATCCGATCCACGAGCTAAAGATCGTGGCTATTCATTTGTTTTTTATTAGTTAGAAGCTTAACCTGACGGCTATCCCGTTATCGGCTGGGAAGACCCGCGATGTTTTTGTGTTATTTTTCCATAATAAATAGTTTCTCGGACACATTTTTTTAAATTGATAACTGTCGCCGAGGGCTAAAACGCCTTTTTTTTCGGTAATTTTGAACAGGCTTTGTAATTTGAATTTTTTCATAATTTCGTCCATCAATTTAAAATGAACTCATAAATTTTAACTAATACCTAAAGCAGGCGTTTCGCCATTGGCTTTTGGCCGTTGGCTACTGATTTTTTAAGAGTTATGTACAATATTTAGTATCCACTCAATAATGAATGGCAATTTGAGAATAAAGCTTGCTGTCAGAAGCTCGCTTTAATATTCGCAGAATAATTTATAGCAAAATTATGCTGCTATAAATCATTCTGCTATAAAATTTTTTTTCTTGTAAACTCAAATTGATGTCGTTACCATCTATTATTGAGCGGATACAATATTTATTTCACTCATAATGTAATTTCAAAAACTTTCGAATTGCTAAGATCTTTTGAAAATGGGTTCAGAATATTGTTATTCTGAAAGACAAATTGCTAATTTGTCTAACTTAAATGTTTTTACGCCGTTGTTCGGACAAATTGGCAATTTGTCCTACTCCTTCGGACAGATTCGATTAACCAGAAGCGCATAGCCAATAGCCAATCGCTCAGTTTAGGTATTACTGATTAATGACGGCATCATGATGCTGACGTTATCGCCGACAATAATGGTTATTTATTTAATAAAAAAGATGAGGTACAACCAGCCGGTTGTACCTCATTTATGAAAACTTATTTCATCAGAATCATTTTGCGACTCTGAACAAATTTACCAGCTTGCATTGTGTAGAAATAGACGCCAGAAGGTAGTTTTGCTGCATTGACATCTAATTTATAAACACCAGGAGCGCGGAAACCATCAACCAAGGTTAACATTTTTTCGCCTAACATATTGAAAATTTGGATCTTAACCTGTCCCGCTTCCGGAACCGCATAAGTCAAACTGGTATTGGGATTAAATGGATTGGGATAGTTCTGATCAAGTCGATAATTTTGAACTGAAATATTCGTATTTCCATGCTCAACCGCCGTAATCCGGGTCGTATCACCAATCCAGGTATAAGTCCACTGCCAGGGCCATTGCCAGGCATTATCATCATCTTTGGTGGAAAGGGTCAGGTTTCCCTGCCAATCGCCTACGGTGGTTCCATCGTTATCATGGAACGTGATTTCGATCGGAATTTTCATTCCATTTTTGGGTGTAAAAAGATAATCGGTCCCGATTCTCAGGTCGTTCAACGGGACTTTTACTTCGCAGGCGTAATCGGAACCGCCAAAATCGACGAATTCATAATTATCAGCGGCGTTGGTATACATGACATCCTGTTCCATTCCGCCGTCACGAAATTCATTAATGAAGCGATCATATTGGCAGACAAATTTATAATCCGGTTCATTGCCACGATTTAACCAGGGACTGGCTAAATGTTGTTCGCCGCGTTGATCATAAAAACCCAGTAATAATTCCAGCGCATCCCATTTATACCAATCGCCATCGGTACTAAAACTATAAAAATCATCGATGACATCCAAGGCGATATAGAGGTAATCGTTATCCATCGCCAGATAAACCGTTGCCTTTAAATCAAGGCTATCGCTGACAGTACCAGTCGATACATGATCGGTTTCAGGTTTCAGAATCCAGGGCATATTGCCATTGGCTTCCCATTCGGAAAGATCAGCATCGGCTTTAAAATCAGGTGGTGGATTCAAAGAAATGGTCGGGGTGGCTTTCGCAACATTCACAATCGCGCCGGATACGCCGGCCGGACCAACATTACCCGAAGCATCAACGCATTCAACCGCATAGTACCAGGTAACTGATTTATCCACCAGGGGGTATTTCAGCCAATGAACAGCCGTTTGGGTATTTTCGATGATCCCGGTTTCAACCTTTTCCACACCCGGCGCGGTCACATCGGTGATTGGTTTTTCACTGGTATAGACATTATACAGTTCCGAGGCTTCACCTTTTACATCTTCCCAGATCACTAAATTATAATATTTGGAAGGAACCGCGCCAACATTGGTAACCACAGCCGGTGGAACCCAGTCAAATTCAGGATTACCGGTCCAGATGTCGTCCAGATAAACAACTTTACCTTCGAAATTTTGGCCGAAACCACCAATGGTGAATTTTTCGAGTCGGGTAAAATCAAAAGTACCGGGTGCTGATGCATTCAGATCATTATCCCAGCAACCATTATTTCGGTTAAAGTCTGCCAAAGCGACTTTCACCTTTTTCCAGGTGCCATCGTACCCCATTGAAGCTTCAGTAACCAAATAGGTTGCCTGGAAAGGATAATCGGTTTTTACCGCACCATCTTCATCGACATCATGAAAAGTCAGGTTGATATCCCCCAAACCCGCTTCAGCTTTAATCTTGAATTGAACCGAATCCGTCTCCCAATTAAAGACTAAATTTTTAGGCTGCGCAAACTGAAAATTCACACCATCCCAACCAGAACCAGTAACCCATTTCACCGAATTAGTGCCCGGAACGTAAGCCTCTTCATTACTGACAGCCGCCGTACCACTCCAGCCCACAAACAGGGTAACATCACTGGGAAGACTTTTGCCATTAAACATAATCAGGCTGATGGGACGGGCACCTTGTAATGCCATGTCATCCAGAAGCATGGTTCCAGTGACCCAGTCCATTTCTTTTTGATAAAGATTGGCTTCCTGTGAAATTTCAAACCGCCAGCCATGAATCCGATCTAAATCCAGAATCTGATTTCCAGTCGCATTTTGTCCCCAACGTGGATTCCAGAAGGCTTTTCCGACATCAGGCATCCAGGAGGCAACGGCGTTACCACCATCTTCCAACTTAACGACAATCTGATTCCAGCCGGGTTCAGCTTCAAGAATCAAATGATGGGATATCCAGACCTCTTGCTGACCCTCGGCAAAAGAAGCACCAGCACCTACATCATATAAAATAATTCGGAAGTGAACTTCATTATTGAGTACCGAAGCTTTTTGCTCAATATAGTACCAGAGGGTTAATTCCGTATATGGGGAAAAATCCCAGAGACCCAATGAATCCGGATGAAAGAAATTGAGGCCAATCCAGCCACCATACTGATCGTAGCACCGGTCTTTCCAATCCATTCTGAGTGCACCCGTACCTTCATGCACATTTGTATTTTCCAGTTCAACCTTGACATAAGTACTGTCCAAAGCAGGCCCGCCATCAACAGTCATGAAAGTCGTATCCGGAATTGTATCAAAGCTAATTAATTGATACTGTCCATTTACAACAAATGGTACAAAAAACAAACAAATTACCAGTAAACTAAACCTACGCATGATTTTCCTCCAAAAGATTAAATGTTAAAAGTAATTAAAAAAACAAAGGATACAGGTTGTTCAAATTTTAAGGATCACCTCCTTTTTACCTTCAGAATTCATTGTCAGAATTATGAGAAAGCCTCCATTCATTAATGGAAATCATTTGTTACCGTACACTTTTTGATTCCACAAAATCTGACCCCTAACCCTCTCCCCAAAAGGGAGAGGGAATAGCTGCGCCTTCTCCCGCTGGGAGAGGATTGGGGTGAGGGTCACCAGTATGGTTTAAAAAAGACTTATAAGAAAGCCTCCAATATTTTAAAAAAATCATAACCATATCAACTGAAAAAATAATATTTTTTATGATGGGACGCTATTTTCAACGAAAATTTCCCGCAAAATAAGCGCCGTCGCCCCGACAGAAACAGAATAACTTCCAAATGGTGAACAACAAATTTTGGGAATTTCAATCTCGGTTGGAAACACATTTCGCATTCTTTTTTTAACCAATGGAATCACAAAATCATTAAACAGAAATTCAATTTCCATAATATCCCCCCCAATCACAATCAAATCGGGATTTATAAAAATCATCACGCGAAAAATTTCCCGTGCCAGAAAATCGCAGACTTTTTCAACGACATAATTTGAAACCGGACAACCATTTCTTGCATATTCAGCGATTTTAGAAAGGAGCAATGAACCATTACCCGATAAATGAAAAGGAATATCCAATTTTTTACCAAACTTTTTTTCACCAATTTGACATAGAAATTCAATCGGTGGAAAGGCCGCGGCAATTTCTCCGGCCGTGCCGGTCGCGCCGGTATAGAGCTGTTGATCAATGATTAGTCCGGCCCCAATTCCGCGAACTTCTTCGTTTATCGTTAAATAAATGATATGATGATATTGAATTTCTGTTTCCTGAGGATACCATTTTATGCCAAGGGCACCGGCATTCGCATCATTGGTAATCCAGATTGAGTGACCCAGCGCCTCTTCCAGCAATGATTTAACAGGAATTTTTTTCAGTGCCAGCGGTTTAGAAAAAGTTAATATGCCATTTTTGCCATCTATTAAGCCAGGTAAGGCAACCCCAATTCCCAGGACTTTTTCATCGGATAAATTCATTTGTCGCATAATATCGCCAATAATGTCTTTGATGAGCGATATAAAATGCGGATTACCTTTGATGGGAAGTTGATGATATGCTTGTTGAAAAATAATTTCTGAATTAAAATCAACCAAACTGATTCGTAAACCATGAGGTAAAATTTCTAACCCAATTATATAGCCTTTTTTCGAGATTAATTGCCATAAGGTGGGGGGTTTTCCGCCGACTTCGGTTGAGGATCCCAGTCGACTAATTTCGATCAATCCATGTTTCTTCAGATCACGGAGAATATAGACAATAGTCGATGGCTGTAATTTAGTAATTCGGGCTATTTCCGCGCCAGAAACTTCTTTCCGAATTCGAATGACATTCAGTACATTTCGATGATTCACTGTTTTTATCTTTTTCAGGTTTGCGAGCATTCTTCATCGATTCGTTAAAAATTATCGTATCAGCTACCAGGCCAATCAAACAGCACTTCGAAACGGTTAGTTCATTCATTGAATATACTAATTATAGTATAGCATTTTCTTAACATTTTGTCAAGGGATTTTTTTAAAAAATTTAACTTTTTTTAAAACGAAATAAAGTGTATAAAATTTATACACAATCCACAAGTTTGATGAAAGATTGCTGGCTTTCCAGGTCTATGGTTATCAGGTTGAGGTGATAACGAATTGAAAAAATATGAAGTAAAGTCAGTCAAAAAATATCAGGCATTATATCAAATCAAAATGAAATCACAATAAAAGGGTGTCGGCCTGGTAAAACTTTTCTTTTCGATAATTTCCAAATCAGTTTTACCAAACCAGCATTTCCGATTGAGATTTGTGGTTTATTAATGTTTCGACCTCGCATTGCGTAACGATTGTTCGGTGAGGTTTGGGAAAGCGGCTGGTGGGCAATCCAAAACTTGCTGTTCATGTCATTTTAACCTAAAATTCATCCTTTTGATCCATTTTTGAAATTTATCTTTAATCCCGCCTTTATGTGTTTTTAACAGAGATTACTTATATTTCATTTCTCAAAAATATGAAGATTATTACGGCTGGACTATTTTTAAATCTGGAGATGGAAAATGCAATTATTTGGGATTGTTTTTAGCTTTCTATTTTACCTTTTCAATTTGGGTGAACTCTACTCACAAGAGTATATTCGCCTGGAAAGAGCCCATGCCCACAACGACTATCGGCATAAACGGCCTTTGCAGGATGCCCTGGAACATGGCTTCTCCAGTATCGAAGTGGATATCCATTTGAGAAATAATGAATTATATGTCGCTCATGATTATCACGAAATCAGACCAAAGCAAACTTTAACAAGTCTTTACCTGGAACCTCTCCAGGAAATTATCCATCAAAATCATGGCTGGGTTTTTCAGGATAAAACGCCTATAACATTATTAATCGATATCAAAACCAATAAAGAAGCAACCTATCGTCGACTTTGTCAAATTTTATCCAAATATCGGAATTTTCTTACGACTTTTACCCCATC
The DNA here is from genome assembly GCA_020722815.1 of Caldithrix sp. Lineage (GTDB taxonomy): Bacteria > Zhuqueibacterota > Zhuqueibacteria > Thermofontimicrobiales > Sulfurfontimicrobiaceae > DYKB01. Next base: position 4,703 of record DYKB01000061.1, on the reverse strand, counting down.
AGGCGTCCATCATCGGGCGGTGACCATCATCATTAGCGGTAATCGACCCCTCAAAATGATGTTAAAAGAAAAAGTTCGTTATGCAGGCTATGATGGTCGTTTGGAAGACCTGAGCTCGCGACTCCCGCTGGAAATCATGCCCTTAATTAGTGAAAATGCCTGGAAAATTATTCCGTCAACCAAATTAGGCATTATTCGGGAGGCCGAATTCAATAAGCTGAAAAAAATTGTTGATACCGCGCATCAGGCTGGACGAAAAGTTCGCTTGTGGGCGACGCCAGATCATCCGTCACTTTATCGTGATCAGGTGTGGAATCGCTTACTCAATATCGGTGTGGATTATATTAATACCGATGATCTGGGTGGACTCAAAGAATTTTTAGTACAAAACAAACACCTTTCTTCAAAATCTTAACTTCAAATCCACTACCGTACACTTTTTCATGATTCCTTGTTAAACCACTCTTATGACCCTCACCCCAACCCTCCTCTCAAGGGGAGAGGGCGTAGCTTTTCCCTCTCCCCTTGAGGGCGAGGGTTAGGGTGAGGGGTCAGATCTGGCAAAATCAAAAAGTGTACGGTAGCAAGACTTCAAATCGAAACGTCGCTTTACAAGACAAATTTAGAAAATCCTCTTCAAAAATCGAATAAATTGAAATCCAACTGCATTCATAAATCTGTTATTTTGTCATTTAATTGTAATATTCTTTTGCTAAATTGGAACATCTTTAATAAACAGAAATAGAATTGAATGATAAAAAATGGATGCCATAAATATGCATGGTCAATCCGAGAAATGTTTTAAGATTCTGTTTTTACTGTTTCTACTCAATAAATTATCCTTCTCAGGTGATGTCTTTACTTATCTTAGCACGTATGGATCGCGATCATTATATATGAAATCAGCAGGAGATGGAACCGTTTACGCTCAAGCTGGTACCGGTTTAATAAAATCAAGTGATTTTGGCAGAACCTGGATTAAACTAAACCTGGACGTATACCCCTATTTTGTAAATTCATTCGATATAAGCAGCAACAATCGAATCATTTGCACCGGAACTTCAGCGGGCCAGGTACATGTGTCTTATGATTCAGGGAACAATTTTGAATTGATTGGAGATTTCGGCCGTCAGTTCATCGATGCAGTCAAGGTTGTCAATGATAACACCTTTCTGGTGGGATTGGAGTACGACCAAACTTTTTGCAACACAAACAACTGTGATGTAAAGGTTATGACTATTCAGGACACATTGATCAAAGGCGTAACGGACATTGCTACAGACAATTCAGGATTTATTTACCTTTCAACTTTTGATGGTATCTTTCGATCAACGTTTGGCCAACACTGGTCAGCAATTACGGAAGGTCTATTCGATATTAAGTTATTAAGAACGGATCAATACTCAAATTTATATGCAGCAACATATCATGGCGCTATTTATTCTTCAGTTGACCATGGAATGAATTGGGAAATGATCTCTGAAAGCTTACCGAATAATACATTTATCTGGGGTTTCACCATTACTTCTGACGGATACTTATTTCTTGGAAGCCAGGATAAAGGATTGTACAGAAAATCTATTGATTTGAAAACTCCAGAAATCACGGCTGTCTCAATTTCACGGAATTTTCCGAACCCATTTAATAACTTAACCCGAATTTTATATGATGTCCCGGAATATTCCTTTGTTGAAGTGAAGATTTTTAATTTACTTGGGAAAAAGGTTGCATCACTGATTTCTGAATGTAAGGCAGCAGGAGAATACTTTGTGGAATGGCAACCCATTTATTGCTCAAGCGGTGTATATTTTTACACAATTCAGGTAGGGTCAAAAGTTCAAACCGGCAAAAAGGTGTTTTTAAAATAAGGAAAAATATCCTTAACGGTGCATCAATTGGATTGTGGAGCAAAGGCAAAAATTTCATAAATTGGCAAAATTAAACGTTCGCTTTTTATCAAACGTCTCTAACCCTGCGACCGGTTATGCCGTTGTTCAGTGCCAACAGGAGAAATAATCTGATGAATGTTATTAAATCGATTTTTTTATTTTGTACCTGTCTGCCTGGCATTCTCACCTCAGGCAGCAGTGAAATCAATAAGATAGTCCTTTAGGAGAGCGGAAAGGCTGGTTACCACACCTACCGTATTCCAGCCATTGTTGTTACAACCAGAAGGACCATCATTGCCTTTTGTGAAGGCCGAAAAGATAAGCAGGATGATACGAGGAATATTGATTTACTCGTCAGACGATCGGTTGATAACGGAAAAACATGGTCTGATCAACAGGTTATTTGGGATGACGGTGAAAATACATGTGGAAATCCAGCACCGGTGGTCGATGAGGAAAGCGGGACTATCTGGCTTCTCTCAACCTGGAATCGTGGTGATGATCATGAAGATCAGATTATTCATCAGCAAAGCAAAGACACCCGGCGGATTTTTTGGATGTCATCTGGTGATGAAGGAATCTCCTGGTCAAAGCCTGAAGAGATTACGACAAACGTCAAGAAAAAGAACTGGACCTGGTATGCAACCGGACCGGGAAGTGGTATTCAGATCAAGCATGGGGCTCATTCGGGACGCCTGGTTACCGCTTGTGATCACATTGAAGCGGGGACACAACACTACTACTCCCACGTCATATTTAGCGACGATCACGGCAAGACATGGCATCTCGGCGGAAGTTCTCCAAACCACATGGTGAATGAATGCGAAGTCATTGAATTGACGGATGGACGCCTCATGTTGAACATGAGAAATTATAATCGTTCTAATAAAAGGCGTCAGATCGCATTCAGTCGTGATGCCGGTGAAACATGGACGGAGCAGGGCTTTGATTCAACACTGATTGAACCAATTTGCCAGGCCAGCATTCATCGCTATTCCTGGCCCGGAACGAATAAAAAGAATGTCATCTTGTTCTCCAATCCAGCCAGTGAAGATAAGCGCGTTAATATAACGGTGCGTGCCAGCTTAGACGATGGGAAAACATGGCCGCTCAAACGGACATTACACGCCGGTCCAGGTGCTTACGCTGATATCACTGTTTTTTCTGATTCTGAAATTGCTTGCCTTTATGAATGTGGCAACAACAACCCTTATGAGAACATAACACTTGCTCGTTTCAGATTGGAAGATCTGGAATGAGATCAGATAAATGTTATGATAATATTGAATATTTAAGAGCGTGAACAGTGCATCAGGCATAGAATCAGTAACTGCAGCGGATTGGAACAGCCGATTATTTTTAGCAGTTTTCAAAATGATGAAAAATTATGTTAGTTGCAACAGTTTCATCTAATGCGGTTTCAACCAGTGAACATACCATTAGGACTTTACGATGAAAAAAAAATACAAAAACAATACTCAAAAAGGCTATCTGGAATATGCTGTTCGTCATATTTGGCGCGATATGCGGATACTTTATTATAAACCTTTTCAAACAAAAATTACCAGATAACAATTCGATAAATATTTTCATAATTATTATCGGTATATTTCCTGCCATTTTTATTCAACTTATTGTGCATGAATTGGGTCATCTGGTGTTTGGAAAAATATCCGGCTATCAATTTGTTTCTTTTCGCATCGGTAATTTGATGCTCGTTTCAGATTGTGGAAAGTTAAAACTCAAAAAATTTACAGTAATCGGAATTGGTGGACAATGCATAATGGCGCCTCCGAAATGCGATGGATATCAGTGTCCTTATCTTTTATACAATCTTGGTGGTTTACTGGCGAATATCTCATTTAGTCTTATCTGCTTGATTTTATATATGTTACTGCCGCAAATAGCTTATCTGTCCACTTTCCTCCTCTTGTTAGTTGTTCTCGGAATTGCATTGGTATTGCTGAATGGAATACCAATTCTGTCTGCAATCCCAAATGATGGCTATCATATTGTTTCCCTGAGTCAGGACCGGAATGCTCGGTATAATTTTTAATTGACACTTTATATTAATAGTTTAATCGCCAGGGGTAATAAAATAAACGATATGCCGGAAAAACTCTTTGAGCTTCCTGCGAATTTTGATTTAAGTAATCCTGTCAACTATAGCATCGCTATCATGAAGTGTGGTTATCTCGGCGCCAAAATGAAATTTGATGAAGCCAAAGCGCTATGCACGTACCTGCTGGAAAATGTGCCGGGACTGATCGATGTGTATAAATACGAACTACAGTGTGACTTGATGTTCTATGAAATAATTGGTTTGTGCCGCAAGGAGGAGATAGATAAAATTTATACAAAACAATTAAAGAAATATATCAAAGCAACTTCCTCCTACGTGGCCAGGAAACGCTTGCTGTACGCATATCAACTGCTGGTAATGCAAAATGACGAAGCAGCGCAGCAGCAGCTTGATGCATTTGAAAAAGCAGCCAAAACATATCCCTATACGGCCGAAGTTGAAATCGAGAGGGAAATGCTTGCGCTGATTGCAAGTAAAAAAATTTTATTGAAGTAATGCGGATGGAATCTGCGTTTTGCTACCGTACACTTTTTGATATCGCCCAATCTAACCCCTCACCCTGACCCTCTCCCCAAAGAGGAGAGGGAATAGCAATGCCTTCTCCCTTTGGGCTGATCTTGACCCACATCTCGTTACTGGAGACGGGGAAGTGGCCACCCCCCTTCCCTCATTTGAGGGCTAATCATTACGCACAAGTTTTCCTTGACTTTTAAGAAAAATGTTTATTGATC
>DYKB01000009.1 GCA_020722815.1 Caldithrix sp. | reverse complement strand
GGATTTGTGTGTGCCATGACGCAAAGCGTCATAAAAGGCATTCCAACGCCGGAGCGTTGGAACGAGAAAAGGTACTTCAACGCCGGAGCGTTGGAACGAGGAAAGGTACTTCTCGCCGGAGTGTTGGAACGAGAAAACGACGCGTTTCGGAGGTTATGGAATCAAAATCATCTTTTTAACAGCCTCTTTCTTCGCTGTTTTGAGTTGATAAAAATAAACGCCTGCTGGTACCTTTGTTCCGGAAATATTCCGACCATCCCAGCGAATGGTATGCCGGCCCATGGATAAGTTCTGATTTAATAAAACATTAACTTCCTGACCCAATACATTGAAAATTCTGAGGGTCGCTTGTGAATTTTCGTCCAGATAGAAACTGATAGTCGTTTCCGGATTAAAGGGATTGGGGTAATTTTGATCCAGATTGAATTCAAGCGGCATGGTGAATGTTGGCGTTTCTTCTACAGCCACTGGCTGCCAGGGAACTTCAACCAATGCTTCCATGACCGGGCCGGCTGGCGAAATATTGCGGATAGAAAATCCCGAAGGAACTCCATTATGCCATTTTAACGTTGCATGATTTGGATTGGAATCGTTTGAGAGCAAATCATAGCCAGTTATCGGATCAGCACCATCCCAGAGGGCGGTTCGGTTGTCAAAAGGCGGGCCATATACCGGCCGAATCATTCGAATGGCCCGACGTCCCCAATCACCGGCACCAATGGTCGCCCAATCCGCAGGTTTAACACCGGGTGGAGCCGATAAATTCTGATAAACATCGGGATTTTCCATGATATGCCACACCGCCAGCCCCTGATCCGGTAAATTGGTGTCATAAGCGAGATTTGAATGCCGATTTTCAATAATGAAATACTCCTGACTGCCATAACCCGGGTCATGCAGAATAAACGCCACATGTGACGTTTCGACCGCTTCAAATTGATAGCTGCCAGTACGCCGGATCATCGGCGGTTGAATCCAGCCCAGACGAATTTTATGAAAGGGATCAATATGCGTATCCGTGTAGGTGATGTCCATGATTGAATAGGCGCCGGCCGCATACGGCTGGAAAAATGAAAAGTACATATCTGGTAAATTGAGAAAGAGATGACACAACTCATGCGCAACCAGCCCCAAGTTCATTGGATTCCCAATATATGCTTCTGCAATCCAGGTGATTTTGACATTATCCACAATTAACGGCTGTTCCGTTGGATATTGTTTCCCCACGGCAATTCGGTTTGATCCAAAAGGACTATTTTGCGGGATTACAATTAAAATGCCCAATTCTTCCGATGAAAGCTCGCCATCACTATTCAAGTCGAATTGTTTATAATTAAATGTCATATCCGCCTCGCGAATGGCCTCGGCCCATTTCTCCACATGGCCGGACGTCCAGCCATCGCCATCACTATCATTTGGATCGGTGGCCGCCCAATAGTGCGACCAGTTCTTTTTCGCGGTGTACCATCCTTTCATCCCGACATCCTGCAAATGCATCCGATTGTGGGAATTCACGATAAAGTAGTCGCGAACGCTATTAGCCGATCCGAATATCAGGTTTCTGACATCGTTGATATTGGGAGCCGGATGTTCGGGGCGTTTCGGATCCCAGCAGATAACCAGTAACGAACGATCCCCGGTCACTGGTTTTATATTATCAAATGGAACGGTCATGTCTGGTCCTGGTGTCGGAAAAGCGACTAATGTCATATTCCGATCACCCAGATAAGCCGTACCACCACCATCAACTTTCCATTGCAGCGCAATCTGGTGATTTCCACCATGTAAATTTTTGGCGACGAAATTAAAACTATGAGTTCCATTGAAGTCACTGGCATTGAACACCACATCCGATGGTTGGGCTGGCTGGCCGTCAATTATTGCCCGAACGAAAGTTCGCTTGCTGATAGATGTATAAGCTTCTGCCGTCAATCCGATCAGAAGTGAACCATTTTCCGGAACAAAGAAATTGGTTTGCATGTCGGGAATATTTATAAAACCACCGGACATGGTCGATACCTGTGGTCCACTGGGCGCACTCATGGAAGCTATTCCACCATTACCCAGTGTAATGACTTCCGGATTATGAAAACCAATTGCAACCGTCCGGTCGCCCATATAGGCTGTCCCGCCGGCATCCACGTTCCATTGCATTTGAAGCGTATGCGCTCCGGCCGCTATCAATGGCGTATGAAAGGTAAAGGCATCAGTCCCATAAAAGGCACCCGCTTTCAATACAACATCACCTGGTTCGGTTGGCTGTCCATCCAATAGCGCTCGGACAAACATTCGTTTGTTATTGCTGGTTTCCACCTCGCCTGAAATGGTAAAACAGAAAGCACCTGCTTCGGGCATGTTTAAATTGAGTTTAAAATTGGGGATATCCGTGTAGGAAGAGGAATTGGTGGACACATCCGGCCCACTTGGTGCCGCCACAACGTTCATAAATTCCGGCGCGGTGCAAACCCAGAGCGTTCTATCTCCCAGAAAGGCTTCTGCACCGCTATCAACATGATATTCAGCCCGGATTTCATGCAAGCCACCGGGAACGTTGGCGGTAAAAATAAATGAACGTGTTCCCATAAAACCCGAATTGAAGAGGATAACATCCGATGGTGAGGTCGATTGACCATCTACCAGAATCCGAACAAACATGCGTGCGGTAGGGATCACATAGCCCTCAGCCGAAATCCCGATACAAATATGTTCCGGATGATATTGATAGAAATGAAGGGTCAGCTCGGGAATTGGGACAAAACCGGTGGATTTCGTTGAAACCTGCGGACCACTTGGGGCGGCTTTTACAAAGAGGTGTCCCTGTGCCTGTAAATTAATAGCCAAAATTAAAAGAGCAATTAAAAGGCAACTAAATAAGATAGTAAATTTTTTAGCCATAGGACTTCTCTCCTGATAAATAAGTGATAGCGTGAATGAAAAAATGTTGATGATTTACCATAAATTCAAAAAGTAAACATTTTATAATAATTATTTTAATTATGATATTCTTGATAAAGAAATGATAATTTGATGATATTTTTATGGTAGTCCGGAAAGCAAACTTTGGTAACTTGTTGCTCCAATATTGATTGCGGTTTCGTGAGTATTTAAAAATTGAAAATATAGGGTTGGTGAGGCAGAAACTTCGGAATTCATACCTCACCCTGAGAAGCATATCATATGAATGAGTCGATGCGTGAAGGAAACTATTTAAATTTATTCAATCCACTTGAATGCCGCTTCAAATGTATCGATGAGTTCCTGGATGTCCTCTAATCCCACAGAAACACGTAATAAATTTTTATCCAAACCCATTCGAGCCAGCTTCTCTGGTGGATCGAAATAATGCGCCAATACGACGTACAGACAGAGCAGTGTCTGTTCAGACCCCAGACTGGGGGCTTTAATGACGGGTGCCCCGATATGATCATAAAATTGTCGGGTATTGGCAGCGGTATCACCGGCGAGAATGAAACTCAACAGGCTACCATATCCGCGTAAATAGCGTTTGGCGGTTTTATGATCGGGATGTGAAGACAAGCCGGGATAGTAGACTTTTTTCACTTTTGGATGCTTTTCGAGATATTTTGCTAATAGCAGGGCGTTTTCATTGTACTTTGCGGCTCTTTTTTCAAATCCATCCAGATTCCGATTAAAGATGTCCATATCCTGAATGTCCATGTGCAATTTTAGTAAATTATAAAAATAATCTATTTTTTCTCGCGATGGTGCGTTTTGGACGAATAAAACACCACCAATGAGATCATTTTTTCCATTCAAAGATTTGGTTGCACTATGGGCAATGAGATCGACATTATAATCAAATGGATTCAAATTGTAAGGTGAAGCAATCGTACTATCGACCAGAACGGAAGCGCCGTTTCGATGTGCGATTTGAACAACCTGCTGTAAATCCGGTACGCGAACCAGCGGATTGGTGGGAATTTCGCAAATCACCAGGGCGGTTTTTTCATCAATCGTATTTTTCATTCCTGCGAAATCATCGATGTCCAGAAAAATCGATTCCGGGGTTCCCCGACGTACCGGCCACTTTTCCAGAATGCAGCGGGTGTCCACATAAGGCGAGCCAATCATCACCATTTTCGGACGAGTGGGGGAGAGGTGGGTCAAAATCGCAGCCGAAATAGCACCCATTCCGGTCGGAAAAAGATAAACATTCTCCGTGGCAGTTTTTTCAAGCCGAGTAAGTTTGGTTTTCACTTCAATTTCCGGGGACTTTATATCGACTTTTCGATTTTGTAGAATCTGTTCTGCCGGTCGTGAGTTGAGATTGAAGCCCGTGTGACGACGCACCAGCGATATCTCGTCAAGGAGCGCCAGGCTATAGAACAGGAGTATTCCACCTTCATTTTTCGGGTAGCCGGTTATCAGAAATTGGTAGTTCTCTCCCACCTTCTCAGGAGAAATTTTCCCTTCGGCATCAAAACCAATGATAATTTTATTCGCCGGTGAAACTGGTTTTTGGGGGATGGATAAATCATGGATGATGATTTCTGCTTCCTCAGCCCGGGCAACCGGGATAATTTCCCCTGCTGTCTGCATCAGAAAATACAGCATCTTTTCTGGAAATTTCCCCTGAACGCAAATTCCCTGCCGACCTTTTTGAAAAAGGCCATCCATCAGGACATAGAGGGCACTTTCAGGCGAAATAAAAGCCAGTGCGTTTTTAGCACCGAATTTTGTAGCCGCCTGTGTTTCGACCTCCCGAACATCCGGATGTAAAACAAAACGGACATAACCCCGATCCAGTTCGATTTTTTTCTCTTCGTAATCAAGATTCATTTGTACCGTTGGCAGTTCAACCGTGACACCGTGATAACCACCGACCGGTTGGGCTTTGACCTTTTGAATTGGTGACATGGTTCCTCAATTCTTAAATTTATCAATTTGAATTTCTCGATTTTTAGCTATTTCTTGAATTTCTATACTTTCAATTTAGCTATTTAACGACATCGACTCATAAAAGTTTTATATCTATTCCAGATTTAGATATTTTTTATTTCAGGCATCAATTCTTTTGATTTTCCCTTGACATTCTTTAAGTTTTGTAATATATTGTAATTAATCATGTTCACCGCTGATTTATTTTAAGGAAATAAAAATGGCTCAACTTGTTTGCATTGAGGGGATGAAAACCGGCTTAACTTTGAATATCGAAGAAGGACAAAGTTCATTGGGACGGGGGGGAGATAATGAACTGGTTTTGCCCCACCCTTCAATTTCCCGAAAGCATGCACGTCTGAACGCTGAAGAAGGAAAAATTCTGGTCACCGATTTAGATAGTAAAAATGGTACTTTTATTAACAATATTCGCCTGGCAAATACAGGCTATCTAAAAATTGGTGATATAATTAAATTTGGTGAAGTAAGCTTCAGTGTTCGCGAAGAAATTGCAGTTGAACTCCCTAAATCACGCGCTGAACAAAGTCCGGAGGTTAAACTCATTTGTCAGGAAGGATTGGAAAAAGGCTTTGAATTTGTTTTTAATTCCAACGTCATGACACTCGGTCGCGAGCGGATGAACAATATCCCCATTTTGCATCGTTCCATCTCGCGCCGACATTGCAAATTTACAGTACAGGCCGGTCGTGTACGAATTGAGGATTTAAAAAGTTTGAACGGTACGATTGTCAATGGACAAAGAGTAACCGATGCTTACCTGAGAGATAGAGATTTGATCGTAATTGGTGACTTAAAATTCGTTATCTCGATTAAAGCGCGAATGGCTGAACCACCTGTTTCACCGGCAGTAATACCAACTCCCCCACCGATACAAATTCAGCGGGATTATGAGGTAGCCGAAGATTATGATCAAGTGGATGTGGAAGCAATTGATGGTTCACTTTTAGTCGATCGCAAAATTATTCCACGCGCCGGATTTAAGGCGATCGATATTTCTGAAGGAACTACGCCAGATCTCCCGGAAAAAGAGTTCCTGGAAACAACGCTGACGCTGGAATTGGAACGACAAAAACTTTTTATATTATTCAAAATCAGTCTGGAATTGGCTAAAATCAATAAACCAGGCCTGCTCGGTGCTGATTTTGAAAAATATTGTCAGCAAATTTTTGCCAGCCCACTTTTTCTTCTCTTTTTGTGCAGGCCGAACAATGGTTCCCTGGAACCGGTGGCCAAAATGGGAAATTTAAATCCGGCACAGTTTGGACCTTTCCTGAAAGAATTATTTAAAACCAAACACAATCCAGTTATTTTGCATCCAGATGATAAACTGCCTTCACTGGCCCGTTTGCGTCCGGATTTGGAGGGGAAAGCCATTTATATGTCGCCACTTTTAGCACGGGATACCCGGCGAATTGGTTATATTATTTTCGTATCCCCAAAAGATTTCAAGGAAACCGATTTAAATTTTTATCGCTTATTTCAGGATTTAATGAGTGAAAAATTTGAAGCCATTCTTGAATCCGAACTGAAATAAGGCGCAATTGTTGTAAAGAACTGAAAAGAAGTGATCCTGAGGATGCCAATGCATAAAAAATATAGCTATCTGATTGAAATATTGGGAATTTTAATAATTTTGCTGGTCATCAATTTTATCTGGGTTTCCGATGACTTGGGCTTTACAAAAATTTCACCGCACCCTTTCTGGTTGATTGTCTTACCAATCGCAATTAAATATCAGCTTCGTGAAGCGCTCGTCGCGGTTCTGGTGGCCAGTGTCGTCTATCTGATACTTTCTTTCATTACCTATCCGGAGCTCACGCTGGTTCAATTTTTTCAATTTGAACATCTTAAACCAGTGTTGCTTTTTGTGATTATTGGCGGATTTATCGGTCAGGTGCGAACCAGCCAGAATCAAAAACTGGTTGCGCTGATGAAAAGTAAAAAAGAAATGGATGAAAAATTTCTTAAGCTTAAGAAAGAGTTTGACGAGCTTCTGGCCTGGAAAAAAGAACTTTCGGAACGGATTGCCCGGCAATCTTCCACAATGACGACCCTGTATGAAATGGCTAAAAAGTTAAGTGTCTTTGAAATCAACCAGCTTTTGCAAGCCGCGCTTGAGCTGGTTCAGCGGGTGATTGGGGTTAAAAAATGCTCCATTTTTGTTTTTGAAAATGGAAATCTTGTTCGTCGCTCACAATTAGGTTGGCTGCCTGAAGATGAAAAAAAATTTAGTCCCCATCTTCAGAGCCCTATTGTCCGAATGGCATTGGAACATAAAAAAGTCGTTTCCCTGAATATCACTTCAAAAGACGAGTTGGAACAGGCACAGGACGTCATGTTAGCCTGCCCGTTACTTGTTGGTGAAGAAAAAAAAATTTATGGTTTGCTGAAAATTGAAGAGATACCTTTTTTAAAGTTTAATCTGGAAAGTATTCGTCAGTTCGAAATTATTGCCAATTGGGTGTCGCATTCCATCACGCTGGCGAATGAAATTGGCCAAACCCGCGGCCTTTCTGATAAAACTGATTTATTTAAAAAATACATCTATGAAAATTTTGAAGGCGTGTATCAATTCGGCATTCCGTTAAGCAAGCTTTATAGTTAATTTGTAGGCACGCCGGTTCGAGGTTCAATCGTTCCCGGTTCAGCGTTAAGAAAAATAAAAAACGAAGGATTTCCATCGATGAACCCTGAACCAGCCACCCTGAGTAATTTCGTTAATTCAACAGGTCGAATCATGCCATTTTTGAACTTAATGATATTTTTTAGTCTGCATCTCAGTTTGTGTGTAATTGTCTCTTTCTGGCTAAATTCACAATTTTTAGCTGACCGCCGCCAGGCACAGGTTTGGAGCAGCTTTGGATTTCTGCTCGGCTTCTTTCTCCCGGTTTTGGGCGTTTTAGGCGTGGTGATTATTTTTTTATTATTAAAATATTCAAGCCGGTCCAAAACGAATAAAAAAAACCCTGAGTTTGAGGAACATTTACGTTTTGATCGGTTATCTGCCGCACGTGATGCTACGATTCATGAAATCAATTGGGTCGATGAACTAGAACTCCAGCCGCTGGTGGATGCCCTAAAGGATGCTGATGTCAATATGCGGAAAGGGGCGATTGAAGCGCTGGCCAAACGCCAGGATCGCGAATCCATTCGCGCTCTTTCCGATGCCCTGGAAAACACCATGCTCACCGTTCGCTATTTTGCCGTGGAAGCACTGGGAAAAATTAGTAAAGAATTTGGAAACCGAATTCTGGAAGTTCAAAAAAAACTTGAAAAATCGCCTGGTTCCTTTGATATCATCTTAGAATTGGCTGATTGTTATTATGAATTCGCTACTTTAGAGGTGGAAGATGCCAGCCTTAGTCGTTATTACCTGACCCAGGCGGCGAATCAATATTCCCGGGCATTGGAAATAAAATCGGATGATTTGCGGGTGATGCTGCGACTGGGAAATATTTTGGGGCGATTAGGTGAAAAAGAGAAAGCTGTTTCACTGCTAAAATCAATTACGGACAGGGACGCGCATCATGTTGATGCCCAACTTGAATTGGCTGAAGTATATCTTAAGCAGGGCAAAATTCATGAAGTCCGAAATATTTCCCGACTACTGAACCAATATCCTGAGCGATTGACAGAAGAAGCTCATGCGGCTGTCCAATTCTGGATGCAATGATGATAAAATTAAATTTGATAATTAAAAAATAATGTCTTGCAGTATTGAATAGATTGTATCCGTTCACCGGTATGTTAAATAATAGCTGCTGTCATGCCCGAATGCTTTAATCGGGTATTCATTGGTCTGAAAAAGTGTGGATTCCCGCCCAAAACATTCGGGAATGACAGATTTGATCCACCCTGTGAACGGCTACAATAAATTTGCTTTAAAGTGTATGTGACTAAAACCTGTAATATTAAAGATTTGTAATGACTCAGGGTTAATAGTTCCCTGTTCGTGGTTAAGAAAAATGAAAAACGAAGGTTTATAACCATAAACTCTGAACCCGCCAACCTGAGTCGTTACGGGGTTTTTAAAAACAAGTAATCGAAAATGCTAAAAAATGAAAATTGTTCCCTTACAAAATTTTAAAAGTACAGAAATCGCCGATGTCTGTATCCTCACCGAAGGCACTTATCCTTATGTCACCGGAGGTGTTTCCAGTTGGATTCATCAAATTATTGGCGCGATGCCGGAACTAAAATTTTCCCTTCTCAATATCGGGCCATCGAGTGATCTGAAGATGCAAATTCGGTACCAATTACCAGAAAATGTCATCTCACTGGCAAATGTCTTTTTGCATGATGCAATTATTCATGATAATCCAATGCCAAACCGGAAAAATCGGAAACAGGCCTATCAGGAAATTCTGAAATTCCATCATGAAATTCCGCAGCATAAGCTCGGACGCTTTCAAAAAATCTTCGAATATCTCTGTTCACCGGATCAGCGAAGCGTCAATACCAAAGAAATGCTCGCTTCGAAGGAATCCTGGGATATCATCGTCAAATTATATAATGAAATGGCCAGCGATACGTCGTTCATCGATTATTTCTGGACCTGGCGTTTTATCCATATCCCGCTATTTCAAATGCTAAACAGCGAAATTCCCCGTGCCAGAGTTTATCATGCGGTTTCCACTGGCTATGCGGGTATCGTTGGTGCAATTGCCAAATTAAAATACCAGTCGCCATTGATCCTTACCGAACATGGGATTTATACCAAAGAGCGAAATATTGAAATCAGTCGCTCCGAATGGATTTACAATGAAACGCTCGATCAGATTCAGGCCAAACGAACCCAGGGCTTTTTTAAAGAAATCTGGATGAAATTTTTTATTTTCCTGGGGCAATTAACTTATGAATATGCTGATGAAATTATTACATTATATGGTGGAAATCAGGAGCTTCAGATTCGGTATGGTGCGCGGCCCGAAAAATGTTCCGTAATTCCCAATGCCATCAAACCACAGGTTTTTTATCCGCTGCGGGAAAAAATTGTCCACGAAGGGACGAAGAAAGTGGGATTCGTGGGGCGTGTTGTGCCTATTAAAGACGTTAAAACTTTTATTAAAGCCTGTAAATACGTCGCTGAGCGTTATGAAAATGTCGAATTTATGATTTTGGGGCCAACGGATGAGGATGAAGACTATTTCAAAGAGTGTGTTGAACTGGTTAAATTGTTAAACCTGGGTGAAAAATTAACCTTTTTTGGTAAAGTTGATGTGCGGCAATATTATCCAATCCTGGATGTGTTCGTCCTCACCAGTATCAGTGAAGGTCAGCCACTTACCATCCTCGAAGCTATGGCGGTCGGTGTCCCCTCCGTTTCGACCCGGGTAGGCGCTTGCGAGGAATTAATCTGCGGGCGTACCGAAGAGGATAAAGCCCTTGGCCCGGCGGGATTGGTAACCAATATTGGCAAGCCAAACGAGACCGCTGATGCGGTTTATCAAATCATTTCAAATCAAAATTTGCATGATCAAATGGTCAAATCCGGTTACGACCGGGTGGATCGTTACTATCGCGAAGAAATTTTGATTGAGAAATATCTCAAATTATATCGTGATTATCGGGCAAAAAGCAAAATACGCTAAATTTAATAGTATCGATTGCCTGAATCACTCCAGCAGTAGGCATTCACAGGTTTTCGGTTATAGATTTAAGATTTAAGGTTCAAGGTTCAAAATTCAACGTTCAGCGTTAAAAGTTATCTCTTTTCGGTGAGTGCGCTTGAATGAAGCACGATGAGCCGCATATCGATAAAAACAGGCGATACGACCATAACCAGGAACGGTGAACCTGGAACCCTCTAAACGGTTACCTCAATCAGTACAAACTCTAATATTTGATCAAAATGGAGTCGTAAATGGCCGGTATTGGTTTTCGATTGAAAAAAATGTTAATGGAAGATACGTACGCCAGCATCGTCAAGGCGTATCTTTATTCCGCAGTTATCTCTTCTGGCCCCTGGTTTCTGTCAATCGTGTGTCTGTCCTTCCTGGGTATTTTATCGCCATTGGTTTTCAACGAAAAAGCGGATGCTGTTCTCTTGTGGGACATCTTTGGGGCGACCATTGTTTATATTTTTGCCTTCTCGCTGATTACCACCGGCTTAATCACCATGATTATTACCCGGTACATTGCCGATAAAATCTATCTGAATGAAAGCAAAGCGATTCCGGCAACTTTTGTTTCGATTATTTCAATTATCATTCTCGTTCAGGGACTGACAGGCATTGTCTTTTTCCTGTTAAATACCCAATCCCTCTTTTATGCCATTTTTGGAACCATGCTCTATATTATTGTCAGTTGCATCTGGATTGCCCTGCTTTTTTTAAGTGCGTCCGAAAATTATAACATGATCATCGCCTTATTTTTTATTGGTTCGGTGGTGAGCCTTGGTGCCGCGCTTTTGGGTGGCAAGTATTTTGAACTGGATGGCTTTTTAGCTGGCTATACGGCGGGGCAGGCCATCATCTTTTTTGGCTTTGCATTCGTTATTTTTGATGAATTTGGGCCTCCACGTGATTTTACTTTCGATTTTTTTAAATATGGCAAGCAATACTATGAACTCGTGTTCATCGGTGCGTTCTATTATATCGCCATCTGGGCCGATAAATTTATTTTCTGGTTTTCGGAGCAAGGGCGGCAAATCTCGGGACTGCTTTATAATTACACGGCTTATGATAGTCCGCTTTTTATTGCCTATATTACCATCGTACCGGCGTTGGCTATTTTTTTGTTGAATATTGAAACCGGTTTTTATGAAGAATATAAAGCTTTCTATGAATTTGTGATGGCCAAACAGCCGTTACGAAAAATTGTCGAAAAAAAACAGAACATGGTTAAAATTATTAAAAATTCATTTCTGGAACTCTTTAAAGTCCAGGGAACCATCACCTTTTTGGCGGTCTACTTTGCGCCGCTGATTTTGAAAGGCCTGCGCATTACGGACCCAGTTTCTATCCAGATTTTTCGTTTTGGAACTATTGGCGCATTTTTCCACGCCTATGTGCTGATTATAACGATTATTTTGCTTTATTATAACTTGCGCATGGAAACGCTGATTGTTGTGAGTGTTTTCGCTTTTTCCAATATTGGATTGACTTTTCTTTCTAAATTTCTGGGTCCACCGACTTATGGTCTTGGTTATTTAATCGCCTGTTCACTCAGTCTGGCACTTTCCTTTTATTTTTTATATGTCCGAATTAAAGATCTGGAATATATCACCTTCTCCCAGCAACCTGTTTTGGGCAAAAAAGATGATTCCCCCCAACTGCGGGCCCAGGTGAATGGCGATGGATATGGCCAGTATATTGATCTAAAAGCCGCACGGGCCGATTGATTTTTTTAAATCAATTTCATGACAATTTTATAAAGTATTCCAAAGGAATGTTTATGAAATTTCTCAGGTTTATTGTGCTCATCGTGTTTATTCATGTTATTCAAGGTGGTTTTCTTGCAGCATCTGAACCCATTCTTAAACCCTGGATTGAGAATTCCTGGTATTGGAGCTATCGGGGTGAACCTAAATTATTGTTGGGTGCCAGTGATGATGATAATCTTTTTCAATGGCCACCGGAACAACTGATCCCGCATCTTGATCGTTTAGCAAAGGCCGGCGGGAATCTGATTCGTAATACAATGAGTGATCGTCCCGATAAAGGCTTTGAAATCTATCCCTTTAAACAAATTGCAAATGGAAAATTCGATCTCAATCAATGGAATGACGCTTACTGGATACGGTTTGAACGTCTGCTAAACGAAACGGCCAAACGTGATATTATTGTACAAATTGAAATTTGGGATCGTTTTGACTTCACCGATAATGGGGGCAAAAATTATTGGCAACGCCATCCTTATAATCCCAAAAATAACATTAATTATACTTATGAACAATCGACCTTTGCTGAAAATTATCCTGACCATCCCGGTGCAAACAAGCAAATCTTTTTTTACACTACGCCGGTGCAGCGCAATATTCAAATTGTATTGCAGTATCAACAGCGTTTTGTGGAAAAGATGCTCAGCTATTCGTTACAATATGAACATGTCCTCTATTGCATGGATAATGAAACACGTGCTGAAGCCGAATGGGGAAAATACTGGGCACAATTTATTAAGGAACGAGCAGCGAAGCTGAATAAAATCATTTATGTTACGGAAATGTGGGATGACTGGGATTTAACGGCGGCGCGGCATAAACAAACTTTTGATCATCCGGAAATTTATGATTTTGTGGATGTTTCGCAAAATAACCATAATAAAGGCCAACAACATTGGGATAATTTTTTGAAGGTGCGGGAATATCTCGCCCAAAAGCCCCGACCAATCAATACGATCAAGACTTACGGCGCTGATGGTAACAAATTTGGTCATACGGATCAGGATGGTATTGAGCGATTTTGGCGGCATCTGTTGGCTGGTGCTGCTGCCCTCAGATTTCATCGTCCACCTTCCGGCCTGGGATTGAGTGATAAGGCGGTTGCCACAATTCGGGCGACTAGAAAATTGGAATCGAAAATCCCGATTTGGTCGTTAAAACCGGCCAATGAATTGTTATCTGAGCACGAACTGAATGCGGCCTATCTGGCTGCTGACATCGGCTATGCTTATGTGCTATACCTGCCTGCTGGTAATATGGTTAAAGTCGATCTGACTGCGGTGAAAAAACAACTAAATGTACAATGGATTGATATCGATTCGGGCGAATGGGGCCAGCAGTATATAATTTCAGGTGGTACGCATACGTACTTTGAAGCCCCTGATAAAAGAAATTGGGTGGCAGCAATTTTTATTCATGATTAAGCATGATATTCGTGTTAAAATCCTTAGTTCCGTACACTTTTTGATTAAGTAAAATCTATCCACTCATATAAATGGTTTCAGAAAACACTGAAAATTCTTATTCTGATGCGTTTCTTGCCGGAGCTCGCTTTTTATGCGCGCAATATCATTCAAAAATGGCTGAAATTATGAGTCCATTCATAGTTGTGATAAAATAAAAGCTTCTGTCATGCCTGTCCGTTAGCTAATGGATTATTGGGCATCCATTTGCCGAAAGAAATATGGATTCCCGCCAAAAACATGCGGGAATGACAGAGTCGATCCACCTTGTGAACGGTTACGAAATTGTTTCTTCATAAAATAAATATCTGCAATAACAACAGGAGCTTTCTCCGGATATCCTCAAAAGCCTTCGAAAATTCAATCGTCATGTATTGAAATTCTGTATCTCCCCCAAATTCTAAAAAGCAGAATTTGGGGGAGAGGAACTATGCTCTCCCCCATTTTCGTTTTTTGAAATTGGGGGAGACCCAGAGGGGGTCAAAAGGTGCGGTGCTAATCATGAAATTTGATTAAAAAACAAGAAATAGACCCCCTCCTGCCTCCCCCAAATTCCAAAAAGCGAAATTTGGGGGAGAGGAAGTTGTTCCATATTCTAAAAAGCGGAATTTGGAGGAGAGGAATTGGATATAAATCCAAAAAGCGGAATTTTGAGAAGAAAATTATCGAAAAATTCCAAAACGCGCCCTGAACTTCTCCCCCATTTTCGCCTTTTGAAAATGGGGGAGACCCAGAGGGGGTCAAAAGATGCGGTGCCAATCATGAAATTTGATTAAAAAACAAAAAATCGACCCCCGCTGTATCTCCCCCAAATTCCAAAAAGCGGAATTTGGGGGAGAGGGAGTATTGGTAAATTCTAAATTATGGAATTTAAGGGAGAGGATCCTTTGCTCTCTCCCCTCCATTTTCTTCCCCCATTGTCATGGTATCATCTTTGCAAAAGCCACTCTCATTAAGACTGGAAATTGATTCCAAAAGCCCGGAAAATTAGCCTGAAATGGATTTGGGCGTTTCGATTTTATTGAACTTGTACTGGAATAACCTGTAATTTTGAAAATTTGATGACGACAACGGCATCCGGACTGGTTTAAACAGGATTTTCTTTATCTGGCTTTTGGATGGATGATCAAGGAGGATTTTCGTGATTAAGTTTATTCATAAATTCATCGCTTACAGTTTTGTGATATTCTCCATATTTGTATTTCAGAAAAGTGCCTTTCCCCAATTTCCCGCTGAAAATTTGAGCAGTCGGGGATTAATTGCGATTCCGCAATCAGGTGGCGCGATTTTTCTTTCCTGGCGGGTCTTAATGAACGATCAAAGTAGCACATTTTATAAAATTTTCAGGAAAGAGGGAAACAATTCTTTTTCAGAAATTGCCATCGTAACGAATTCATCGAACTTCCTGGACCGAACCACAACAGCGGGAAATCAATATAGCTATTATATTCAGGCAATCGATCCCAAGACGACATTTCCAGCGTCCAATCAGGTGGTGGTGACGGCCAGTTCTGCAGGAAGTCAAAATCACCGGATTCGAATAAAATCCAGTAATGGCATTGCCAAAATTACGGCTGGTGACTTAAATGCAGATGGGCTTTTTGATTATGTGGTGCAGGTGCCGCGTTCTATTCCGGATAGTGTGGCAGATACCTATAAACTCGAAGTGTATGCTGCCAATGGTGATTTTCTCTGGACAATCGACACGCATATTGGAAATGACGTCATCGATAAGGGGTCAATCTGGGCCATGGCGTTTATTCTCTGGGATCTGGATGGAGACAACAGGGCAGAAGTCATTGCCCGCATTAATGATGAAAATTCAATATATCTGATTGCTTATGAAGGAATGACGGGTCGCGAAAAGGCCCGGATAAAGTGGCCGGAGCCGGTGGACATGTATAATGATCGGCATGTGATTGCCATTGCCTATCTGGATGGCCCGTCAAAACGACCTTCGATTATTTTACAGGTGGGAACATACTGGCAGACACAGTTGTTGGCAATTGATTACACGGCAAGTGGTTTTCAAACGCGCTGGGAACGGAAAGGGTTGGGAGATGGCACGGCGGGGCATGGCATCGATATTATCGATTATGACGGGGATTCCCGTGATGAAATCGTCCAGGGCGCAAACCTGGTGGATGAGCATGGAAATCTGGTCTGGACGACCAATCTGGGACACATGGATATTATGGTGCCGGGGGATATGCTCGCCAGTAATCCTGGTTTTGAAATATTTTATGGAACCTGCTATCCGCTCGATGCTTCGCGTGAAGGGGCCTTATTGGTTGACATGGATAACGGTCATATCATTTGGGAGCATTCCAGTGAGACGGAACCAAATCTTTATCATGTTCATGGCGGCTGGGCGGCTGATGTAACCACGGATTATCCTGGCTGGGAATGCTGGATGCATAATAAGCCCAAGAATGGCAATGGGGATGAACCTTATCTCTATAATGGTACCAATGGGCAGATCATTTCACGGGACTGGATTTCGAACCAGGACCCGATTTACTGGGATGATGATGATCAAAAGGAGTTGACTATTCGGTCGGGAGGTTACACCCGGATTCGGATTTTTGATTATCCGGATCAAAATATCCTGGAATGCCCCTGCACCGGTGCGGCGATTATCATGGATGTGGCCGGCGATTTTCGGGATGAGTTGATTGTTACGGATTATAATTCGCTGTACATCTGGACGAACACGACTTTAAGTTCGCGCCGAAAAATATCCTCCCTGTATGATCGTCACTATCGGCTGGATGTTGCCCGTTCCGGAAGTGGATATTTTGATCATAGTTCGGTTTTGTACCTCAAACAGGAAATAAAAGACGCATCACCCGATCCGGCTCCAGCCGCACCTACCGGGATTACGGTGAATCTTCCCTGAAAAACTTGTCATTCCAGAATAGCGGGGCCACAGAATGAATTTACAAACACCGATTTACGCTGTCATGCAGATTGAACAGGAATAAATCTGCGTAATCTACGGTTTCACATTTGATTCATGTCATCAACAAAGTTATTTTATTCAAAAAAGTGTTTGTTCAGGACCGAATATCCGCTTCGGGTCTTTGTGTCGTCGTGGCGATAAAAATTCACGCAAAAATGGTTTTATTATTTTCGCGCGCATTTAACAAATACTTGACTTTTTTAAAAAAATTGCTTATATTTCGCTGATTAAAAAGCCATCGTAGCTCAGCCGGTAGAGCAACTGATTCGTAATCAGTAGGTCGGCGGTTCGATTCCGCCTGATGGCTCCAAAATGTTTCCTTTCAAAAAAATTGAACCTCTGATTTATGATGATAAGTCAGAGGTTTTTTTGTTTGGATTTAATCTACGATAATTGCTCTTTTTTTATATCGTATCAACTTCGTTAATTTTAAAACCAAGCTGACGAAAAATATTCTTGAGATCTGGTCTATTGGCGGGTAAATTGAGTCGATAATTATGAAACTCCCGTCGTGTCCGATAACTTTTTCGAAGATGGTCGAAGTAAGCGCCCTGCTCTGATGCTGGTTTTTGAAAAAGTTCGCTTAAATGATTATCATCCAACTCAATATCATAGATCTGTTTAATCACCTGATAAAAAATTTCTTCACTTGAAAGCGATGCAGCCGGTATCGGAATTTCATTGGGTACTGGGATTGGAAGAGCTTCCGAGGCGTCCCAATCAGGTTTGAGATTAAAAAACTCGCAGGCGGCTTCGTAAATCATCCGGGTGCCATTAATTTTGCCATCATAAGAATAGCCCGCAATATGTGGCGTGCCAATTTCCACCAGGTTGAGTAATTCCGGATCGATTTTTGGTTCATTTTCCCAGACATCTAAAATAACCGCCTTGAGGTGATGCTGAAATAGTGCCTTTTTCGCCGCGCTCGTTGCCACAACGGGTCCACGAGATGAATTCAGTAAAACACTACCGGGCTTCATCTTCATTATTCGTTCCTCATCGAACAGATGCCAGGTGCGATCAATGCCTTCGATTGTTAAAGGTACATGCAGGGTGATAAAATCGCAATCCATTAACTCATCCAGAGGGCGAAAATGGGAAGCGCCACTCGCTCGTGCACGGGGTGGATCGTTTTGCACAACTTCCATTCCCAGAGCACGGGCATAATTGACCATTTTGCTCCCAATGTTACCAACCCCTACAATGCCCAGTGATTTCCCTTTCAACGAAATCTGGTGAGTGCAAGCGTGATGCAACAGGGCGGCGATGATATATTCGGCAACTGAATTGGCATTACTCCCTGCAGCGTTACGAAAACTAATGTTTTTTGATTTTAAATATTCAATATCGAGATGATCCATGCCGATAGTTGCCGTCGCGACAAATTTGATCGGACTCTTTTTTAATAAATTTTTATCAACCGGTGTAATGGATCGAACCAGTAATATCTCGGCATCATTGACAACATCGTTTGTAATTTTTCGTCCGGAAAGTGTGATGACATTTCCAATATTTTTAAAAGCCTCCCGGACAAACGGAATATTTTCATCGGCAATAATTTTCATTTGTAGCTCCTGTTAAATTGATATAACCTGGATTTTTTTTTGATTTTTGCCATGAAGACCAATAGTGTTCGGCACGTTTTCTGAATTATATCTTAAAATTAATTAATACCTAAAATTCTAAAATGGAAATTTTTGATGTTCAGAATCAATGTAGTACCCCCTCCTGCCTCCCCCAAATTCCAAAAAGCGGAATTTGGGGGAGATAAAGCGGGATTCTCTCCCCCATTTTCGCTTTTTGAAAATGGGGGAGAGACAGCGGGGGTCAAGACTTCAGAGAAAACGATTCATTTTAGAATTTCAGGTAATAAATTAAGTGCCATATAATCACGATAGCGATCATTGTCATTCCCACATGTTTTTAGCGCGAATCCATTTTTTAAAATACAATGGATGCCTGATAAATGCATTTGGGCATGACTTTTTGCGCTCCTTTGATTAAAAGGGAAAAAATTACTTAAAGGTGCCTAACACTTTTGCACGAAGACACGAAGAAAATAATGTGACATTTGTGACTTTTTGTTATCTTTTTTTATGACAGGATTAACAGGATGTACTGGATGAATAATAAAATTTGATTTGATAATTTTGATTTCGATTTAATTTGAACACCAGTTTATTTCTGTAAATCCAGTGTATCCTGTTATCCTGTCATTTTATTTCTTTCATAGATACAATTTAAATAGGGTTGGTCCGAAAATACCAAAACCTGTCATTGCGAGGCGCTTTTTGCCGCAGCCTGTTTTTTAGGCTCGCAATCACCCCGTGAATAACAGCGGAGATTGCTTCGTCGCCAAAAACGCGCCTCGCAATGACAGAATCGGGGCATTTGCGGACAGACACTAAATAGAATTAACGTAACTATTCAGGATGGCTGGTTCAGGGTTCACGGTTAGAAATTTTTCATTTTTATCTGCTCAACTTGTCTCAGGGGAAAAATTTCTTAAATTTTAAAGCAGATTAACGAAAACTGATAAACGCTGAACCGGGAGCCTTTGAACCCTGAACCCGAGTAGTTACGAATTATCAATTATTTTATAAGGTTTTAGTACTTAAAAACAATTAATTGATAACCATGCAATCTTCATTGAGCCTTTGTGACTTCGTGTCAATTAAAAATAAAAGCCAACTTCCCAATTCATCAGCCAGAAGTTGGCTTTATTAACAAATTAATTCATCGAGCTACCCAATAAGGTGGCAAATTATTCCTTCCAGATGGTATGGAACGTCCCTTCTTTATCCACCCGTTTGTAAGTATGTGCGCCAAAATAGTCGCGTTGGGCTTGCAGAAGATTCGCCGGGAGCACCTTGCTGCGATAACTGTCATAATAGGCTAATGAACTACCAAAAGCCAGCACGGGGATACCTAATTCGGCAGCCGTTCGGACAACGTAGCGTAAACTTCTCTGTAATTTCGCCAGACGCTTGCTAAAATAGGGAGCGACCATCAGATTGGGGAGATCCGGTTGCTTTTTAAAGGCACGCTTAATCTGTTCCAGCATTTTTGCGCGGATGATGCAACCACCTTTCCAGATCTGGGCGATTTGATGAAATTTTAAATCCCAGCCGTACTCTTTGGAAGCCTCGCGCATAATACCAAAACCCTGTGCATAACAAGCGATTTTGGACATATATAGTGCATGATGAACCTGTCGGATGAAATAGGCTTTTTTCCCCTTAAATTTTTTGGGTGAACCCTCCAGTATTTCGGAGGCTGCCAGTCGTTCCTTTTTAAAAGCAGAAAGAATTCGGGCCTCAACCGCCATGGCAAGGGTTGGCGCGGCCACACCCAGGTCCAGCGCAATTTGAGCTGTCCATTTACCCGTACCCTTTTGTCCCGCTGCATCTAAAATTACATCCACAAGCGGTTTCTTTGTGTCTGGATCATATTTTCCGAGAATGTCAGCCGTTATTTCCATCAAATATGAATTTAAGGGACCCTGATTCCATTCTGAAAAGGTCGCCTGAAGCTCTTCCGGAGAAAGATTAAGCGCGCGTTTCAGTAAATCGTAGGCTTCACATATCGTTTGCATGTCACCATATTCGATTCCATTGTGAACCATTTTAACAAAATGTCCCGCAGCACCCGGTCCAATGTAAGTACAACAGGCGTTTGTCCCGACATGCGCGGCGATTTTCGTCAGAATGGGTTTTACCAGGCGATAAGCACTGGATTGCCCGCCTGGCATGATGCACGGGCCTTTTAGCGCCCCTTCTTCGCCCCCACTGACGCCGGTGCCGATGTATCGAATGCCGACGTTCTCCAGGTCTTTTCCTCGTCGTTCTGTATCTTTGAAAAAGGAGTTGCCACCATCGATGAGAACATCACCTTTCACCAGGTGCGGTTTCAAATCGTTGATGACAGCATCAACCGGGGCACCAGCAGGGACCATTAATAATATCCGGCGGGGTGTTTGTAAAGAATCTAAAAAGTTTTTCATCGAGCTGGTTACGACTATATTTTTTCCGATTTCTTTTTGCGCAATATCATTGACTTTCTTCTCATCCAGATCAAATCCAGCCACTGAAAAACCTTTGCTTTCCATATTTAGGGCAAGCATGTGTCCCATGACGCCTAAACCCACAATTCCAATATTTTGTTTTTCCAAATTTTCCTCCTTTTTGATGATTGTTGTTTCATATTGTTAAAAATTTACAAAGATCATGATGGTTGTGTAAAAATTTATATTTAAAAAATCAGGAATTTCTTAAGGATGATAAACGACTGATAAACAGCTTGGTTCCGGATGAACTGTTTAATTTATGTAAAATTTAATTGATAATCAAGGCTAAAAGTCATTATTTCGATGTGATCGATCGGATATAATAGCCCGATTTTTTAAAAATTCAATTAAGAACAATCTATTCAGGTTTCGATTGACATCAAGTTGGGATAAAGTTGGCAAATATTTAGTAAAATATTTTATACATAATGTAAAAATCGCTTGACATTTTATAAAAAGTTTTGTATATTATGTATAGTTTGTATTACTAAAAGTTTTGTATATTTAACTTTATGTTAAACGATTATAACTTTTTAAGGAGGTGATATTTTGAAGCTCGGTAATCATCTCAGACGCTGTCGTTTTGACAGGGAAGAAATGTCGCAAGAGGCACTTGCCGCAGAAATTGGTGTGACGCGACAGACGATTATTTCCATTGAGAAGGGCAAATTTGTGCCCTCAGCACTATTAGTTTTAAAGTTGGCCCGGTTTTTTAATAAACCGGTAGAAGAAATTTTTTATATCATCGAAGAAGATGATATAAATTCAGTTCAATCATAACTTCAAATTTAAGGAGAATCAAAATGGAAACTTCAGTTGAAAAGATTATTAAATTTTCATTTTTTTTCACCTTCGTAATTTTCGGGTTGCTGATTTGGTTATTACCGAAAACCGCCTTTGCTAAAAGATTTAAAATGAATGAGAGAATTTTTATCCTCACCAACTGGCTTGGAATTATCTGTAGCATTGCCGGGTTCATCATAACTTTAATCTCGCGGGAATTTATTATCGAAACTCATTTAATGTGGTTAATTATTTTGCCCTGGTTGATATTGGAGTTTTACTCACTTCTGGTAAGTCGCAGTCAAAAAAACGCAGATATCCTGGATGAAAAACAGGAGCATAATCAGACGAAAGCCGGGGCCCTGGCGATGGGACTTTCAATACTTGTCATGACAGGGGTGTTTTTACTATATGAGGATCAAATACTTACAGGGAATCTGTGGTTTCCAATTTACCTTTTTCTGAACATTTTTCTGATTTCATTTTTTACGCTATTACTTTTTAAAAGAGCGTAAATTTGGAATTTTTTTTACGTGCGTATAATTATACCTGAAATTCTAAAATGAAACGTTTTTTCTTCGGAGAACTCACTTTCAGTGGGAAATTGACCCCCGCTGTATTTCCCCCATTTTCAAAAAGCGAAAATGGGGGAGAGACCCCCTCCTGCCTCCCCCAAATTCCGTTTTTTGGAAAATGGGGGAGGCAGGAGGGGGTCTTTCATTGATTCATACCCTTACAAATTTCCATTTTAGAATTTTAAGTTATAATTTAACCGAAAATTACCACCGAAGGTGTCATTGCGAAGAGTGTTTTGTGCGCCGAAGCAACCTCCAGTGTTACGCGTCGGAGGATTGTTTCGGTCAAAAAGGCCTCGCAATGACAGCTCTTGGTATTTTCGGAGAGACGCGGATTAATCTGGCGGCTATTGGATTGCGCTGGCTGATGTTTATGAAGGAAATGTCCTGATTAAATGAACTATTTTCTATTTTAACGTATAATATTTAATAGCAACACACCAATTTTTACCATTTAATTTTTTCTATCGTAACGGGGTAATTATGAAACGCTGGGAAATGATGATGTTTTTCTGGGTGGTGTTGATGATTGTTAATAGTTCAGCTCAGCCAAACGATTCGACGGTGGTGAAACCGGATACCACCAAACAAGATTCTTCACAGCAAAATATTCAACAAGCCAATAAAAATTCTGAAACAGCGACCATTTTATTACAAAGACAATCCCGTCGAAAATTACCGGGGATGGCGCCCATGCGAATGTCTGATGGTCAGAATAAGCAAACTTTTAAAATCAATACCAATCCTTTTGCCAATCCACGGGATATGCTGGATTATGATGCACATCATCTGCCGCCCTCACAAATGGAGAACAGTATTATTGTAAATCGTGGTGAACCATCATTATTTATGCCACCACTGGATTTAAAGCCGGAAGATGTCCATAAACCATTACCGTACGAGAAGTACGTGCTCCCCACGCTTCAGGAATTGGACATTTTGAAAATACTCTGGGATAAAGGTGATCTTGCCGATACCACAATCTATCTAAACCTGGATTCCACTTATAAAACAATGGAAGACGTAAATCGATTGCTTAATGTGATGCGGGATAAAGGAATGTTGAGTCGTCAGCAGATGTC
The DNA here is from genome assembly GCA_020722815.1 of Caldithrix sp. GTDB lineage: Bacteria > Zhuqueibacterota > Zhuqueibacteria > Thermofontimicrobiales > Sulfurfontimicrobiaceae > DYKB01. The sequence continues at coordinate 100,325 of DYKB01000009.1, read as the reverse complement.
GCCGGCCAATGAATTGACGGTCGGCGTTTTATTACTCAGCACCAAGATTGAAATGAGTCAAATGAATCGCTTAAATCGCGTCTATCAATATCATTCCCGGATTGAAAAAGATTTGATGCAAAAATTTATTCGAACTTATGCATTACGGGCCAATGAAGACAGCTCAGTCGTAGACCACCCCAAGCTAAAAGCCGCTCAGCATGATTCAACCTTGCTTGAAGAACTAAATTATCGAATTCATCAGGCTGAAAATAAATAAACAGGAGTGTAACGCGTTTTATGCATTACCTTTGCAGTAAATAAATCCACCCTCCTGATTTTATTTAAATAAAGGAGTATTTTTTATTTTAGAATTTCAGGTATTATTTAATCAGTGTCATCTTAATTACTTTACGTTGAGAATCCGTTCTTAAAACCGCATAATAACGTCCGCTTTGTACAGGAATTCCACGATTATCCGTTCCATCCCAATTCATCTGAAATTCTCCTGGCAAAAATTCCGCGTTCACTAAATCCTTTACCCGTTGTCCCAGTTCATTATAGATAGAAAGGCTCACAAATGAGCGTTGATTCATTGAAAATTGAATATGGGTTAGCGGATTGAATGGATTGGGATAATTTGGAAATAATCTTACATAATCCAGTGGGAAAATACGGGTATCGCTCAGATGCGGTCGTGTATCTTCGACTCCTGCTGGAATTTTCCCCCCAAATTCATGATTTCTAATGTCAAGTTCAGGATTTGTCGTCACCACCAGCCAGTTGATCATCGCGTTTTTTTCTCTTGGGAAAATTGTCATGGTATTTTCACCCTCATGCACGGGAAATGTATGGATGGTATCGATATCGAAATCATAAAGCCAGCATCGCTGCCAGCCTTCCCCCAGCGCATAGAGATTATTCCAGACACAGGTATCGCCATCATTGACTGTAAACCAAAAGCTATCCTGATTGGGTTGTCCACCCACGTTCACTTCGCCAAAGATATAAACTTTATCAACGCCTTTGGGAACATTAAATTTATAATCCAGGCGATATTTATTAATGGGGAATTCCATTTCTCTGACAGCCGCTTTGACACCATTTTGATTGGATTCGGTAACTAATTCCCAGCCGCTGTTGGGTAATGCCTCGGCGCCCTCCGCTTCCATTTCAGCTAAAATTGCACCATTTGGATCCTGAGCCACGATCAATAATACCTGAACATCCAAAGGATCATTTGCTGCATGGGGCGCCGAAATTCGTGCTTTTCCGGAATAAATGCCTGCCTGCAAACCTGTTACATCAACAGCAATCTGAAAATGTCCCCCACTGCTTCCACTGGTATTTGAAAGCGTCATCCATGAATATTCTGATGGCTCACTGACACGCCAGCTTAATGGCTGATTGATGGCATTGGTTACGATAACGCTTTGTGGTACAGGGTTTTTTCCGGTTTCAGTTGTGGTGAATAATAAAACTTCAGGATTCGCAACAATTGCGGTTGGTTCGGTGCCGATATACATTTTTGCAGTTACATCTTGATCCCCACCGTTGGATGTTATTTGGATATAGTCATGATATAGTCCGGTTGCCAAACCCGCCCGTTCTACGGTAACGGTTACCTGCTGTGTTTTTCCTGGCCCAAGCGAACCACTTTTAGGCGAAATATTCGTGATCCAGTTTTCGTGTTTCTGAAGATTCCAGGTCAATTTTCCGGGGCCCATATTGGCGATGTTAAAAGTCAAGGCTGATGCCGCATAGCCAAAATTAATATTGGTTGAAAAAACACTTAGCAGCGGCTGGGTGGTCAGCTTCGAATAGAAGGCACCCATATCGGTCCCATTACGTCCTTTTCCAATACAGACAGAATTATCAAGTAAATGAAGGTCAATATTGATTGCATCAACAAAACCAGGATTCCCAATATTATCTTCAAAAATATTATTTGGTAATGCCTCACCCCATTTATCACGTATCGGAGGCCAGGAGCGATGGCCAATATAGGAATAATCAGTATAATTTCGAGCCCAGGCCCAGATTTCCGAGAAATAACTTGGCTGGCGATCATTCGTATTTTGCCAGATAATGTTATTATAAAAATCATGAAAATTGTTGGCCGGAAGGTGCCCCTCATAATAGGGAATTTCAAGACCATAAGCATGATTTTTAAAAATTGTACAATGACGGACGATGACCTGGGGCGAAGTTAGCACATCAATTTCAAGGGCGCCACAGTAAGCGGTACACTCCCAGATACTGACACGTTCGATAATAATGGTACCGGTTTGATTGGTGGATTGCACATAAATGCCACCGCCCAGCCAACTGGCGTTACAGTTGGTGATAGCAACATTCCGAATATGGACATTGGTTGCCTCCCAGACATTGATCCCCGCTCCCATTAACTCATTACCATTTTCTAATTTAAAACCATCAATCAAATTATTCGATGAGGCTAAAATACAGCGACCATTTTGGGCACCATCGATTATGGTGGGAGAAACTTCATTTATAACGGTTGTTCGATCATTTAAGCTATTTTCAGTGCCGATAAATCCACCAATTAAACTAATTCCATTCCGAAGTTCGACCTTTTCAATATATCGCCCCCGGGCGACCCATATTTCATCCCCCTGGTGTGATGCATTTATCGCGCCGACTATCGTCGTATAGACTGGACTTTTTCCCTCCCAGGCATTTGGACTGGTGGTCGGATTTTTAACATAGATAATTCCGGCTGGTGATCCCGAGAAAAAACCAGCCAGGAGCAAGCTCATTAAAAAATAAAATCCTTTTTTCATACTTCAATACCTCCTGTATTCAGCAACGCGGTATCTATCGCTTTGATTTTTTGATATGATGCAAATTTAGAATGATTTAAATATTAAATGAAAATGTGCTAAATTTATGCCAAACTGTTCTGACGCCATATCAGCCAATTTTGGTTTTCATTTCAGCTTTTGTACATATTTCTCAGCCAGAATTTTTTGTCGGTGTGGTGGTTCATATTTTTATCACCATCTAAAAAGTTTAGTTTTCTACAATAGCAAGATGAGAAAAAAAATATTATTTTTTTGTTTAAATTATTCATTTGAGTGCTCTCCTGTCAGTTATGTACAATTTGTAGCAAAATTATTTCATTTTAAGCTTGCAAAAGAGCTGAGAATTTTTTAAATTAGTCTGTTTTTTCATTCTGAAAATTTTCTAAATCGTCCATTTATAAAAAACGTATCCATTCACTATGATAAGACGGTGCTCAAGCCTTCAAGATTGTTATCATAAAAATTGTGCTTGATTAAATGATTGCGCATTCCATTTTACTGGTTTATTGAATTTCAAAACGTGAAAATCTATTCCATTATTTTAATGTGACAATAGAGTCTCTTAATGAAATTATAAAATTTTTGAGGATTTACAAATGAAATTGATTTTTAAGTTTTTGTTATTACTGCTCCTTTTCCCTTATTTAAGTTATTCACAAAATAAATTATCCGGACTGGTAAATCAGTATCTGGTATTGGGTGATTTTTCATATTCAAAGGAACACACCCAACCACTGATACTCGATGTCTTACAGGGAGAATCCGACATTGCACCGGATGAGGGATTGCAAACTGCCCAAAAAGTATGGCGTGAAGCTGAGGCAACCGCCGGTATTTTGGATTTTAAATCAGCAAAACTTGGTTTTGGCAATGATGTCATTGCCTATGCGCATGTATACGTGAAGGTTCATAAGTCAAATAAATACAAATTCCTGGTAGGGAGTGACGATGGCATCGCGGTTTGGGTGAATGGTGTTCTGGTTCACACAAATCATTTGAATCGAGGGGTTGGGTATGATCAGGATCAGTTTTCTGTTTTTCTGGCTGAAGGTTGGAATCGGGTTCTTTGTAAAGTTTATAATGGCACCGGTGGATTTGCGCTGATATTGCGTGCTGCAAATCTGGATAATTCGGAAATTGAAGGGCTTGAATTTTCGGCACGAAATCCCCTGGCACCAGCCCAATTCACCACCCCGGTGATACCGGCAAAATATGAAATCCGTAATTTGCAATGGTTACCCAAAATGCAATTGAACGCAAAGGGAGAACTGCAGGCATTATTAGGGGGGGTGCTTTTTAATCTTGGGAATCAGAAGATTTCTCAGTTGAAATTATCCATCGCCAATGCAAAGATTAAAGAAATTGATAAAATTTTCGTTCATCCTTTTAAAGGAGATTTTGATATTGCGATTCCCTTGGATGAATTAGTACAATTTTCCCTGGTTGATTCTATCCTGGCGCTAAATTTACACTGGGAAAATGAAAAATCCGTAGAGAAATTTAAACTTTCAACTGCTGATATCGTGAATCTGATTTTTAGTCCGATTATTTTACCGGCAGAATTTGAGCGATCAGCGACACAGATGAAGGTAACCTCTGTTTTTAAACTGGATAAGTCGCTGAAGTCAGCGAATCTGGCGTTCATTTATCCTGCCCAAAATGTCACCATGCAATTAAATGGGGAAAATCTTCACAATTTAACGGAATTACCCGTTGCCAATCCTTTTGAAAATTATACGATCTGTCCGATAAAATCCGGGCTAAAAGAATTTAAATTAGTTGTTAACTATCCACCGGGGCAAAATTCCAAATCAGCGTTAGCGCCGGCGCTCGTTCTTTTTGAGCCACGTTTTTATCCGATAGTTCAGGCATTGGATCTGGCTGAAACTTTGGAAAATATCCCTTTTGTCGAAAAATCTTTCAACCACGCCGGATTACTTCAACTTGTCAGCCGTGGAAAATGGTCGCAGATTGATGGATTCTTAAGCTCGTATGATAAATCGATCGCTGATTTTAAGGCAGAAATGCAAAAGTTTAAACTTCATTTTGTTGGAAATGCTCATATCGATTTAGCCTGGCTCTGGCCCTGGACAGAAACGGTCGATGTCTGTCGAGAGACTTTTAAAAATGCATTAGATTTGATGGCGGCAAATCCGGATTTTACCTTCGCCCAAAGTCAAGCCCAGACTTATGTCTGGATGGAAAAATATGCACCCGATTTATTTGAAAGAATTAAAGCCAAGGTAAAATCCGGTCAGTGGATCATTGTGAATGGCATGTGGACTGAACCGGACTCGAATTTACCGAGTGGAGAAGCGTTCGTTCGCCAAATTCTGTATGGCCAGATGTATTTTATTCATAAATTTGGTGTTAAAACTGATATTGCCTGGACGCCGGATACTTTTGGCTATGCCTGGACCCTGCCACAGATTTATCGAAAAGCTGGTTTCAATTATTTCGTGACGAATAAAATTTGGTGGAATGATATAAATCCGCCAGCGAATCACCTTTTCTGGTGGCAATCGCCCGACAATAGTCAAATTCTCACCTTCCTGCCAAAGGGTTATCGCAATCAACCCGATGTGAAAACGACACTGGATTTATTGCAGGCATATCATGAAAATACAAAACTAACCGATTTTATGATTTTGTACGGGGAAGGTGATCATGGTGGCGGTCCCACTGCTGCGGATGTTCAATCGATTCAACAACTTTCGCAACGCGATATATTCCCTGAAGTAAAATTTTCATCTCCAGAAACCTTTTTTGCGGCGATTGAGCCTGCCAAGAATAATTTGCCGGTATTACGTGATGAAATGTATCTTGAATATCATCGTGGAACATATACGACACAGGCAAAGGTGAAAAAATATAATCGTCAAATGGAATGCCTGCTGGAAACTGCGGAAAAATTAGCCTCCCTGGCACCAAATCCGTACCCAAAAGCTGAGCTTGATGATGCCTGGAAAAGAGTTCTGTTTAATCAATTCCATGATATCTTACCAGGTTCAAGCATTCCTATTGTTTACCAGCAAGCGATTGCCTCGTATGACACAGCAAGACAGGAAGTCGAAATGGTTATCGAAAAAAGTATTCAGGCGCTTACCCAAAACATCAATACAACCGGGTGGGGTACGCCTTTTATTGTTTTTAATCAACTTTCCTGGGATCGTTCAGGTTTTGCCGAAATAGATTTACCGAAACAATTCTGGGGTAAATCACTACGCGTGAGTGATGCGGATAATTGGATCGTCAAATCGCAGCTTATTGGAAAAGCGAAGTTATTAATTGAGTTAACACAACCGTTGGCCACACCACTGTCTCCGATGGGATATAAAATTTATCACATTCAGGTTGGTGAAAACCGGATGCCAAAAGATGCCCCGATTGCCTTAGATTTGGTGTTAAAAAACACATTTTTTGAAATTAAAATCGATAAAATTACTGGCAATATCATTTCAATCTGGGATATTAAAAATAGCCGAGAAGTTTTATCTGGTCCGGGGAATGAACTACAATTTTTTGAGGATATTCCGGCGCAATACGATGCCTGGAATATTGGCTATACTGGAAAAGAATGGCGTAGCGATAAAAATCCGGTCATAACAACTGTGGAACAGGGAGCCGTTCGAAGTACGATTCAGGTAGTACGAAAATTTAATAAATCCACTTTTATACAAAAGATAAGTTTGTATCGAACGGTACCCATTATTGAATTTCGAAATGAAGTCGATTGGAATGAGTCTCACGTGCTCGTAAAAGCGGCATTTCCCCTGAGTGTAAAAAATGACAAAGCCACTTATGAAATACCCTATGGGTGGATTCAACGGCCGACTGTCATGAAAACAAAAATTGATTCAGCAAAATACGAAGTTTCGGGTCATAAATGGATTGATCTCACGGATGCATCCGGAAAATATGGTGTCAGTCTATTGAATGATTCGAAGTACGGTTTTGATGTAAAAGATAACATCATGCGGATTACCCTCCTTCGATCACCCAAAAGTCCCGATCCCCAAGCAGATATGGGACAACATGAATTTACTTATGTCCTTTATCCACATGCCGGGGATTGGCAAATGGCAAAAACGCATCAAATGGCTTATGAATTAAATTATCCAGCCATAACACGCTTTGTGAAATCTCAAAGTGGTACCCGCCCTTCATCAACCGCATTTGTTCAGCTTGATGGCGCTGACGGCGTTTTTATCACCGCCTTAAAAAAGGCTGAAGAACGCAATTCGCTTATTATTCGCCTTGTTGAATATTATGGGAAAAAGAGCTCAATTAAGCTTCGCTTCCTGCGAAGGATAAAGGAAGCACACGAGGTCGATTTAATAGAAAATACACTCCCTGCACGCGTCAACTTCGGTGGGGAAGGCTTGGCTGTGGAAATCAAACCCCATGAAATTAAATCGTTTGAGATTGTTTTGGAATAGTGGCTAATTCGAAAAACTTAAGAAATATCATAAAAAAGGCTGCTTGATTCAGCAGCCTTTTTTTCATTTTTTATTCCTCGTCTTCTTCTTCATCTTTTTGATTCTTACGATACGCCTTTCGAAAACGAACAACTCTACCACCAAATTTTTCCATTTCAACCGAATCATCACCAAAAGTCGCCTTTGCAGCATTACGAACGCGCTTGGTCAAATCCCATAATTCTTCAAGTACTTTATTGCGGACTTTTACTGCATTTTTTCTTTCCTGACGTTTCTTTTCCGCAGCTTCAATTTTCTGTTGGGTTTCTGAGATTGCATTTTGAAAATCGGTCATTGTGAAATTAGGGACCATCAGTTTGTCTTTTAATTCTTTCCAGCCTTCGATCACTTTTAAAGCCTGATCCAAGGCATCACGTGGGATACTACCTGTTGGTTTGTTCATTTTTACACACCTTCTCTTTCATACACTAAGTTAATGTAATTAAATTTAGTAGATTGATTCAAAAATATTTTCAAAGACATATTTAAACAATTTAAAATAAAATTCGTTCCATTTTCTGAAATTTCTTTTTTGAATCAATCCTGATATTTATATTTATTATGTCAACAATAGGTCTACCAGATTTTAATTTATCAATAATTTATCAAAAATTCAATAGATATTTTTATATACATGCAATATGGACATATTTTGTTGGTATTCGATTTATCATATCGCTTGCGATTGATTTGATCTGACTGAATTGTTTTAAATTTATATTTAAGCATATTTTTTCAAATGCACACAAAATCTGAATATAATCATATATATTATTAAAAACAAGTTTAAAGTGCACATTTTAATTTGTCATTACTTCTATCAATCTATCGATAAATATTTGTCAATTGAATTTTTTTATCTGCGAGATAATATATTCCTCGTACCTGTCCGCTATATAAAGAAAGATTCTCGCCTTTTTGCGCCAAATTGAAATCATCCTGATTTCAGGGAAAGGCAGGAATCTTTATAATGGGAGGAACATTCAAATTTAAGGTTTATTTCTAATTTTTTGAATTAGGACAAATATTATAATCATCCCAAACAATAATAATAATAAACTGGATGTCAGTCCTAACGCTTCGACCCCCAGTTGAAAATCTGGATTTGCGTGTGAAAGTGTGCTGTTGTAAAACGTATTGTAAAGCATCGTAGGCTATAAATCCTTTTCACAATGTCTGCTGGCAAAAAAATGTTTGTTTTGTATTTATTGAATGGCTAATTTATTCAGCCAAATCTGCCATATTTAAAAGGGTCTTTTTATTGAAGCAGATTTACAAGTTCCCTTGTTTTAAAAGCCAGCTATTGGATTTTTTAATTCTTTTATAAATAAATCGCATTCATTTATTTCACTGGTTCAGCCCGTATATTAAATTAAATCGCCTTCTAAATTTGATAACCGAAACCATTATTGCTACGATAATTTAAATTTAGTATTTATGAGAACGCGTTTTATATCAATTTTTATGCCAATTATAAAAAATTGTTAAAACAGTATTGGTAAGTATCAATTTTTAAATAACTTAATAGTTTTATATTTTTAAAATTTGAATTGTATGAATTGTATAAAATTGGGTGATATGACCAGATGCTTGGTCAAATAACCAGGGTGGATAATAATTTACTAAATCGAAAGGACCGGACAGAATTTGATGAAGTTTGGTTTAGTGTGGAATTTTATATTTTTTAAGGCGGTATCGGAAAGTATCCAGTGTTAATCCCAATAATCGGGCGGCCTTTGACTGGTTCCCATTTGCTTCAGATAATGCATCTTTTAGCAATTTACTTTCAATTTCATATAGTGATAATCCTGTTTCACTCATTGGAATGGGGCCTGCGGATGAAGCAGGGGAGGGTTCTTCCATTAACAGGATTTCATTTTCGGTTAATTTTTCTCCTCCCGCAAAGATGACAGCCCGCTCAATCACATTTCTGAGTTCACGAACGTTTCCGGGCCAACGGTATTTCACCAATTTCGTTTTAGCCGATTCGGATAAGCCCCTAACTTTTTTTCGGAAATCATTTGAAAAAAGATGAATGAAGTGATTTGCCAGAATGATGACATCCTCCCCTAATTCACGAAGGGGGGGTAAGTTAATGTTGATAACATTCAGGCGATAAAACAGATCTTCACGAAATTCTTTTTTATCCACGGCTGCCTTTAAATCCCGATTCGAGGCGGCAATTATTCTGATATCTATATTTTTTTCTTTCGTACTTCCCAGACGCCGGAATTTTTTTGTTTCTAAAAAGGATAAAAATTTGGCCTGAATAGCCGGCGGCAGTTCTCCGATTTCATCTAAAAAGAGGGTTCCGCCATCAGCTTCTTCCAGCAACCCCTTTTTTTGCATCAACGCATTGGTGAATGCCCCTTTTTCATAACCAAATATTTCGGATTCGAGTAATGTATCTGGTATAGCCGCACAATTTATTTCTACAAACGGCGCTTTTGATTGAATAGATCGCTGATGGACGATTCTGGCAATCAGGTTTTTTCCAGTGCCGCTTTCGCCGGTTAGTAATATTATTGCCTGACGGATATTTAAAATTTTCTCGATAGTTTCCCGAACTTTTTGTATTTTTTCCGAGGTACCTAATATTTGAAATCCCTCATAATTTCCATAACCTGCCAAACTGGCTTGCAACAGTTCAATTTCATATTTTTGCTGGCGAATTTCCTGTTCCAGTGTCGTTTCATTGGTCGTATCGGCGACGATACAGAGTAATCCGGGTGGGGGACTTTTTAGGGGCAAGAGTGTCAAATTGTAATAACTCTGTTTACCATCACTGCGAAAAATACTTAATTTTTCCAGGTGGTATTTTTTTTTCTTGTTGTGTACAATTTCTTCGATAATTTCTTCGCTGCCAATCAGCTCGGGGAACATCGTCCAGAGATCAATCTCTTTTTCTATTAAAAAATCAGGATTAAGCTGTTTAAGTGATTGGCTAAAACGCGTCAATCGAAGCTCATTGTCAAAAATAGCATAAGCTATTTTCTTCTCAAGTAATATTTGATCAATAAAATCAGCCATGATTTTATTCAATCCTTAACAGTAATTTCGCCAGTGTTGTAAAGACTTGTTCGACATTTTCGCCAGTCTTTGCACTTGTTAGAAAATGTGGTGCCTGATATAATTTTCCAAAATGCAATAATTGTTCCAAATTGATAACATCTTTTTCAATGAGATCACATTTGTTTCCTACCAGTACTAACTTGCTTTCCGGATTTACATTCAGAAAAAGTGAGAGGTATCTTTCCATTTCAGAAAGAGTTTGCATCCGTGTCATATCAAAAATGACGATAGCTCCATTCGCTCCCCGAAAGTAATTTTCGATAACTTTGTCATATTTTTCAATGTGGGCTAAGTCCCATAAAATAAATTTAATAGAAATTTTTTCCGACTTTGCAGCGGATAATATTTCGAGGTCTTTTTGAGTAATCTGAACTCCAATGGTTGAAAGGTATTGTTCTTTAAATTGTTTAAATACAAATTGACGAACCAGGCTCGTTTTTCCAACCCCAAAGGAACCTAACATGCAGATTTTTTTTCGAATTAGTTGTGGCATTTTATTACCTTTTCTGGATTAATTCAAATTCGACGCGGCGGTTTTTCGCCCTGCCCTCGATCGTTGTATTGGGAGCAACCGGGTTGGAAATCCCATGAGATTCGGCCTTCAGGCACTTTTCAGGAATATTTTGTGAACGTAAATATTCAGCTATCGTTTTAGAACGACCTTGTGAGAGTTTATAATTGAAGTCAGAGTTTGCCAGGCTATCGGAATATCCTTTGACAAGGAGTACAAAATTATCGAAGTTTTTTAATATCTGAACCAGGCTATCCAACTTTGGCATATCCGTGGCCTGAATTAACGAATCACCTGGAGCAAAATAAATATCCATTCGGTCAATTATTTCTTTTGCTTGCGCAATTGAAAGACCTGGGGTGCGGGTGACTTTTAAGAGATTTAAAATAATCGTATAATCCGTAATTTCATCCAGCAAAAAACCGATGGCTCTTTTCATCGCAATATCGTCGACTTCACCATCAATGACTAATGCGCCATCCTGAATTTGAAATCCTGGATTCCTGATTGGTAGATGATTGTTTTGTATGAATTTTTGATTTATCTTGTGAATCAGCTCTTTTTCCAGGAGATTGATATCAGTTATCGACAATCTGTTTTCAATTTTGGCTGGATTTTGCGATTTTCGTATTATTTTGTTGAGTGTATCCTTCATTGCCAGTGATGGGACTGTGCCGGATATAATTAAACGATCAGCCTGTTTTCGATATTTGAGGGGTTGATTGGCTAATTCGGTTTTATTAAGCTGTTTAACAAAATTGGATTTTAAACGATAATAATCAAGGTACGGCTTTAAATAGATGACACCCCACAGAAATATCATCAGAATAGCCAGGATGATTAGAAAATATATAAAATAGGACTTTGTTTTTTTTGTATGATCGTGAGTTGGGGATGTATTGTACTGATTGATAAATTTTCTAAAAAGTTTGGTTATTTCACCAAATTGGGTGATTTCGCCATTATAATTTCTTAAAATTTTGTGATAGTGATTATGAATTTTTCGATCAAGCTTTTGTAATTCGTCCTTAATATCAGGCGGTGCAATTCCGGAAACAATTATTCCCAGATATGAATACAGACCAATTTCGACGATAATTTTGTATTCTTCATATTGAATTTCTATAATTTCCTGGGGATTTACTGATTTTAGCGTATCAGCACCAAAATCGCGAATGGCCGTTAACATCCCGGCGATTAAATTTTCATCCACAGAAGCATTCGCCTGATTCGCTGATTCATGGGCGATTAAAAGACCACTTTCCCGATGGATACAAAAAACTTCTTCAATACGAAATGGTAATGCGTCACGAAGTGCCAATTGGCTGTCAGGAACGCCTGTAATTCGTGATGTTATCTTCTGTCGGAATATTTTACGGCGTAAAGTCTGATCAATTCTTTGATTAACCGTGTCCACCAGTTTTTTCATTGCCTCAGCCACTGACTTGCGGATAGTTTTACCAATGATGGGATAAAGCGCATCCACAATATCTTCTTTCGCATCGGATATTTGATGCCGGATTGCTTCCCCCATAATTGGTGCGAGTGCTTCTGCCATCTCTTCACGTGAGTTAACTATCTTACGTTCCATCAAATCCGCAATGACTGGTTCCAAGGTTGTGATCAGGGATTCTTTATCCGCAATTTTTCCTTTTAATGCATGGAGTTCTGTCTGAAGTCGTTTAATATTCTCCTGATCTTTTTTCAACAGAATATCACGCAGCATCTCAAATGCTTCACTTTTTTTGTCTAACGCCATGCTACACCTGTGTGTAAATTAAATTATAAAATAATTGACCTCAAAATATTGGTTCAACAAATTAATGCTAACGTCGTTACTTTGAGGGCGTTTGCTTAACCTTCATTCCCCATTCGATAAATACTTCTCCGATTTGACTTTTATCTACTTTTTTGGCTTCTAATTCAGCCAATCGACCGTTTAATTCGGCCTTAAAGCGTTCGATTAAATCATTTATTTGTTGATCGGCTGATTCTGCCCGATTCAGGCGAGTCATATTTTTGTTAATCAAATCGGCATTCTCCTCATGCTGCTTTTTGAGTTGATTCAATTCGCGATTAATCGCCTGACATTCTTCCTGCAATGCCAAAATTTGCTGTTGAAATGCAATAATTTGTTCTCCGAAGATGAGTTCGCGTATTTTATCAATCGCGGCATCGGCAGTACTATTCGTTCGTTCAGTCTTACCTGGCATTTAATCCCTCCTTAAAGTATTCAAAGTTCCCCAAAAGACGGCTCATTATTTAATCCACCAGATACATCGTATCATTTTATAAGCAAGTCGATAATGTAATCTTTTATTTTTAATTTTTCAAGTCTTTTTATTATCATCGTTTAATTTAAATCAAAAAAAGATACTGAAATCCAGGCGATATTTATCACCGCAATTTTTGTCTGATTTTTTTAAAAAAGAGCTAATAAATTTTTTTCTGATGATAACATTATACAGGAAGATCCAATGTTTTATTTTGTTTTTTTACTTGATTATTCCATTTCAATTTCTTATTAAAAGAAATATGTTGGCTGACCAGTCGCTCTTCCGTTCATAATACATTTGCAATATTTATATTTATCGATCGGGATTCACTGATATGGAATTTAAATTAATACCTGAAATTCTAAAATTGAAACGTTTTTTCTTCGGCGAACTCGCTTTCAGTGGGAAATTGACCCCCTCCTGCCTCCCCCATTTTCAAAAAGCGAAAATGGGGGAGGCAGGAGGGGGTCTCTCATTGATTCATACCCTTATAAATTTCCATTTTAGAATTTTAGGTAATAAATAATTCAAGGAATCAAAAAGGACAGGATTATTGAATAGTCTGGATTTGGAAATATCATCAAAATTTGAACCAGGAGTGTGAATTTTGGGATAGAAATTAAAGATTCTCGGTTTCAACAGATTCAAAAAGAGCGGCATATCAGTCGGTTGTAATGATGCACAACAGAATTTTTAAATTTATAGAGGTTTTATACGTGATAGTGAAAGTAATCGCCATAATACCTTTACGAGGAAATTGATATGAAATTTTTGAAAATAAAAATGAAGCAGGAAGATTTGAAGTTGCTTCAGGAACAATATGAAAATTTAATAAATTCTCTATTTCAATTGGTTGCGGATTGCGTTTATAAAGTGGAAGAAGATAAATCCGGAAATTGGTGTTATCGTTTTCTGGCTGGTGAAGTTGGTCAAATAATTGATATCCCATCAACTGAAAGTCGTGAAAGTATAAATTGGGAGGATTATATTCATCCTGAAGATAAACCTCTTTTAAAGCAACAGCGGAATATTTTATTAAGTGAAGGAACAGCCCTGGCTGAATATCGAATCCGCACTGTAGCCGGACAAATTCGCTGGATTCGTGATTATGTGTGTCAATTGAAGCCAGAAACTGAATCTGGTATTAAAATTTGTGGCATTATACAGGATATAACCCGGCAGAAAACATATCATGAAGCGATAGAAAAACGGGCAAAACTCTATGAAAGACTGGTTGAAACTTCGCAGGATGGTATTTCGCTACTTGATCTGGAGGGAAACATTCTTTTTTGTAATCAACAAAAGGCCCGGATGCTTGGATATGATAGTCCCGAAGAATTAATTGGGAAATCCGGTTTTTTTTTAATAGTTCCGGAAGAGCGGGAGCGTGCTACCCGGCTGCTTCAGAAGATATTAACAAAACAAATATTTAAAAATATGGAGTTTAAAGTCCTGAAAAAAGATGGAAGCCGGCTGGATGCAGAATTTAACATTGTTCTTATTGAAGATAATGAAGGCAATCCATTACAATTGATGGATGTCATTCGGGATAATAGCGAGCGGAAACAGGCACAACAGACACTGCTGGAGACTGAGGAACGATTTCGAAAAGCTTTTCATCTGAGTACCGATCCCATGTGTATTAATCGGTTTAAAGATGGAATTGTTATCGAAGTGAATGAGGCCTTTTTATATTCTTCCGGCTATTCACGTGCTGAGATTATTGGACATTCCATCCTGGAATTTGGAATTTTCAGGAATTCCGATGATATAAAGCACTTCATCCGGCTGCTTTTAAAAGATCAGCGCGTCAATAATTTTGAAACCCAATTCAAAACCAAATCAGGGGATATTAAATTTGGATTAATCTCCGCAACGCAATTACTACTTTCGCAAGAGATGCATGTTTTATCAATTGTACGTGATATTACCAATCGCAAACTGTATGAAGAAAGGTTAAGATTGATAAATGAGCAATTGGAACAACGGGTTCGCGAACGGACAGAAGAGTTGGAGATGGCCAATCGGCAGCTTGAAAGCTTTAATTATTCGGTCTCCCATGATTTAAAAGCACCATTACGCGGCATCGATGGTTTTTCATATATATTATTAGAAGAATATGCAAATCAACTTGATGCGCAAGCCCGGGATTATTTATTACGTATCCGGAAGAACGCTCAAAAGATGGGGCAAATAATTGATGCGCTTTTTAAATTATCCCAGATTTCACAGCAGGAAATCAATATCAAAGATGTCAATTTATCGGCACTTGTTGCCGGGATCGCTGCAGAATTTAAAACCCAGGTATCTGATCGACAGTTACAGTTTACTATTGCTCAGAATATAATCGCAAAAGCAGATGAACGTTTAATTCTGATTGCCCTTCAAAACATTATTGACAATGCGGTTAAATTTACAGCGATAAGAGAAAAGAGCATGATTGATTTCGGTATCATGGACATCGATGGTATTCCAACCTATTTTGTTCGAGATAATGGCGTTGGTTTTAATAATCGCTATCGCGATAAAGTATTTTTGCCTTTTCAGCGATTACATAGTGAAAAAGATTTTACTGGCACTGGCATTGGACTTTCAATTGTAAATCGAATTATCAAGAAACATGGTGGGAAAATTTGGGCGGAATCTGAGGAAAAAGTCGGAACGACTTTTTATTTCACCCTGAAATCGTAATTTGTTTTGTAAACATCAAACTGTATCGATGTTGAAATCGGTGACTTTCAATTGTGAATCAAACGTATCTCCTCAACAAACGGGGTCCGACCTTCGAGGTTTTTCTCATGAGATGCAGGAAATTCAGTTTAATCTTATGATTTGGAGACGAAAATCTCGAAGGTCTGAATTTACCCCCGCTGATTGAACGAATACAATCAAACTTTAAAAATGTTCATCTTGGATCGGTTATCAGTAAATTATTTCATGTATCCTCTATTTTAACTATTTGTAAATTATTGAAATACTGCATTTTTTTTGGAGAACAGTTCATGCTTGAAAAGCTATTAATATACTGGCATTTTTATTTAAAGAGTTTGATCACCGGCCAGGAGCTAGCCAACTTTAACCTGGTTCGAGTTAGTTTTGGTATATTTCTTTGGGGAGGGCTTACAATAATTGCCTGGGTACATTGGCGAAGAAATCGACGGTTGAATGAATTATACCTTTTATTAGGTTTTTTATTTGGAAGTGTTCGACAAATTTCAATATTCATTAAATTTTCGCTGGATAACTCAAATTTAATTACAATGCATACTGGAGAATATTTTTCATCCCTGAACCAAATGTTATTAAGTTTCGCCTATGTATCTTTTTCTATTGCCGCTATTTATTTTTTTAAAGAGCGGAATCGAAGCTACCGGATTCTCGAACGAGTATTTTTTAGTTTGATTTTACTGGTTTTTTCCATTGATCTTTTTTCGCGATCCTCTCAATTGAATTTATTTCAATATTCCTGGGTGCAGGAATTGTCGACCCATGGCGTCGTCGTTTTGATTTTTCTTTTCGCTTCGATCACTGTCTTAATACAACAAAAGGGATGGATAAGATCATTCATTATTATTGTATTATCACTTTTTGGGGTTAGTGAACTCAATTTATTTGTTGTTCATACTTTTTATCGGAATATTCGAGGGGATTTAATGTCGCTTGCCAATTTATTACGATTAGGTGGGCTTTTCGGTTTTTTTTATATTTTTCAACGTCAGGAATTTGAAGAGCGTTTCCAAAGTATGATCGCGCTGGAAAAAAGTGAAGAACGATTTCGGCAACTAGTGGAGACCACCAGCGATTGGATTTGGGAGGTAAATGAAAATTTAATTTATACATATTCCAGTGCAAAAGTCAGTGAGATTCTGGGGTACGAACCCGTTGCCGTGATCGGGAAAACCCCCTTTGATTTTATGCTTCCAGCCGAAGCTGAGTCCTTAAAAGTCCAGCTTAAGGAATTTATTGCCTGTCGCCAGGCTTTTGAAAAAATAGAAAATACGAATTATCATCAATCGGGATACGAAGTGATTATTGAATCCAGTGGTGTGCCGATTTTAGATAATAATGGAAATTTTATTGGTTTTCGGGGGATTAATCGTGAAGTGACCGCTCGCAAGCGCGCTGAAGTTCTTTTTTTTAAAGCACACGATGAATTGGAAAAGCGGGTGCAGGAACGTACCGCCCAACTTTTAGCCTCGAATACTCAACTTCAGCATGAAATAACTGAACGTATTGGGATGGAAAATCGACTTGCGTTTTTTCGCCGGTTCGTAGAAGAATCCAGCGAAGGGATCGGTTGGACGGATCTGGAAGGTCATATCAAATATGCGAATCCCACCTTGAGTCAAATTTTGGGTATCAATCATCCAGCCGATGTAATGGAAACCTTAATGAGCGATTATTATCCCGATCAGTTAAAAAAGGAGCTTTTCGCTTCCATTATTCCTTCGGTTTTAAAGACGGGGGGCTGGAGTGGTGAGATTAGCATCCTGTCCCGAACCGGAAAAGTCGTTCCGATAATGGGGAATATTTTTGTATTACGAGACGAAACTGGTCAACCCAATTATTTTGCGCATGTATTAACGGATTTGACTGAAGTTAAAAAAACAGCCGAGGAGCTTCAGAAACAGCGATTCTTTTTTAATTCAATTCTTGAAAATTTACCGAAAATGGTTTTTGTGAAAGAGGCTGAAAATCTTAAATTTGAATTTATGAACAAGACAGGTGAAGAATTATTAGGTTTAAAACGTGAACAATTGATTGGCAGGAATGATTATGATTTTTTTCCAGAGGAGCAGGCAGATTTTTTTGTTCAAAAAGATCGAGGTGTTCTGGCAAGCGGCAAGTTGCTGGATATTCCGGAAGAACCAATTAATACCAAAGAAGGATTGAAATTTTTACATACTAAAAAGATTCCCCTGAAGAATGAATCTGGCACTTCAGAATATTTGCTGGGAATTTCTGAAGATATTACTGAAAAAAAGCGGCACGATGAGGAATTGAAACGCTATCGCCTTCATCTGGAAGAATTGGTGGATGAACGAACTGTAGCGCTAAAGGAAATTAATAACAATTTAGAGATAGAAATAAATGAGCGTAAAAGGATTGAGGAGGCACTTCGTCAGTCCCGTGAAATGTTGCTTTCTGTTATCGATAATATCCCGCAATATATTTGCTGGAAAGATCAAAATTCTGTTTTTCTGGGATGTAACCGAAATTTTGCCCAAAAAGTTGGCTTAACCATGCCAACGGAGATTTTGGGCCGAACTGAATGGGATTTCCCGGGCAAACAACATGAAATTGAATCTTCATTGGAAGTTGACCGGCAGGTAATGAAATCCAACCAGCCCTTACATATTATTGAAGCGCGAGACGAAGGGAGCGGACGTTTAACCTGGTACGAGACCAATAAAATTCCATTACATGATGCTGCTGGTAACGTAACGGGGATTTTGGTAACATTCGAGAATATAACTGCTCGAAAACAGAATGAAGAGCGTATTAAAAATTTGAACGAGGAGTTAGAAGAACGGGTAATCGAACGAACCGCCCAATTGGAAGTTGCCTACGAGGAACTAAAGCACTTCGCTTATATTATTTCGCATGATTTAAAAGCACCGCTTCGCGGTATCAGTCAATTGGCACAATGGTTGGTTGAGGATTACGCGTCCGGTATTGATGCAGCAGGAAAAGAATTAATTGGACTTCTTACCGGGCGTATTAAACGAATGCACAATTTAATTGAAGGTATTCTGCGATATTTAAGGGTTGGACGTATCAGTGGAAAAGGTGAACCAATTGATCTGGAAAAGCTGTTGGAGGATGTGATTGAGATGTTGGCGCCGCCCTCATTCATTTCGATAACTTTTCCATCTCCGCTACCCGTTATTCAGGGTGAAAAAATTTATATTGAACAAATATTCCTGAATTTACTTTCGAATGCGATAAAATTTATGGACAAACCGGTTGGTGAAATTCAGGTGGACTATCTAATTGATGCTGATTTCTGGAAATTTTGTGTTCGTGATAATGGGCCGGGAATCGAATCGCAATACCACCGCAAGATATTTGAAATTTTTCAGACGCTGGAGCCAAGCGATAAGACCGAGAGCACCGGCATCGGTCTGGCAATTGTAAAAAAAATAGTGGAATTATACGGTGGAAAAATTTGGGTCGAATCAGAAGCAGGACAGGGGAGTCGATTTTATTTTACGCTTTTAAAAAGAAATGGGCGAGGAGGCCTTGCACATTGAGTGGGTGAAACTGAAGAATATTGATATGTTGGAAAGCGAATAGAATCCGTTGCAAAAAATGTAAGGTATAAACGAGGCTATCGAATTGATAAACAAAAATCATGAATTCGATGGCACCGCTCATATCTAGAGAAGATAAAGTTTATTGTAAAAGCAGAATGTTTTGTTTTTACTTCATAATCGAGATTTTCAGAATATTTCCAACCGGTTCAATTTGATATTTCACTGGAGATGATAAATCCAGTACGACCCGTGAATATTTATTAGCTGCATGAAAGGCGACTCGGGCTTTTTCAAATGGCTCTTTTTCCAGCCAAAACTCGGTTTGATCAAAAAGTAGAAAAACATTGGGGAGATCAATTACAATTCTTTCGGGATTGGATAGATACGTATGTGAGTAATTTACCTTGCCATTACAAACAATATGAACCGTAGAATTATCCACCGCGATAATATTTCGGATGGCGGACCCGTCTGGCATCTCCGGTTTTTGGTCTCGGGTATAAATCAGGAAATCAACCCGACGATTTCTAAAACGTTCTGTTTCCAGCGTATTGGGAGCAATGGGTTTCATCTCACCATACCCAATTGGCATAAAGAAACGACTGCCGGTGACATTTTCGCGTGCTGTCAGATAGGACATGACTCCTTGAACTCTTCTTTCTGAAAGACGGATATTATACTCTTCGGTACCAATATTATCGGTGTGACCAGAAATAAATACCTGGCTTGTCGGGTAGGTATTTAATATCTGGGCAACTTTTTTCATGGTGGTATATTCTTCGGGACGAATTACCGCCGAATCAAAATCAAAATTAATGCGTAAGGTTACCTGTACTTTTTCATCGGGTTGTTGTGTAACTTCAATTTTGCCTTCGCTGGATTCGGCGATTGCTTTGACCTGCTCCAGACGTTTTTTCATTTCTTCTTCCAATGCCTTCGTGCGTTTCTCAGCATCTTCAGCCGCCCGGCGCGCTTCTTCGGCTGCATCCCGGGCTTTTTTGGCAGCTTCCAACTCCTGGGCAATTCTGTCGCGTAATTTGGCACTTTCTTTCTCTTCATAAATTAAACGTACCAGCCGCTGTTCGTCATATAACTGAGCCAATTGACGTCTTTTTAACGCACCGAATGAAAAAGTCAATGAAAAACGATGGGCTGTCGCTTCGAAAGCATCCAGTGGAGAATAGGCATAGTCCAGCCGGGTTTCTGAACCCGCTAACCATTCCATCGGTATATAAAGTCCAAAACCAAGACTCCAGCGTGAGGCTTCCCAGTTGTGAAATTTATAACCGCCACGCAGCGCTATCAGATTGGCCAGGACGGTCTCGACTCCTGAATAGTAACGTAACGCTTGATTGGTTACGAACGCTACATCCGACGCCAGATTGAGATTGAAAGAACGACCAGCCGCGAGGTGGATACCAACGCCGCCGCGATATGATTCGGGAAGGGTTTCATTTCGGGTATGATATTGCAATTTGGTTACACCGAGATTTTGAATTGCCAGGCCAAATGAAACATACCGGGTATGAAAAATGGCACCGACGTCCATACCGACACCGGTGGCAATATCATCGGCCAGATTTTGACGCAGGTAACGTGCACTCACGCCAACCGCGATACCACTATCCAGCAACGCAAAAAAACGTCCATAACCGATGGTCAGCGCAATATCATTACTCTCAAATTGCCGACCGGTGAGTTTGAAGGATTCATCCATTTCATTAATAACACCTTCATTAAAGAAATGAAAGTCAAAACCTAAAATTCCCAATCGTGTTGGTAGTGCTCCGGATAGGCCTCCCTGTTGGGTATCGTCAATCCAATTATGAAAATGGAAAGCGGCCATGGCATTACCCAGACTACCCAATCCGCCGACATTGTATCGAATGACACTGATATCATCTGCCAGGCCTGTAAAGGCTTCACCCAAACCAACCTGTCGCGTATAGGGGCTAACCTGCAGGAACGAAGCCCCGTGTTTACTAATTCCCTTGTTTTGGGCGACGAGTTCTTGGGGATATTGAAAAAAAAGGCTCATCGAGAGGATGAAAATAATGGCCCAGATCGAATTTGACAGGTGTCGTTTCATAAAAAACTTCATAGATAAGATTATTTTATTCATTTTATCAGGCTCGAAATTAAAGAATCATTCAACTTAGTGAATAATTAAAACCTTTTTGAAAACACTAATAGATTGAGTCGTTAGATCAGTTGAGCTGGTAACCTCGGCTGAAAATTTTACCCAATAGGTACCACTGCTTACCAGATTACCACTTTCATTTGACAGGTCCCACCAGGCATCCATATAACCAGGTTGATTTTCGGCTAATGGTGCCGGGAATATGGTTTCACCGGCAATTTCGCGAACTTTCTCGCCGGCAATATTAAAGATTTCAATTTTTTTCAATTTTAGTGCACCAATTGCCGATGTGATGCGTAATTTCAGAATATCATGGTGCTCATTATAAAACGGATTCGGTGCGATGAGAAATTCGTAAAGTCCGGAAATTTGAACATCAACCGAATCCTGGATTTGCCGTATAAGTAAGGTCACGACCGGGTCTGGCGTAAAATTATCGTCGTAGCGTGCGCCAATTTGATCTCCGGGTAAAGTCTGAATACGACCATCGGTTTGGAATCCAGTCGCCCCGCTTACCAAACGAATTCCTGGCGAACTAAAAAATTCACCACTGGAATAAGTCCCCAGCGAATCTAAGGTTTCCAATAACATCAGATTTTCGTTGTCGGCTGTTTTGTTGTCAAAGACTTCGACAAACAGGGTATCCTGGGCTGGCGAGAAATCCTGGTCTTTTTCATTTGTCAGGCGAATATAAACTGTGTCATTAAGCGAAGCTTCGGTAATTGGGGCTTTTAATCGATTTACGAACGCCACTTTTGCCTGGGTATTTTGGATCATCAGCACCTGGGCGGTCGACATATCATCTGGATCAAGCGGATCCCGATAGGTTACTTCTAAATAATCTCGATCAGAAATTTGAAAAGTATTGTCGTTTGTATCCGGAAAACGTGAAATAAAAGCCCGCATCCCAATGGTATTTACAAATTCACCGGTTGCCTGTCGGACTAAATTGACAGTCGCGGAGTCCTGTCCGCCGCGTACCCGAATTGTCAGCCGAATATTATCCTGCAACTGGGATAAATTCGTATCCTGAAGTTTAACGCGAACGAGATCAATAAATTGAAAATTGGGATCATTCTCACTTATCGGGATGGTCGTATGATAATATTTTACCGGAGAATAATGACTATTGACAAACGCAATTTTTGATGGTGTTGACGTCATTGTCGAAAAATCGACCCGCCAGTTTTTGATGATTGGTGTAAGTGAAGAAAAAGATGTAAATAATTTTGCTTTAATTCGAATCGCCTGAACGCCCTTCCCTTTCCAATTGACATTTTCACCCAGGCGAACCACATGTTTTTCTACCAATGGACTTACAGCAATGGGATCTATCAAGTCAATATTTTTAACAGCATCCAGCACCCGTAATTCGATATGGACATTCTGCCGGTCAGTCGGATTGGTCGGGATTATTGTCTGAAATGTGAGGCTATCCCATTGGGTAACTATCTGACTTGGTGGAACGCTGATGATGGTAGAAGTCACCTGTCCGGTACTGTCGGCATCGTAGAAATGATGACTTAGTGCCAGATTATTCAATCGAGGGGTAAAAAGTGGATCCTGCGTATCCAGGAAAACACGAAACTGGAATTTGAGATCCCCTGTATGAATGGGATTGATGGCCGTTACCGATTGCGTATAAAAATCATTCTTCCCGGTAGGCCCATACCAATCCTCGGTGGCTAGATCTTCAACTTGACTGGCGGAACGAATTTGTATTCGAACGTTGGTTGTGTCGGTTTGTTTATTCAGATTCAGGTAAAGTGAATCGAAAATAACATTATGGTTTAAATCATGAACTTTCGAGACCAGCGAGTCATTTGCATAACCCAGCCGAATTGGCCGATTTCGGGTTCCTTCGTCATCGGTAACAATTACCGTGCGATTATCCGGCATTCGATCGGCATCGATCAAACCATTAAGCGGACGATGAAATTGCCAGACAATCTTTTTATTCGGATCGATTTCAATGAGTCTTTTATTGCTGGAATCACAGATCATGATATGACTATCAGACAGCCAATCCGCATCGGTTGGATTATTTAATCCTTCATTTGAAGTTACGGGCTGGCCCGTACCAAATTCGAACGTAATTTCATTGGAAACAATATTGACAAGCAGCACGCGATGATTTTTTTGATCGGTAATAAGAACACTATTAAGCGGGGCAACATATTCAATATCCACCGGCACTTTTAGCGTCCCTTCAGAAACCGAACGTCCCCATTCCCAAACAATGGATTTATCGACGCGATCAACCAGCAGCACGCGATTATTCCCTTGATCACAGATGAGTATCCGTGAAGAATTCGGGATGGCTATTGCATCTGACGGGTAATTCAATTGATTCGGCCCATCACCGGGAGTTTTATCACCGTAGGTCCATTCAATAACCTTGGTTTCACGATTGACGATCAATACCCGATGCGTTAATTTATCCGTAATAACATATTTGCGGGATAGTGCTTCCTCAAAAGTAAAACATGACACGGGATACTTCAAATAATTGTCACTAGCTGGATTGGAAGAATAAAATTCCCAGACTATTACGGGTTCAGTTGCACCTGGATTTATCTCCACTACGCGATGGCCGGTACCATCTGCCACGATATAGAAGGGATAACCCTGTGAAATTCGAAAATCGATGTCCTCAGCCGCAGGCAAACCCAGTGCTGGATTGTTCAAAGGCCATTTCCAATCCATCCCATTGAGAATAAAAGGATATGTTTCCATTGCATCATAACGGGTAGACTGGGCTTGCAATTTGATCAAAGAATCAATCTGTACATAGTTCCAGGCCTCAATATACTGAAAAAGCGGAAAACCATCCTGCCAATACTGTTGCGCATATCCAGTATTTAACATTATGCTTATCAGGATAAGGAGGATTGTGAAGGAAAAAGCATGAGGAGAGCATTTGCCTTTTGTGTTAAACATGATCTTATGTCCTTAAATCATCACGCGTGATTTTTATTTTGCTTAGTGTATCAATTGGAACCGAAATTTAATATCGCTCCGGGCAATCAGTTCTATTCCTTGAACGAAATTTAAAGAATTCAGTTCATTAAAAGTCAAAAATTATTTTAACCATCTGTAAAATATCGCTCTAACAAAATATACACAAATTTTATAAAAATGCAAGAATTTTATTGCATATCTAATATTATTATGATATTATTACATAAAAAAAATGTAATTATTCATCGGTTCACAGCGCAAGAATTCCCGTTTTCATGAGGTATGATTTTCTTCATTTAAAGTTCGTTTACCAGCTATTTCCGCTTTTTAAGGGTTTTTAACGGTGCAATGTGAACTGGTACGCTTCCTTAAGTTTGATGGTTGAAATAGAACCGTATGCTGATTCAGCAATTCAACTGGATATTATGAAGTGATTTAATAGATTGATACAAAAAAATAATATTTTTTATTTCATGGAGTCTCATGCCAAACCGAAAAAAAAAGCTTATTGTCATTGGAGACCGGGTTTTAATCAAGCCAGAAGAAGGGGAAGAGCGGACCGAGGTTGGTCTGTACTTGCCAAAATGGGCGGTGGAACGCGAGACCGTGCAAGGGGGTAAAATTGTTGCTACCGGTCCGGGTAATCCGCTCCCAACGCCGGATGAAATTGATGATGAACCCTGGAAACGAAGACATACTGAACCGCGCTATTTACCCCTTCAGGCGCGCGAAGGCGATTTCGCGGTGTTTTTGCGAAAAGCGGCTATCGAAATTGTTTTTGAGGGACAAAAGTATCTGGTTGTTCCACAAGCGGCGATTCTGGTCATTATTCGGGAAGAATTTGATTTTGAAATAGATGATTTGGATGACGAGGATCTGGATGAAGAATCTCCGGATGATGAAACACTATAGCCCGAATAACGTCATTCCCTATGATCCACGCGCTTAAGATCGTTGCTATTCAATTGTTTTTTTAATGATTTAGAACCTTAACCTGACCACTATGGAAGCCGGGGGAATGATTTCAAGTTTTAAGCTTCATTTCTCTTTGAACTGATGTTAGTTTTCGAATGTAAATGATGAATGGTTACTTCCGGGGGACAAAAAAAGCGTAAAGGTGCGCCGGATGCCCCGATACCGTAAGAGGTGTACCCCAGCATTTTTCCATAATGCCAATTACCGCGGGCAAATTTCCGGGGACAGGAACTATTATTAAAAAGTGCTATCCCTCCTGGCAAGCAAATTTGTCCCCCATGGGTATGTCCTGTCAAATATAAATCAAAACCAAGTGCGCTAGCCGCTTCGATAATTTCCGGGGCATGCGCTAGTAATATTTTAAATTTTTGGTCACTTATACCAGCGAAAGCGGCTTTAACATCAGCTACTTTATAAGTATGTGGATCATCGACTCCGGCTAAGCCAAAAGTACTGCCGTTATATTTAATAATCGCCGATTCATTTATCAGAACCTGAATGCCCAAATTTTCAATAGCAGGAACCAGTTCCAGAAAATCGTGATTTCCCATGATCGCATAAATTCCCAGTGGAGCGTTTAAATAGGGGCGAATTCGTGTTAATCCCTGAATTGCCGGTTCATTTGGCCCATATTTACGCCAGCGATAATCACCGGTTAAGACACATAAATCGTATGATAAATTTTTTATCTGTTCAATAAGCCGGTCCTGAATTTCTGGATATTTATCAAGATGTAAATCACTCAAATGCAAAATTTTTAAATTTTCAAAATTTTCCGGTAAATTTTTAAGATAAAATGTATTTTCTCTAAATTGAATATTTAAAAAATTTCGATAACCAACTGGATATAATCCAACGGATTTAAAAAAGATTCGGGTAAAAAAAGAGATGATTTTGGCAATTCCAAAGCGAATGCGAAATAATTCGCTCCCACCCAGTTTAATTGCTTTACCTTTTTGTGTATTCAACCTGGAATTTAAATGCCACGCAGGAATTCGATTTTGAAAAACTTCCATGTTCATTTCTTTGTTTTCTATCTCATTCATTTAATTTAAAAATCTAATAATATTTGACAAAATTTGCCATTATCGGGCAATTAATATGCCTAAATTATCAATTATTTATTATTTAAAAATTTATTCACAATAGAATTCATTTTATCATATTCTATCAAAAATGAATCATGACCAAATTTTGAAACTAATTCAACATATTGGACGTCTTTCCCTAGGTCCTGCAACTGTTGGCACACTGTTTGTAGCTCTTCCGGGAAGTACAGGACATCGGAACTGATGCCAATGACGAGTACTTGGCTTTGGATTCGTGCAAGTGTCGTTTCCCAGGACGCAAATCCACGGCTGATGTCATGCAAATCCATGGCTTTGGTGAGGTAAACATAACTCCGGGCATCAAATCTTTTAATAAGTTTATCGCCCTGATAGTGGAGATAAGATTCGACCTGAAACCAATTTTTAAAGTCGAAATAATTTTCCGGCTCATTTTTTACCCGGTCTCTTCCATAGCGTTCTTGAAATTGCACGTGAGACCGGTAGGTAATCATGCCAATCATCCGGGCCAGATGCAAACCATCATTGGGGGGTGTATTTTCATAATTGCCATTGTTCCAATTGGGATCATTATAAATGGCTTGACGGGCGATTTCGTTCAGGGCGATCATCCAGGGGGAGCCTTTTGCAGTCCCGGCGATGGGGATAGCTTTTTCGATAAAATCGGGATATTGAACCAGCCATTCCCAGGTCTGCATGGCGCCCAGTGATCCGCCGACAACGCAAGCCAGCCGCTTGACGCCCAGGTAATCCAGTAAAGCCTTTTGAATCCGAATCATATCGCGAGTCGTTGTGGCGGGGAAGTTCATCCCATAGACCTGTTTCGTCAGGGGATCGATTGTGTTCGGTCCTGAGGTTCCGTAACAGCTCGAAAGGATATTGGCACAGACGATGAAATATTTTCGTGGATCAAGTGGACAATCGTAACCAATGAAATTATGCCACCAGCCAGGAATTTTATCTTCCGGTGAGTTATAAAAGGCAGCATGGGCGCTGCCGGTCAGAGCATGACATACATAAATGGCATTATCGCCAGCAGCATTTAATTGACCATAAGTTTCATAAGCTACCGTAATTTCCGGTAATTGCGCGCCACACTCGAACTGGAATGGATTCTTTGCGGAAAAAAGCCTCACCGTTTGTGTTTTGACAATTTCTTTTTCAAGCATCGGGAACTCCTCAAAGGATGGTTTTATCTGGAAAATGATTTCGGTTTTTAACGCCTGATGAGGGAGGTTGGTTCAGATTTTATTTAAAATACGCCGGATATTGGCGATGTTGTTTCTTCCGCGATTGATAATTTCGGGCGAGTTCCATAAAAATTTCAACATCCTGTCGGACAGTATTTTGAGTGCCATCAAAATAAAAGGTACGAATCGGAAAATGATCATACGCCAGACTTACCTGCGGGAAAACGGCTTCGCAAACAATGCCATTCATACAACTGAAGGGACTGATATCAATGACACCATCAGCGCCTTTTTGGTACAGATAAATTGATTTCCCCACGCTACTGACCATTTCACCCAGCGCGCCATTTTGGGGTAAATAGGGCTCACTGTTTTTCATGAGTGATTTGATATGCTTCACTTCTTCGTACCCGTAGAAATCCTCCTTAAACGGTGCCCAGAGTCGGGATTCATCAAATTTTTGAATCCTGAATTTGAGTTTTGCAATTAACATTTCTTTGGAAAAACGTTTCCCTTTGCGGATGATTCGTAATTGTTGTTCATCATTTGTATACCAGACCCATTCTGAAATATCCGACATCCAGGTTTCTCCGCCATGGGTTTCAATGATTTCGATTAAAAAATTATTACTATAATCATTTAAACGGCAAAATATTTCTCCAACCAGCCCAATTAAAGGTTTCGCATCCCGTCGATAATCCGCTGGCATTTCACGAAATTGATCCCGAATATTGAAGAGCGTTTTAACCAGGAGGTGCATTTTTTTTCTCAACCCGATTCGCGGGGTAGCGATAACCTGATACAATTTGTCCATGCTTGTCTGGAATAGCTGATTCGTTTCGCCTTTATTTTTTTCATAAGGCCGGGTTTTCAACAATAGTTTCCGTAAAATATCGCTGGTAATAATCGCCCACCAACCAACTCGCTGGAGTTCTGTGGCCTGTTCGCCGAAGCCGTTGTACCCATCAGAACTGGTCGGGGAGAGGATGAGCACTTCATTCAGACCGAGATCTTTTAAACACTTTTTAAGAAGATGCCGATATTGGCCGAAGCGGCAGGGACCATCAGCGGTTGGTAATAAAAATGCAGTTTTTTCTGGTTGAAAATCTTTCGAATAAACCACCTTCAAAATATTTCCCAGCGTAATCAGTTCCGGATAGCACTCATCGCCAGAAGTAAATTTGCGCGCCAACTCCAGGGTTCGATTATCTGAATCCGGATCAGGATAGGCTTTTACCCCTATTGATTCAAAGGCGGCACTCATGAGTTTCGCCGCCACATAACTCATTTGCGGAATGTAAATTGTACGTTCGCGTAGATTGTTTGCCATTGTACTCTCTAGATAAAGTCAAAAATTTTTATCAAATTTGTATCCAAAAATTTTGAATAAAATAAGAATAACTACCTTAAAAGTCCCTTGCTATCCAGATAGGCCTCACAGCGGGTCAATACCCCTGCATCATTATTATGTCCATCGAATTGCAATATAAGAAAAGGTCGCGTTGTTGCCTCTGGTAGAAAATGTTTAATATAAGAATCTGGTCCACATTTGAAATTTGTAAAATAAATAATATGGAAATTTTGAAATTTTTCCACCAATTTGCCCGCCTGCAAGATTTTTAACCCAAAGTTCCAGAACATACTTTCATTGACATCTGAAATGGCGATGCCATTCAGGGGTAAAAAATCGATGGGAATGACATTCACGCCGTAATAATTTCGCAACTTATCTGGAATGTTTAAATTCGCAGTCCGGTCATAAAGATTATAAGGCCGGCCAACCACAATAATCGCGGGTTCATTCTTTTCAGCTAATATTTGAATCGATTTTTGCCCCATCTGTATCAATTCTTCATTGAATGCATCTTGTGCCATAAACGCTTTTGCTACCGCATTATCACTTTGCTTTCGTTTAATGCCAAATGGTTTGAAATTCGTGTATAGAATTTGCTGAACCTCAGATTGGGGCTGTCGAAAGCGAATAGTTGGGGATATAAATCGATTCCAATATTCTTTAAAGGCCGGCGTTTGTTTAAAAACAAATGGTTGTGTCTGTCCCCAGGGGCAAAGATATGATTCAACCTTGGGCGATTCAGCTTCGGCATTGATGATGTTTGGCTGGAAGATAAAGTCAACCTGCTTTTCAATCAAATCATGAATATGGCCATGTGAGATGATAATCGGAAAACAGGGTTCTGCAATACTGGCGGCGATTCCCTGGTTAATAATGTTTTTATTGGTTTGATCGGAAAGAATCAGTTGAAAATTCAGTTCTTTTAAATAAGTTGCCCAGAAAGGGAACCGATCAAAGAAGTACATACTCCGGGGAATACCAATTTTAAGACCGGTACCAGAATTTTCAATAAATGGCGCGAATAATTTTTCCCGATATTGAATTAAATCTGGAATTACGGGCATTTTATCGGTTTTTCGCGCTTTTCGATAACGATCAGCACATTTGTCGCCCCAATAGCTTCGGTCATTACCCACTTTAAATTCCTGAATCTCGCAATGGTTCCCACAGCCTTTGCAGGTGAAGTGTCGCAATTCATAATGAACATTCTCCAGGATGAATCCCCGAAATCGGGTTGACTGCGGACTTCGCTTCATCTTTTCGCGGGCTAAAATCGCTGCACCCAATGCGCCCAGAACACCATTGTAGGGGGGAACAATAATTTCGCGATTTAAAACGGTGGAAAATGCAGCCGCGACCGCATCATTATAGGCAGTGCCTCCCTGGAAAAAGACGACATTGCCAATAGTCCGACCGCGGACGACCCGATTCAAATAATTTTGGACAATAGCGTACGCCAGACCTGCCAACAAGTCTTCCTTTAATGCCCCTTGCTGAAGATAGGGAATCAGCACCTTTTCCATAAAAACAGTGCATCTTTCGCCCAAATCTATTGGATTTTCTGCCTGAAAAGCCAATTTTGCAAATTCATCTTTAATTCTGATATCCAATTTTTCAGCTTGTTCTTCCAGAAAGGAGCCTGTCCCTGCCGCACAGGCTTCATTCATGGCAAAATCGACCACAATTCCGTCTTTAATTGAAATATACTTCGAGTCCTGACCGCCGATATCAAAAATCGTATCCACGGGTTTATTGAGAAAGTGCTGACTGATATACATCGCGCCGGTTTTATGGGCGGTAATTTCATCGTTAACAGAATCAGCACCGACGAGTTGGCCAATTAGTTCTCGACCTGAACCGGTGGTCCCCACACCACATACCCGAATTTGAGAACCGAGTTCGCTCGCCACTTCTTTTAAAATTTTTTTAACAACATCGATTGGTCTGGAATCAGTTTTCGTATAAATTTCTTTCATGAGGGCTTGATTTTCATCAATGATAGCCAGTTTTGTACTAACTGAGCCAATATCAAGACCGAGATAAACATCAACAGGTAAATTTTTATTCTCAAATGAAAAGTTAACCGTTCTTTCGCGGAGCAGCGTTACCTTTTTCATAGTTAACGGATGGGTTCGGGGCAATTCCTGGCTGATTTGTTTCGGTACAGATGGTAAGGGAAAGAGCGTTGGATTGAAATCCGACCGGTGATTTTGACTGGCGAGGATGGCTGCTCCCAGGGCACCTTGCCAGGCATATAATTCCGGCACGATAATTTGTTCATCTGATAATTCAAAAACTTTCTGGAGAGCCTTTATCGCACCTCGGTTAGCCGCCATGCCGCCAATAAATGCAACTTTTTCATTCAAATGCCGGCCTTTAACGACGCTTCCCCGATAGTTACGGATAACTGCTTCGGTGAGTCCCTTTAAAATCTGGGCAGGAGAATAACCTTTCTGTTGCGCGTGGATCATGTCGGATTTGGCAAAGACCGAACAGCGGCCAGCGATGGAAGCCGTACCCGCCGTCGCCAGAATTAAATCGCCGATTTCATCGATTTGAAACAGCAGTCGCGCGGCTTGTTGATCGAAAAAGGAACCTGTTCCTGCCGCACAATCGCCATTTTTGCTATAATCCTGAATCGTAATCTCACCGGTTTTTAAATTTGTCTCAATGGTCAGAAAGCGCGACGATTCGCCTCCTAATTCAAATATCGTTTTTACTTCCGGGTATAAATGGCCGATCCCGGTACTGATAGCCCGAAAATCATTAACCTCCGGGACATTCAGGAGCTTCGCCAAACGGGAGGAACCCGATCCGGTTGCCATAATCCCGCCAATTTGCACTGATTTCAGATTTTGAAGCAGCGGCTGTAATAATGCAAACGTTTTTTCAATCGGTTCACCGAAAATTCGGGTATATTTTGAATAGAAAATTTGAAAATCGCGCTCAAGTGCATTCGGGGATGATGAATTATAGCGTGAAAATTGGTGGGTATTTTCCGTAATTGTTTTTAAAACCGCAGCATTTTGATGCGGCGCCAATAAAACAATTTTGGTACTGACTGAACCAATATCGATGCCGATAAAAAATTTATGATGAATTTCCAATGTATTTTGAAACATATTCCTCTCTACTCCTGAATTTTTAGGTTCCGAGTTGCTCCATCAGGCATTAAATATAGATTGATAAAATACAAGCTTGTGGAAAAGTAAAATGCCAGGTCAATGAAACATAATTCTACTTTTCTAATTCTAAAAAGTGCAATAAGGATTGATCGTTTAGCATGATGGGAGCAAAATAGGGGGTATTAAAAGGAGAATTTTCTATTTTAAGTAAAAGAGGAGCAATCGGAAACCGTGTTCCGATTTCTTTAAAGTATTGAATTGGGGAGTCGCTACCAGTGGTTCGGCCCAAAAAGATACGCTGTGTTTTGGTATAATCCAGCGCATTTTTCGCGGTTTTGATCTGCTCGATACCTTCCAGATATTGTTTTATGAATTTTTGGTAGTTTGCTTCTCCTCCCATTTGTATAATACATAATTTCTTAATGAAATATTTTCGAGCTTTATTGCTTTTCATGATATTCAATATTT
This sequence comes from Caldithrix sp., assembly GCA_020722815.1. Taxonomy (GTDB): domain Bacteria; phylum Zhuqueibacterota; class Zhuqueibacteria; order Thermofontimicrobiales; family Sulfurfontimicrobiaceae; genus DYKB01. The sequence continues at coordinate 67,647 of DYKB01000009.1, read as the reverse complement.
TTTCGGCGATGGTCGTATCATCCAGCAAATAGCTCAAAATAACATCGAGTATTTCTTTAAGTAAACTTTGCTCAATATATTTTTCATACTTTCGAAAGATCTCGTCCTTTTGGGTTAATTTATCGATAGCGCGATATTGAAATTGAAATCCCCATGGTTTGAGTAACCGTTGCGCCGTATAAATTTTCTGGACAGCCTGATCAATGATTTCTATTGCTGGCTCAGATAAACTTTTTTCTGCATCAGCAAGAATTTTCGATTGCAATTGCTGTAATGCAAAGTGAATCGTTTCATTAACTTTCTTTTCCAGCTTACCGATGGATTGTAAAATATTATGGGCACTTAAATATTTTTCTTTTTTTAACGCCATTTCAATGAAGTCATTAATAAAGGCTTCCGGAAGTGGTAGCGGTCGGTTTTGAATTACATTTTCAAAACCTTCCTTAACCTTTTGAAACAGAATTTCATATTCACTTTGCTGGTTTTCGTCCCGGGAGTCTTTATCCAGTATTAACCGGGCCGCCATTTTTTGAGCACCTTTCAGATCCTGATTTTTGATGGCCGTTGCCAATCGTGAATCGGATTGCACCAAAGGCTGAATGGCGGCATATTCACCCAAATAATAGGCGGTAGTCATCAAATGCAGCTCAATGGTTGCAATATCACTTAATTCTTTTATGTCAATCGCCAAAACGACACCCCTTATTTTGCTTTTAATATTACACAAGATCGATTGGAGAAACTGAAGTTTAAAAATCCGATCTTTTAGATATTTATTATAAATTATTGAGTTTACTTTGTTCACCTGAATGTTAAATTAGCGACATCAGGTATTCTTCCAGCCTAATTTACATTTTTAAGAGTAAACTCATTCAGAATAGTCGAATAGATTTTTGAATCAAAAATGAGAGCAGGAATGAACCGAATTTAATTCCTTTCATTCCTGCAATTTCATATTTTTAGAATACTAATTTTATAAATTTAAAGAAGTTTACAGCCTGGATGATTTTCATCTCTGAAATTATGATATTACCTTGCTAATCACTTTTTGGGTGAGTTCAGGTATATTGTAATTTGATAAATCTGTCGGAGAGATCCAGGCGGCATTCAGGGCATCTGAAGCTGCCTGTAATTCACCACCGACATACGTTGCCAAAAAATCAATTAAAACAAAATGATATTTTATTTTACCATCGGTGTCTTTATCAATGAGATCAATGACACTGATGATATCTTCCAGTTCAATGTCAATTGAACATTCTTCTTTTACTTCACGAATGGCTGCCGCACGAATTGGTTCCCCTAAATCGACCATACCGCCAGGAAGCGCCCAGAGTCCTTTTTTGGGTTCTTTCGCGCGTTGTACCAGGAGGATGGCTTCTCCCTTTCTAACGACAACACCGACTCCTAATAATGGAGTTGCTGGATATTCACGTTTAATTTCTGAGTTCATTAGTTCCATTCATCATCATCAACATCCCAATCCTCATCTTCCCAATCTTCATCATCCCATTCTTCTTCGTCATCGTCATCTTCATCTTCCCATTCTTCATCATCTAATTCATCCTCCCAATCTTCATCTTCCCAATCCTCGTCGTCGTCTTCCTCCTCTTCTTCTTCATCCTCGTCTTCATCTTCCAATGGATCGTCATCCCAATCTTCATCCTCCCATTCTTCGTCTTCTTCATCAGCCTGATCTAGAATTTGCTCTAAGCTTTTCAGTTCGGCATCCGCTAAAGATTCTTCTACTAACCATCTTTCGATATTCAATGATTCCGAATTGTTAAAAGAAACATTTTTCATAATATGTTACCTCCAAAATTTGCGTTTATAAAAAGTTAAAAATGTTTACGAAAAGATCATTTTAAATTTTTCATAATTTGGAATACGTAATTTTCGTCCCTGTCGAACGATATAACCATCCTCCTCCAATGATTTAAAAACTCTGGAGATGGTTTCTCGGGAAGTTCCAGCCATATTGGCCAGATCTTGTTGCAAAGGAATTTTGGGAATTAACACCGCCTCATCCTTCATTTTACCGATTTCTTCGGCTAATAAAATTAATGTCGATGATACCCTGCCCAATGCATCCTGTAATGACAAACTTTTAATCTGTGAATCGCTTTTTCGCAGGCGGCTGGCTAATTCTTTTAGCAGCGCAATCGCAATCTGCGGAAAATCCTCCAAAAGTTGTAAAAAGTCCCCTCTTCGTAGCAATAATAATTCCGAATCTTCCAGTGCGGTAACACTGGCAGATCGGGCTTTACCATCCAGGATGGACATTTCACCAAAAAAATCACCACTCTCTAAAATCGAAAGTATCACCTCACGCCCGTCATCGCTGGTTCTGGTCACTTTTACGCGTCCTTTATAGATGATAAAAAGCGTTTTTCCCGCTTCCTCTTCTACCAGAATAAGCTGATCTTTCGCATATTTTTTGGTAATACAGTATTTAACAATATGAGTGAGTTGATTCTCTTTCAATGCGGTAAATATCGGAACTTTTTTTAGTAATTGTAGCTCCATAGTACCCTCCTCCCAAAAAAAAGACGGCTATTCCCCCTAATTTATTTCTGCGTCCTGGATTAATCTATGGTACAGTCCTTCTAATTGATCCAACATTCTTGCTTCCGAGAAGTGATCGCAAACACGTTTGTAACCATTCTCACTATAAAACTGACGAAGTTCCCGATCTAAAATCAGTTTTTCAACAGTTTGAATTAAACTGGAAACGTTTTTCGGGGGCACAAGTTCCCCAGTTTTATTTTGTAAAACAATATCCAACACACCATCGCAGTTTGCTGTTACGATAGGTAATTTCATGGCCATGGCTTCGATTAGCACCAGTCCAAAGGCCTCAGCATAGGACGGGAAAACAAAAATATCCATAGCTGATAATAAATTCGGAACATCTTCCCGATAACCGGTCAATATGAGTCTATCGAGCAGATTTAATTCGTTTATTTTTTGCTTTATTTGTTCGGCTTCGAGCGCTTCACCTCTGGTGGCTTCACCGATGATGATAAATCGAACGTTATGATGAGTTTTGGATAATACAGCTGCCATTTCCAGAAATTCGAAGTGCCCTTTTGCCCTTTGCAAACGCCCAACGATTCCGATTAAAATATCTTCATTCCCAATCCCCAGCATTTTCCGGGTTTGTTCCCGCACAACGGCGTCAAAATTAAATTTTTCAAAGTCAACACCATGATATATAATGCCCACTTTTTCTGGAGAAATCGGATGCGTCGCAATAACATTATCCTGAATTACTTTTGAAATTGAAATAATAAAGTCAACCTGTTTATAAATCCAGCGATGTAAAAAATCGCGTTTGGGTCGCATCGTGCCGATATGTTTGATGAGTACCAGCGGGATTTTTCGGGAAAAAGCCATCGCTGGGGCGATTGTCCATAAGTCGCGCGAATAATCGGCATGAATTAGTTCAATTTCATTCTTTTTGATATATTTTGCTAATTTTATTACTTGAATGGGATGAAAGTAGTGATTTAAATTCATTGTGAACGGTTCAAAACCCATTCGTTGTAATTGATGGAAAATCGGGCTTCCTGAAAAACAAACTGGGAAGATCAAATGACCTCGTTGGCGCAGTTTATCGCAGGTGCGAGTCATGTGCATTTCCATCCCACCCCAGGAACGACTGGTGCAGACCTTTAATATTTTGTATTGCTGCATGTAATGTGTCGTTTATTTTCGAGTAATCAAACCACTTGAATGCCAAAAGGAAATGAATGTTCCTGTTTTTAAAAAAAATTTATTAAAATATTTATAAAATATCAGCTTCGGGTAATCGGAACGCCTTTTTTCGGCTTCTTAGCAGATTCATCTGACAGATCAATAATTTTTCAGTCAGAAAATCACCCGATAAATTGTCTTAAATGGGTAAAATCGCTTTGAACCTATCCTTCAGGTAGCATTATATATTTAAAAACAGGATTTACGTATATCAAAAATCTTTCGTAAATCTATTCTCATTTTCTCCTGAAAATACATTTTTAAAGAGAAAATGTCAAGGCTTTTTTATTAAAAAAGCACCTAAAAAATTATATTTTTTTAAATTAATCAGTCAAAAAGGTCAATCATTCTGGCTGATATACCTGATTTCTTCTTAAATAATGAAAAACGGGCTCTGGCACGAGATACCGGATCGACCGATCCTGCTTAATTAACTGTCGAATCACTGAAGAAGAAATTTCGATAAGTGGGGTTTTCACGACCAATATCTTATCTTTTAACATCGGATGGATATTTTTTAAATCGATTTCAGGCCGTGGCAAGACGACAATTTGACATAGTTCCAAAATTTCAGCGGGCTTGTGCCAGGAAGGAAATCCCAGAATATTATCGGCACCGATGATAAAAAACAGCTCTTCGCGCTGTAGCTGCATTTGTTCTTGAATTATTTTAATGGTATCAACCGTATAGGAAACGCCCTTGCGATCAATATCGATTGGTGAAACTTCAAAATGAGGATTGTTTGCAATTGCCAATTGAATCATTTCATATCGAATTGCCGATTCTGTGATTTTCGAATCTTTTTTATGCGGGGGAATTGCAGCCGGAATGAATAGAATTCTATCAAGTGCCAATTGGGAACGTACACTTTCTGCGAGAATTAAATGGCCAGTATGTATCGGATCAAAAGTACCACCATAAAGCCCTAATTTCAAGTAAGTATCTCCTGATTTGATCAAAGACTGGTTGTGGTTAATTGGATTGTGTTACTTCCAACTTTTTATTTATCGCTTCCAGGGCTGACTGAGCACGGGATTGGTATTTGTGTTGTGAATATTTTGAATTACCGACGAATTTACTGAAAGCCTCCCGCGCGGCTGACCAATCCTTCAGGTTTTTATAACACACACCCTGCCAATAAAGAGCTTCAGGCGCATAACTGGTATCATAGTATTCATTCATGACTTTTTGGTAAGAGATAATAGCCGCTTCAAATTCGCCCATTTTCCGATACAAATCACCGGTCTTATATTCCTTTTTCGCAATTTTCATTCGCAAATCCAGATAACGGGCGTCACCTTCCTGACGATATTCACTATCTGGGTAGAGTTCCAAAAACAACTGAAATTCCTTGATTGCCTGAAGCGTATACTCCTGATCCAGGGCATAGCCAGGAGATAATTTATAATAACACATGGCAATCTTAAATTGCGCATCGTCTGCCAAGGGACTTTCGGAGAAAAGCTGGCGCAGGCGTTGAAATTCACTAATGGCGAGGATATACTCCTTGGTGTGATAATAGCAGTCGGCATAATAAAATCGTGCCGAATCAATAACGGCCCCTGCTCGACTACTGAGGATAATCACCTTAAATGCATCACGCGCATCCAGATAATCTTCCTTATCGAACATCCGCTTGGCCTCCTGAAATTGCGCCTGATAGCACATATTTATTTTTTCATTGGCGACACTGGCAAGTGGATTGTTTGGATAATTCCATTTGAGTCGGTTATAATACTGTTGGGCTTCGGAATATTTTTTTAAATGATAGAAAGATTCACCCACATAATAAATCGCCTGGGGGGTGAATACAGAATCCTGACGTAATTGAATATAAACATCCAAATGCTTTTGTGCTTTTTTATATTGCTGATTATTAAATTGTTCCATTCCCCTGTCAAAATGTTCTTTCGGGGCCAGACTACTCTGAAAACTATTTTTAAAACAGGCTGTAAAAAATAATAAACCCAGCGCGATAAAAAACCAAAACCTGTTGAGCATGCAATTTTCCCTCATAATCCGAAAATTATCGGCTTCTAAATGAATAAAAAAGATAGATCATCCAACCGGTTGCGCCGATAATGATCATTGGTTCTATTATATGTTGATAAATACTGACATTGGGTACGGCTGCACATGTAAAATCCAAATGGGTATATTCGATATTTTTCAATTCCTGCGAAGGAATTTCTTCCATAGCATTATTTTCCAGAATATCACTCCAGATAATCTGCGTTGTGAGTCGCGTTTTTAATTCTATTTTAATATAAAGTTTAACCGTTGCTTCACGAATAATGGTTTTGGGTGCCCCAAACGTCCATTTATCTGGAGATTGATAATTTATTTTTAAAGCTATCTGTCGATAAGCGATTTGATAGCCTGAAAATAATTGACTGCTTAATGAATCGGATTGTTCCCGATGACCGACTTGAATCGAATCGATTTTTAGTGTCTGAAGAATTTCAAATAAAATTGCTTCGAAAAACCAGCCTGTAGAATCGGTAGCATCTTGATTAATTATTTGAACAGGAAGATTTTGATTCGTTAAATTGTATTTTAGACAGGGTTCGATTTTTTGGCGACTCAAGCTTCTTAAAACCTCAAAATTGGTTTGGACTGAGGAGGCCAGGGTGTTCCCTGAAAAATATAAATAAACAATCAAAAAATAGAAAAAAATTTTGATTTTCATAGAATTAAGGACTTAAAAATTATAGTTATCTTACTCTCTTGAATATGCAAAGTTCCTTAGATTCGGATGGTGAAAGAGAAAAAATGCCAATTCAACTGCTGACGCTTGGATTGTTCGACAACCAGTGAATAATTTATTATATAAAAAGGATTCCGCAATTGATTATCGGCTTTTTTGAAAAGATTATCGGCCAACAGACCAATCCCGCCTGCATAACATTGGATGTTCGAAGTTGTTTGAAACCACCCACTGCGGAGTGAAAACCAGTTCCCAAAATTTCGCTCCAGGCCGACATGAATTTCTCTGGCATGAGTGGCCTCTTCCTGGGTGATGTTGCGGACGTCCAGCGCGATGGTTGTTGCGGTTTCGGGATGATATGCCACGCCAATATTGACCGTATCATGTCCCAGCCGGTCTAATTTTTCGCGATAATTTGAAAATTGATCTGGCAATGCAAAATAATAAACGCCAACAGAAGTTTTTGGATTGGGGGAAATAAAAATACCATAGCTGTTCCCGAAATGCAATTTTTTCTGACGTATTTGATCCTGATGATAAAGGGTTGTATTCACCCCGATTGCAACCTGAGGTGCTAAACGGAGACGAAAAAAGAAAGAATGCGAATAGTTTGACCAGAATGATTGGGTTGAAAAAAAATCGGCCTGAGAACTTTGCGGGATTTGTTCTTCCAGAAAAACAAATCCAGTCTCCACCGCATTCAGCGAGAAGCTAATCCCTTTAATTCCCAGTGCTGCGGTTTTCAGGATCTCCTTCAGGAGTTGATCCTGTTCCGCATCCTTCATTTTTTGATAGTCGTAACCGGCCACTATCGGTGCCACTGGATTCAAATAAAATGAAATTTTCAGCTTTTGGGGTGATGTATATTGTGAAAAAGCGGCTGGATTATATAGAAAGGCAGCAAGATTATCCTGAACCGCCGAAAATGCACCTCCCATTGCCAGCGAACGACATTTTGACTGACTGATGGTTCCATAGTGTGATGCTGGTATTTCATCAGGTAAAAAACCGTGAAAGATTAAATAAAAGCAGATAAACTTGACTATTTTTCTGGACATAATGTTGCATTCGTTTGAATAAGTTTACTGATCGGGGCATCATTTAATTAAGTGTTCAGGAATCCATATCATTCTTAGACGTGAATTGACTCAAAAGGTTCCTGTCTTGAATTATATCAATTTTTATTTTTTGGGAAATAGTATTACAAATTAGAGACCTGAAAATCATAAAAATGCAATTAAGATGAGATGTTATCGTTTTCGAAAGGGAATAAAAAGGAGCATGATAAGTAATATGAAGCTGATAAAAAGCAAAATATTGGCAAATATATTCCCATATTGGGCATAAAAAGATTTTTCTTTGAGAATCGGCAGATTTTCAGTTAATGCTTCTGGTTTGAGCAGGGTAGAGACTTTTGTCATTTGTCCATACGGATTGATAAACGAGGAAATGCCCGCGTTGGAACATCTGGCAATGCTCACCCGGTTTTCTATGGCTCGGAAAACGGCATATTGATTATGCTGAAATGGCATGGATGTCCGACCAAACCAGGCGTCATTGGTAATGACTAGTAAAAATTGGGCACCCTTTTTCACGAAAGTTTGGACGATATCGGGGAATATGGACTCGTAACAGATTGCTACACTGAATCTGACAGAATCGTTATTTGTGGTTGTTTTTGCCGTTAGTAAAAGTGAATCCGGTTTATTTTTTGATGAATCAGCGTTTTCGGTTTTTTCGAGCAGTTGCGCCAACTCATTTAATATTTCCTCTTCAGCCGGTGAAAATACTTTTAACAATTTTTGTTTTGATTTTGGCAAAACCGCGAAAACAACCGGTTCAGTACCGGGTGAAAAATTTCCCTGACCCATTTCCATTTTATTCAAAAATTCCGTGATTAAGGTAAATGGAAATGTATCTTCAAAAGGAACTCTCTCCCCAAATGGTACCAATCGCATTTTCCAATAAGTTTTAATTGCCGGATTTTTAGGGGCAATTAAGATGGCGGCGTTATAAGTGCGATATACCATTTCTGAAATATATTTATAATCAGGTGTGCCTGTTAAAAGGGGGGTGTTTAATGAATCGACTAACATGATAATTCGATGAAGATACTCGTATTCATGCTTTAACCAACAGGGCGTGGCTGTTTCGGGCCAGACAATGAGATCCGGATTTTCCCTGGCGACCAGGCGTGTTAACTTTTCATAAGCCACAAAACTGGTGTCTTTATATTCGAATTTCCATTTTTTAAAAGGATCAATGCTTCCCTGAACAACACTCACCCGGACAGAATTTAAGTCACCGGAAATTTTTTCAGGTATGGTGTATTTGCCATGCAAATAGGGGATTGCAAGCAGGATAATAAAAATAGCAAAATAGATGCGTCGTTTTCCGGGATGTGATGAATTTTTGTACAAATTAAATAAAATGACGTTTAATAAAATAACCCAAAAGGACACCCCATAGATGCCGGTATAGGAAGCAAATTGAATGAGCGGGAGGTAATAACTTTGGGAGTAGCCAATCGTGAACCAGGGAAAACTGATTTCGCCCAGACTTTTTATCCACTCAATGGCAGTCCATGTAATTGGAGCGACAAAAATTGCATTTGTACCCCATTTTTTTATAAACGAAACGTGAATGATGGAAAATAATGAGAGATAAAGTGGTAATACTAAAATTGCAGCGAATGCACCGGCCAGTGTTGACCAGCCAATCCAATATAAAAGCATTAAATTCGTCAATAATCCGGCCAGATAGGACCAACTGAAGGCTTCTTTTCTGGATTTGTTCTGAAGAAGCAGGAATAAGGGAATTAAAGCACCGAATGCCAAAAATCCAGCCTGAAAGGGGGGAAAAGAAAAAGTAATGAGAAATGCAAACAGAATCGCTAAAACCACATCTCTTTTCATATCATCCGGTTCCTGGCGCTGGCGTTTTTCATAAGAATGTCTGGTTCCTTTCCGCAAATTTTCTGATGCGAAAATATTTTGATAGGTTTAAATGAATCGTATCTGAAAAATAAATCGGTAAAATTGATTTAAAAATCGAAATTCGTTTAATGAAATAAAAATTTTTTCTTACAAAGCATCAAAAATCACCCGTTAGAAGAAAGAATTCCTTCTAACGGTGAAGTCGGGTTAGAATTTTTTTTTTCAAAATTTAGGCTTCTTTTTTAGGTAAAGGTTGTTTTAAAACTTCTTTTAATAGTTTTCCAGCTTTAAAATGCGTTTTACGCCGGGCAGGTACATAAATAATTTCACCCGTTTTGGGATTGCGGGCTTTGGGTTTTGGTTTTGTGGTTTTAATTTCAAACACGCCAAAGTCTCGAATTTCAATACGAATATCCGGATCCGCTTCTGCCATGAATTCACGTAAAGTGGCGAAGATGCCATCAACAACCTTCTCGGTCAAATAAATTTTCTCGCCGATTAATTTCGCGGTTCGTTTTGAGACATCTTTTTTGGTTATTGTTCGTTTCATGAATCCTGCTCCTTAATTTAAGATCAATGAATTGTTGATTTTCTTCTTCAAATTAGTACTCCCTGACAATAAAGAATGCGCTCAACTTTAAAATTGTCTGAGATTTTATTTGTTAAAATACCTCAGTTTTTTCATCCGATCATCTACAAAAAATAATTTCCGTTGTACAACTCGAATTTTATCGAATTAATATAAAAAAAAGACTTCGCGTTGTGCTTGGAACGATAAGTTGTTGCTATTATTGATTTGATGCTATTGTCTTTCTTAAAATTTAACAATGATTTATGACAATTACAATCATTTTTTTTTCAAATGATAAAATTTTTTATATTTTTATGTCGATTGTCCGGTTCCATTGATACGTTCGACACTGATGACCCCCTGAACTTGCCGAATTTTATTAATAACACGAATGAGATGATTTAAATTTTTAACTTCGACAATAAAATTACTTTGTACAATCGCATCTTTGACATTCATCACCACACTGACAATATTGGTGTCGGTAGATGAAATACTTTCGGTAATATCCTTCAAAAAGTGTTTTCGATCTTCACCCAATAGTTTAAGTTGAACCAGGAACTGTTTATCCCGGGCGACATCCCATTCGACATCAATCTTTTTATCGGGATCTTCAATTAACTGAACAATATTTTTACAATCACACCGGTGTACCACCACGCCTCTTCCGCGGGTGATAAAACCGATAATCCGATCTCCAGGAACAGGTTGACAACACTTCGCAAAATTAATCAGCAGATTTTCAATGCCCTGTACCCGAACGCCCTTGGATTCGCCCCGGGCACGTTGAATAAATTTTTTGAAGATCGACTCTTCTTTTAATGATTCCATCTTTTCAGGGGCGATTTTTTTAATGACTCCCTGAAAAGGTGTATCACCCCGCCCGATTGAGGCGAACAAGTGCTCGGTATTCGAAAAGCCATAAGATTGGGCGATATCTTCCAGTACATTTTCTTCGGGTTTAATATTATATCGCTTGAACTGCTTGGTAATAATTTCTTCGCCTAATTTCAGGCTTTGTTCAAATAAAGAGTTTTTAAACCAGCGTTTAATTCGACTTCGCGCTTTGGCGGTTTTGACAAATTTTATCCAATCCTGATTTGGGCGTTGGTTCGCTGACGTGATGATTTCAATTGTATCACCACTATTTAATTGGTGATTTAACGGGACAATCTTTCCATTCACCTTGGCGCCAATACAGTGAACACCAATGTCGGTGTGAACAGCAAAAGCAAAATCAACCGGAGTCGCCCCTAATGGTAATTTTAATAAATCGCCCTTGGGGGTGAAGACAAATACCTCTTCATGGAAAAGATCAATCTTTAAATTTTCCATGAATTCAGTTGGATCTTTTGCCTCATCCAGTATTTGACGCAGTGAAACCAGGTAGCGATCCAGATCATCATCGACGAATTTACCTTCTTTATACCGAAAATGTGCAGCGATTCCTTCCTCAGCCGTACGATGCATCTCTTCGGTTCGGATTTGAATTTCATACATTTTCCCTTCTGATCCGAAAATAGTGGTATGCAACGACTGATACATATTGCTTTTCGGGGTTGCAATATAATCTTTGAATCGTTCATGAATCGGTAGAAAAAGATTATGAACGATTCCCAGCGCGAAATAGCAATCTTCCACCTTTTTTACGATAACCCGGATGGCCAGCAGATCATAAATTTCATCAAAAGCGACCCCCCGGCGCTGCATTTTCTGGTAAATACTGTAAAGATGCTTGGGTCGGCCGGTTACTTCTGCTTCAATACCGGCTTTGTTGAGCTCTTTTTCAATGAACTTGGTTAATTTATTGACATCACGCTCGCGTTCTTCGCGGCGAACTGAAATTTTTTGCTTGAGAGCGTTATACTCATCGGGTTCCAATACTTTAAAGGCCAGGTCTTCCAGTTCCCATTTTATCTTCCCAATCCCCAATCGATGCGCGAGTGGGGCATAAACATCACGAGTTTCCAGCGCAATTCGAACCCGTTTTTTTTCTGGCAAAAATTCGATTGTCCGCATGTTATGAAGTCGATCAGCGAATTTTATCAGGATGACCCGCATATCATTCACCATCGAGATGAGCATTTTCCGGAAATTATGAGCCTGGCGTTCCTCGGTGCTTTCAAATTTGAGGCCACTGATTTTGGTTACCCCATCGACCAGGCTGGCCACTTCCTTGCCAAAGGTTTCCTCGACTTCCTGTATGGTAACGCCTGTATCTTCGGCGACATCATGTAAAAGTGCTGCCACGATGGTGACATAATCCATTTTTAATTCAGTCAGGATTTTCGCAACTTTTAATGGATGTTCAAAATACAGCTCGCCTGATTTCCGAAGTTGTTCCTTATGCGCATCATAACTGAATGAAAAAGCGCGTCTTACCAGATCTTCATCAACTTGCTGACTGTAACTCTCTAATTTTCGTATTAATCTCGCTAAGGCCTTGACATATTTTTCGTGCATTTCCAAGCTGCCTCTTCATTAAATGGCCTGCCCCTCTTCCTATAAATCTGGTTTCATATCGTTTTCTAATAATTTAATATCATCGACAAAAGTAAAATATGAAATATCGGTATTTGTGCCTCCTGATTGATAAAATTAATCGTTAAAATGGAGCATCACCCGCTTCTTCAGTTTCCATATAGTACTCTGGTGCCAGATTCTCAAATTTGACATACTCATTACGGTAAGCCAGTTTTACCGTGCCTACCGGGCCATTACGTTGTTTTCCAATTATAATTTCTGCAATTCCAGCGACTTCCGGATTATTCTTTGCATAAACCTCTTCGCGATAAACAAACATCACCACATCCGCATCCTGCTCAATCGCACCCGATTCCCGCAAATCCGAAAGCATTGGTCGTTTATCCGGTCGGGCTTCGACTGCTCGCGAAAGCTGGGAAAGTGCCAGAATCGGCACATCCAATTCTTTGGCCAACGCTTTTAACGACTGTGAAATCTGTGAAATCTCCTGTTGCCGGCTTTCCACGCGCCCGACCCCCTGAACCAATTGTAAATAGTCCAGAATAATCAAACCGACATCATGTTCCACTTTCAAGCGTCTGGCTTTCGCACGAATTTCAAGTATGCCCTGTGCGGGTGTGTCATCAATAAAAATCGCCGCATCGGCCAAAATTCCAGCCTTCAGGCTCAGATTTGGCCATTCATTTGCCTCCAATCGGCCGGTTCGAAGTTTATGAGAACTGACCTGCGCTTCGCTGCATAACATTCGCATGACCAATTGATAATTGGCCATTTCCAGACTAAAAATTCCAACGGGGACCCGCCCAACCACCGCCGCATTTCGGGCGATATTCAAACACAAAGCGGTTTTACCCATCGAAGGACGACCCGCCAGAATAATTAAATCTGAATTTTGAAATCCAGCCAGAATTTCATCCAATTTTTTAAATCCAGATGGTACACCGGTGATACTCGAACCACGGGAAGCATTTTTTTCAATTTTATCGATTGTTTGATGCAGAATCGGACTAATGGGTTGAAAACCTTTGCGCGAACGACCCTGACGTAAGGTAAAAATCTGCTGTTCCGCTTTATCCAGCAAATCGTATGCTTTTTCATGGTCTTCATAAGATTCACTCGTGATTCCATTACAAGTCGAAATCAGGTTCCGTTTTAACGCCTTGTCCAGCACAATTTCCGCATAATATTCAACATTTGCGGCCGAAGGAATGACATTGACCAGTTGCGTTAAATAATAGCTCCCGCCGATTGCTTCCAACTCCCCCTTTGTTTGAAGCTGATTCGAGATGGTCACAATATCAATGGGTTCATTTTTTTCAAAGAGCTCAATTGCTGCCTGGAAAATTCGCTCATGCGCTTTTTTATAAAAAAAACCAGGATTCAGAATTTCAATAACCCTTGATATTGCTTCCGGTTCGATAAGAATAGAACCCAGTACTGACATTTCAGCATCAATAGCCTGAGGCGGTAGTCGCTGTTCTGATGGTTGCGGTTTCGTCATGATTTATTCTGGTTCAAAAAAAAAGATAATCAAGGGTTTATATCTCTCAGATAACATGAGTTTTCAATATTTATTGACATCCACGGTCTTCAAGTTATTTATGAACAAAGTTAATTCAGGCTATTACGTTGATGATATTGAAGTAATTAACCTTAAATTTTATATTTTGTAATTAAATAACAGAACCATCTTTATTTTAATAAGGTGTCATATCGTTGCCGGAGTAATTTGACATCTTCCCAGGCTGCTCGTTTAAATTCAGGCTGCTTAATCAGGGTTGCCGGATGATATGTCACAATTAGATCTATCCCTTTTAATTGGTGGACTTTTCCCCGTAATTGAGAGATCGGGTCATCAACCTCCAACAACACCTGGGCTGTCTGTTGACCCAGGGCTAAAATAATTCGTGGGCGTATCAGGGCGATTTGCTGCCAGAGATATTCTTTACAGACGGAATAATATTGTTTAAGATTTTCGGTAATTTCAGGTGGTTTACATTTCAAAATATGAGTAATATACACCTCATCCCGTGAAAACTGAATCGCTCCGAGAATTTTATCCAGCAATTCGCCCACTTCGCCGGTAAAAGGCGCCCCTTTTGCATCCTCCAGCTTGTCTGGCATCCTACTGATTATTAACAGCTTAGCGTGAGGATCTCCGGAACCAAAAACTACGTTTCGTCGCGTTGCAAAAAGCGAACATTTTTGACAATTTTTTACGGTTTGTTCTAAAGAATTAATATTTTGTACCGGTGGATTCGGCTTTTCCGGCTTCATCGAAATGAAGAAATCATCACCATACAGATCCACTTGTTGCCGAAGATACTGTTTTGTTTGCTCTAACAAAGTATTTAATTCGGCCTGTTGGTGATGCATTGAACGCTCCTCTATATTCTATCTTCCGTTTATCATCCAATTTCGGGGGTGAGGTCGCGGGAAGAGTTCGACATTTCGATGATTTTATCAAATATTTTTTGGGCGACTTCAAATTTGGACGTTAAGGAAATTTCTAATATATTTTCGTTTTTATCAATCAGTGTTACCTGATTTGTATCGGTATCAAATCCGGCCCCGGCAATTTGGGGATCATTCAGAACAATCAAATCGAGATGCTTTTCTTTTAATTTTTGAATGGCATTTTTTTGCTGATTATCGGTCTCCAGCGCAAATCCAACCAACAACTGGTTTCCTTTTCGCTGACCCAATGTTGCCAGAATATCGACAGTTTGTTCGAATTCAATTTTTAATAAATTTGTTTTCTTTTTAATCTTCGTCGGCGAAATAATTTTTGGTCGAAAATCTGCCACCGCGGCTGCCATGATTATAATTTGTTGCGCTGCTGCAATCTGAAAAACCTGCACCGCCATTTCGGCAGCCGAGTTAATGCGAATTTGTTTGATGCCTGGCGGTGGTTTTAAGTTATTTGGCCCACTTATTAAAGTAACTTCAGCGCCATGTAACGCGGCGACTTCCGCCAGTGCAAATCCCATTTTTCCCGAAGAACGATTTGTCAAAAAACGTACCGGATCCAAATTTTCTTCAGTTCGTCCGGCGGTTACTAATATTTTTATCCCCTTCAATTTATTTGAGGCATAAAGGACCTGTACCATGCTTTTCAGAATATCTTCTTTTTCAGCTAATCGACCGATACCTGTTTCATGACAGGCCAGATTCCCGGTGGCTGGTTCGATAAATCGATAATTAAACTGCCTGAGTTTTTTCAGGTTATCCTGCACAATGGGATTTAAGTACATTTGGGTATTCATGGCAGGACAGAACAGAATCGGCGCTTGCGTTGCCATACAAATACAGGTAAGTAAATTATCGGCAATTCCATGGGCAATTTTACCGATCAGATTCGCCGTTGCGGGACAGAGCAAAATCATATCTGGCCAACGCGCCGCTTCGATATGAATCACATCAGACCGGGAAGTTTCTGGAAATAATTCACAAAGAACCGGGGCTTCTGAAAGGGTTTCCAGGGTTAGGGGCGTGATAAATTTGGTGGCAGCGCTGGTCATGACGACCCGACACCGGGCGCCTGATTTTGTTAAATCACGAATAATTTCACAAACCTTGTAGGCGGCGATGCCACCACTCACGCCAATTAATATCTTTTTCCCCTTTAGATAGCCATGCATGGACTATTTATTCGTCCCCTGATTATAATGGAATGTCAGCTTACCGTTTAAAAATTCGTTCAATGCGATGGTAGTCGGTTTGGTCGATGGTTCACGTTTCTGACGATCTAATTTTATTTTATCAATATCTTCTTCAAAATAATTTTCATCGATTGGTTCTTCTTCATTGATTTCAGTATCCAATAATTTTTTCTGTTCTTCATTAATTTGACGAGCACGTTTTGCAATAATGATAATGGATTCATAAATATTGTTCGTTCTTTTAAGTAACTCACTTAATGACAGCGTCTGAATCATACAATACACCTCTTAATAATTTATTCTGTTAAAGTCATGTTCCATTATATCAAGCTTTTATTGAGAATTAGTTTATTTCACGCTTGGTAATTTTGCCCGATTCTTTTTTATAAGTCCGAATAATTTCCCTAATCTGATCAACCGCTTTTTCGACTGTTTCATTTATCACAATAAAATCAAAATATTTTGATTGCTCAAGTTCAATCGCATAGCGCGCGATTCGTTTTTTAATCTCGATATCGTTTTCCGTACCACGTTTTCTGAGCCGGTCGACAATTACATCAATTGAAGGGGCGGTAATAAATATTAATATCGAATTCGAAGGATAGGCCGCCTTAATTTTCAATCCGCCTTTGACATCGATATCAAATATGATTTTTTTGCCGGCTTCAAGTAACGGTTCAACCTGGGATGTTAAAGTCCCATAGTAATTTTCGTGAACAATTTCCCATTCAATAAATTCATTGTGCGCTATTTTTTTTTTGAATTCTTCCTCGCTTAGAAAAAAATAGTCACAACCATTAATTTCACCAGGTCGGGGTTTCCGAGTGGTTGCTGAAACAGAGTAACAAAATTCATCAGGATAATTTTTTATTAAATAATCAATAATCGTCGTTTTTCCTGCCCCGGATGGAGCAGAAAGTACAATCAGTAATCCAGCCATAGAATATCCGAAATTTACGAATTCAAATAGTGTGATCGCTTTTCCACTCAGAATAGTATATTGAAAGCTTTGTTCCGGCGATTAACTTTTGCGATAATTTTGAATTCGATGAATAATGGTTTCGGTTGAATTTGCTGAGAGAATCACTTGATTGCTATCGGTAACCAAAACTGCCTTCGTTTTTTTGCCCATTGTTGCATCGACGAGATGGCCTTGCTCACGAGCTGTATTCATCAAATTTTTAATTGGTCGCGAATCTGGCGAAATGACCGCAACAATGCGATCCAGGGCGATATAATTTTTATATCCAACACTTATCATTGTCAGTTTCCATTCTTTAAGTTATAAATTTCTTTGTTGTTTAATAAATGATTGCACTGGTCACGCCATCATTTTTCCCCCTGAAGCCAGTGATTGACACTTGAATAGGATGCGTAAACCCTGCAAAAATTTTTTAGTCAGCGACTTGATAAAAATATATTCGATTCCCCCTGTCACCCGTTATTCAATATTTTGAACCTGTTCCCGAATTTTTTCGAGTTCTTCTTTTATTTGAATAACGAGGCGCGCAATTTCTGCGTTGTTTGCTTTTGCCCCGATAGTGTTTGCCTCGCGATTCATCTCCTGCAAGACAAAATTTAACCGTCTTCCGCCCGGTTCAGTTCCATCCATAGTTTCCAGAAATATTTTTGTATGACTGCGAAAACGGATACATTCCTCGGTAACATCCACCCGATCTGCCAGCATGGCAATTTCCATTTCCAATCGTCCTGGCTCAATTTTTTCGGAGGGAATGAGGTTTTGAAGCCGTTCATTCATCTTTTTAAATTCGATTGCGGACTGCTGCTTTGAAATTTGTTCAATTTCATCAAGATTTTTTTCCAGCAGTACCAAACGTTGCCGTAAATCATGGGCTAATTCCTCTCCTTCCTTTTTTCGCATGGCATACAGGTCTTCCAGTGATAATTCAATCGCCTCTTTTAAAAGTGGCCAGATATCGTCCAGGTTAGCAGCTTCATCTGCCTGAACCCAAACATGCGGCAGACCTATCAGATCCGAAAGCTTGATTTCCGGGGATAACTGATTTTCAGCAATAACCGCGCGAAACATTTTTAAGTATTTCTGCGCAAGGACTGAATCGATTCGGTACGAATTTGACGGTAATTCCAAATCACTCTTCAGTGTGATTGCCAGGTTAATTCGCCCACGCGAGGCGTAACGCTTGACTATTTCTTTTATCTCCGGCTCTAATTTGGAGTAATCTTTCGGAAACCGGATGGATAACTCTAAAAACCGATTGTTAAGTGATCGCGCCTCAGCTATTATCTCCATTCCGCTTTTATTGACTTCACCACGGCCGTATCCTGTCATGCTTAAAATCATCGTTGTGGCTTCTTTTTTTTAATAAATCGGTATTGAATTTAGGTGATTGAATTCCACCATAGTTGATTGAACCTGATTTTTTATCTTCAACTTAACTTTAATCTCCCTATCAAAATTATTGAATGAACAAATTCCGGAAAAGCACCTATCCTGCTTTGTCTTCCTGACATAATCTCATCCTGATGCCTCTTAAGCCGAAAAAAAGGAAATTTCTGGATTTATTCGGCATTTGGGAAAATCAGGTTCCTGGCCTGAATAAATTAGAGTAAGTTAAACATAATATTTGACTTAAAGTATAGTAATTTTTTTTGAAATTGTCAATTGAAATTTTAATTTTTTTTGCAATTATTTGATTTTTGCTCACTTTCATTAAAATTCGATTTTGCTAAATTCACCAGGTAAATTTACCGTTACGGCACTTATTTAAAGATTCCCGATCAGAATTTTAGAAAAATAAGCTATTCCTGGTTACTCGAAGCTTTTTTGTTACCAGGTGTAGTGAATCATCATTCAGGATTCGTCACGTATATTATATTTTCGAGGAGAAATAATTCAGTAGAATCAGACTCAGAAATAAATGATAGTTTTTTATCTCTGCCGTAATTTTTCTTTCTCAATCGAAATTCGCACCGAAATTCGATGAGTATTGCCTAAATCATGTTTCATGAAGGCGTAATCGATTTGTAATTGCGGAAGCTTTATGCCAGTACCAACAGTGAAAAAACCGGTATCAGAACCAACTCGTAGTGCAACCGATTGGAGAAAATTATATTCCAGACCTAAATGTGAATCAAAACTGATTGGCCCCAGATTCCCCTGCGCCGCAGAACGACGATTTTCAAAACGAACATCGAGGTCTACTACGGGTACTATTTTACTTGACAATAATTTCATCCAGAGGGGATAGGCAATACCAAACTTTAAGGTTGGTGTAATCAGTTCATTTCGGCGCGTATCCCAGGCAACCAAGGTGGTGGTTGCATCCTGTAAATTGATACCAAATAATAAATCCGACCACGGGTTCATTAAAATACCAATATCAAAACCAAGCCCCCAGGCCGAATTGTCACCAACCGTTTTATGAACTAATTTTAAATTCACACCATAAGAAAACTGCCCAACAACGGCACGGGCATAGGAGAAATAGAAGGCATATTCAGCGTCACTTACCATTTTTGCAATATATGGTCGATTGTCACCACCCAGTGGCAAATCGGGATTCGCCAAACTCGTTACGGGAATATCATCCACTCCCAGTCGAATCAGACTAATTGCCAATGCCTGATGATTCTGAAAAGGAAGGGCGATTGCCCCATAGTCATACTTCACAATGCCATTAAAACGACTGGAATGCATGAGAACAAGTTGAGGAAATTTGACACCGATTAATCCGGCAGGATTCCAATAACCAGCGGTTACATCGGTTCCAATAGCGACGTGCGCTCCTCCCATTCCCAGCGCGCGGGCGCCAACGCCGGTGCTCATAAATTCACCCGCATATTTCGCCGGGGTGATAGCGTGCAAATCCAGCCAGGTCAAAAAAAGCAGGATGCTAATAAAACCATATATATAAAATTTTTTCATTCGTGGCTCCTTCGTGAATCCAAAATCGAATTATTCAAATTGGCGTCTTTTTTTTTTCGAGAAAAGTCATCTGATTCATTCCACACGCTCAAAACTTTTTTGATATAAGATTCGATTTTTATTTCGGCTTAAAACTTAATATAATAAAACATCCAGACAGGATATTCAGTTCCATAATTTACGATAAAATAAGTATGGATTGTCGATAACGAAACCTGAAAGCCGAAATCTGGCTTAATTTATTGATTTCATAATCGTTAAGCGACAATTCAATAATCATACCATGAATGTGATGTATATTTTTTTAATTCTTTAACAAATTGATAAGTTCAAAAAGCTTTTCCAATGCCTGTTTCGGGGTCATCTCATTCGGATCGATTTGGAGCAATTCTTCACGGAGTTTTTTCTCCTCTTTTTCAAACAGGTCTAATTGCGGCGTTTTCGCATGTTTTGTGGGGTGAGATGGACTGATGGCCAATCTGGGCATGGCATTGGGTGTCAATTCATTGGCTTCCAGATTGGAAAGTATCTCTTTGGCACGACTGATAACTTTGGGCGGTAAGCCTGCTAGTTGGGCCACATGGATACCATAGCTATTATCGCAGCCGCCTTCCACAATTTTTCGCAGAAAAATAATATTATCACCCCACTCTTTAATCGCCACGTTATAATTTTTAACACGATTCAGAATTCGTTCCAATTCAGTCAATTCGTGGTAATGGGTGGCAAATAATGTTTTGGCCGCCACTTTTTCATTATTATGCAGAAATTCAGCCACTGACCAGGCAATGGAAAGGCCATCGAAGGTGCTGGTACCGCGACCGATTTCGTCCAGCAAGATGAGGCTTTTCGGGGTGGCATTATTGAGAATATTAGCCGTTTCATTCATCTCGGTGAGAAATGTACTTTCCCCGGCCGCCAGATTATCCGATGCGCCTACCCGGGTGAAAATCTTATCGACCAAACCTATCTTAGCGGATTTGGCCGGAATAAAACTTCCCATCTGCGCCATCAGAACAAGCAGTCCAATCTGGCGTAAATAGGTCGATTTTCCAGCCATGTTGGGGCCGGTGATAATGAGAATCTGCTCTTTTGAATTGTTAATCCTGACATCATTGGAAACAAACGATTCCCCGTACGGCAACAGTTTTTCGATAACCGGATGCCGGCTTTGCTGAATGATGATTTCTTCCCCTTCATCAATTGTCGGACGGGAGTAATCGTTTTGCCGCGCGATTTCAGCAAGATTCGATAAACAATCCAGATGAGCGAAATTTCGGGCATTTTCCTGCAGAATTAAAGTGCTTTGGGCGACAAATTGGCGAATTTCATCGAATAGTTCATATTCGAGTGCGATTATTTTTTCTTCAGCGCCCAGTACTTTCTCTTCATATTCTTTTAATTCCGGCGTGATATAGCGTTCAGCGTTGACTAAAGTTTGTTTGCGAATATAATTTGGCGGCACTTTCGTCAGGTGGGGATTGGTAATTTCAATATAATAGCCGAAAACTTTGTTGTAATTGACTTTTAATGACGGGATGCCGGTCCTTTCGCGCTCACTTTTTTGAAGCCGGGCAATCCAGTCTTTTCCTGAAACAGAGATTAAACGTAATTCATCCAGTTCTGCATGATAGCCTTTTTTAATTAATCCCCCTTCGGTCAATGAGAGGGGCGGACTAGCGACAATTGCCTCATTGATTTTAGTGACAATTTCTGATTTTTCCTGTAAATTTGCACGGATTTCGACGAGGAGTGCCGATTCCATCCCGTTTAAAGCTTGTTTAATTGGGGGAATACTTTCGAGTGTATTTTTCAGGTTTATTAAATCCCGTGCATTGGCGCGACCTGTTGAAATTCGTGCCAGGAGGCGTTCCAAATCGCTCACTTTTTCTAATATATTGCGGATATTGTGTCGAATTTCATTCTGGTTAAACAGCTCTTCAACGGCGTCCAGTCGTTCCTGAATCATTTTGAATCGCGTCAATGGCCGAAGGAGCCAATTGACCAGTAATCGCCCCCCCATGGCGGTTTTGGTTTGATCCAGGATGTTGAGCAAAGTCGCCCGTCGATTGCCACCGGCCATGATAGGCTGGATTAATTCAAGATTCCGACGGGTGGTTTCATCCAGCATCAAAAAATCGGCATCATCGAAGCGCGTCAGGCGGTTGATATAGGCCAAATCCGATTTTTTACTTTCTTTCAGGTAATGCAGCAGGCCACCCGCGGCACTGATACCTGGTCGGAGGTCATCGCAGCCGAATCCTTTTAAAGAAAGGGTATTAAAATGTTCTGTCAATTTTTCATAAGAGTAATCATAAGAAAAAATCCACCCCTCGCGAGTGGTAAAGGTAATATCTTTTAACTCGGGAATGAGACGAAGAAGATAGGGTTGCTGTTCAACCGAGACCAGAACTTCGGCCGGATTGAAAGCCCGAACCTGTTCGCGTAGCTTTTCTTCCAAAAATTCTGCTGCTAAAAATTCACCCGTTGAAATATCAGTTACCGCCAGACCACCGCGTTTTTCTTCCAGATACACCGAAATCAGATAGTTGTTGCGTTTGCTTTCTAATAAATTTTCGGATAAAGCCGTTCCAGGCGAGATAACTTCGAGCACTTCACGTTTGACAATGGTTTGGGCCAGTTTGGGGTCTTCGATCTGTTCGCAGATTGCCACCCGATAACCCGCTTTAATCATTTTTGTCAGATAAACATCCAGGGCATGATGTGGAAAACCGGCCAGGGGAACATCCGCCGCCTTCCCATGAGCCCGTGAAGTTAGGGCAATCCCCAATACCTGAGAAGCAACTTTGGCGTCTTCGTAGAACATTTCATAGAAATCGCCCATCCGAAAAAAAAGGATGGCATCTTCATACCGGGCTTTAATGGCCAGATATTGTTCCATTAAGGGTGTCGATTTAGGGGCTTTGGACATTTTGTATCTGGTTTTTTTGGGTTGAGGGTGAATTGTTGTGGTTTTAATTAATTATCTTAGCTAAATTGTATCAATTTGAGTCATCGGTTTTATTTTACTCTCCCAGTGATAATTTAGTTCGAAGTGTTTCATAAAAACTTTTGTGCTGGCATTTTACCCAACGCGCGAAATAATCAGTTTTCCGGACAAAAATCGAAACCCCTGAGGGTACTGGTCGAAAAATCTGGCCATCTCCACAAACCATGATCTGGTTGGTTTCCGAGAAAGCAACGATCCGGATTTGTTTATCATCAGGGATGACGATCGGTCTCGCGGTTAATGAGTGTGGGCAAATGGGATTGATGATGATCGCTTTAACCTCTGGTGTCACGATCGGCCCTAAAGCCGAAAGCGAGTAAGCCGTTGAACCGGTGGGACTGGCGATAATAAGTCCATCGCTGAAATAAGTATTGAGATAATCATCATTTACATACACTTCGATTTGAATCACCCGTGACGAACCGGCATTATTGATAACCATATCATTCATGCAAGTGATCGTGTCATTCGTCTGTTGTTTGCCAATATGAGCTTCCAGCATCAAGCGTTCGACAATTTCATATTGATTGGCTAATAGTTCATTGATGCGGTCATAAATTTCATAAGGTGCTATTTCTGCTAAAAAGCCCAATCGACCCAGATTTACACCTAAAATTGGTACCCCGGAAGCACCAACCTGTCTGGCGACGGTTAAGATAGTTCCATCCCCGCCAAAGGCTAATAAAATATCAGATTTTTGGCTTATTTTGTCCAGTGGTGCCGATAATATGTTTGAGTTATTGAATTGGAGAAATTGAAAAACTTTCTCTTCCAACAAGAATTCAATTTTTCGGGTTAATAACCAGTCAATTAGCTGGGATAAGATCTCTTTTAATCCAGATTTTTGAATATTGCCAACAATTCCCAAACGCATGTGAGTACCTGTTTTTATCACTCAGTTTTACGTGAAGCTCAGTTGGAATAGCGGAACATGGATAAGATTTGATATGAGTTCAATATTTTTCTTTGGACTTATCTTTTTGACCGCCGTTACTCCTTATTAAATATATGATGCCAGGATTTTTTCAAAATCATAATGTGTAAGAAAATTTCTGATATGTAAGGATGAATTGTATGCAATCAGTTTTATAGGAGAGGCAATACATTCCGACAATGATTTGAATCCATTTAGCCTTCAGAACCGGTTCGGAATATATTGCCCCGCCACCATAAAATTTTGCCAGATGTTAATACATGGATACGATGAATTAAACCTGAAATTTCAATGGGTTGTCAATTCAAGCGTATTATTTTCTGTGATGTATTCTGTGGATTCCCATTTTTCCGGTGTCGTTTCCACTCCTAAAAATTTGGTGATTGATTGTGTGATACCCTCAAAATCCAGCCCCACATTGTGATATAAAAGGTCATTGGCACCATGTTCAACAAATTCATCCGGAAGTCCCAGACAAAGGGATTTGATTTCAAATAGTTGATTTTCGATCAAATATTCATTAACCGCACTTCCAAAACCGCCTTGTTTAACATTATCTTCCAGGGTGACAATGGCGTCGTGTGTCAATGCAATTTGGCGGAGCATTTTACCATCCAACGGTTTGATAAAACGCATATTGACGACCGTTGCCTGAATATTAAATGACAGTAATTTTTCAGCGACTTTTATGGCGGGATAGACCATACTACCAATTGTCAGGATTGCCAGTTCCCTTCCATCGCCTTTTGTCACAATTTCGCTTTGACCGATTGGAATTATATTAAAAGTGGATTTTAATGGTTTTCCAACGCCCTGGCCGCGCGGATAACGGATGGCAATTGGGCCTGCCTGATAATTTATCGCTGTCCACAGCATATCCTGGAGCTCCTGTTCGTCCTTTGGCGCCATGACAACCATATTGGGGATGTGTCGTAAAAAACTGAGATCAAAAATTCCATGGTGTGTTGGACCATCGTCACCAACCAGTCCGGCACGATCAATCGCAAAAATGACAGGCAATTTTTGTAACGCAACATCATGAATAATTTGATCATAGGAACGTTGCAGGAATGACGAATAGATAGCGACCACAGGTTTCATTCCCTGCGTGGCGAGTCCGGCCGCAAAAGTTACCGCATGGCCTTCCGCAATTCCAACATCAAAAAAACGTTCGGGATATTTATCACAAAAAGGTGTTAAGCCTGTACCAACCGCCATCGCGGCTGTAATCGCGACAATTTTCTCATCTTTTTCAGCCATCGCGGTCAGGGTATTCCCGAATACTTTGCTATAAGTTGGAATGGGTGAAACCGAACGGGCCGCGCCAGTTTCTCTGTTAAATGGAGTTAGACCATGAAAATGCGTGGCATTTTTTTCCGCTAATTCATAACCCTTCCCTTTTATCGTACAGACATGAACGAGAATCGGGCCTTTCATCTTTTGAACTTCTCGGAAAATTCGAATAAGTTCCGGAATGTCATGCCCATCTACCGGGCCGATATACCGAAATCCCAGCCTTTCAAAAAGGAGCCCTGGCACTACCAGCGCTTTAAGTCCTTCATCTACCTGACGTATGGTACTGCGAATCCGCTGACCAAAACGCGATAGCCGGCCGGTGAGTTCCCAGATGTCAGCTTTGACTTTATTATAGGTACTGGTTGTCAGAAGATAGGTCAGATATTTATGAAGTGCACCAACATTTTGGGAGATTGACATGTTATTATCATTAAGAATAACCGTAATATCCTTATTCAGCGAACCGACATTGTTCAAACCTTCGAAAGCCAGACCACCGGTCATTGCTCCATCTCCAATGATAGCAATCACCGCATGATTTTCTTTTTTCAGGTCACGAGCGCAGGCCATTCCTAATGCGGCGGATATGGAAGTGCAGGCGTGCCCTACACCAAAATGATCATAGATACTTTCGTCGATTTTCGGAAATCCACTAATACCGCGATATTGCCGGATGGTTGGAAATCGGTCTTTACGGCCAGTAATAATTTTGTGAATATATGCCTGATGACCCACATCCCAGATGATTTTATCCTGGGGGGTATTGTATAAATAGTGGAGTACCAATGTGAGTTCGACAACTCCCAGACTTGGTGCCAGATGTCCTCCGTTCTCGCTAATCACCGAAATAATATATTCCCGTAATTCATCTGCCAATTGGGCTAACTGATTGCTGTCGAAATTTTTTATGTCTTCAGGTGAATTAATTTTATTCAATAGCGTAGACATTCATTTCTCCTTTGTATGCATAAGTTAATGACTTTATTAAAATTACCATAATATAGAACAGGCCTTTTGATTCAGACGTATTCAGTCATTGTTTTTATTTTGGCTAAATCGAAACCAGTTCAAGTTGAAATCCCCCTTCATGTTTCTTCATCAAAGTTTTAATCTTCTTTTCCGCCTGATTGAGTTTCTCACTGCAAAATTTGGACAATTCTATTCCTTCTTCAAAAATTTTTATCGATTCGTCAAGACTTAGTTTTCCTGAATCCAATTGATTGACGATTTCTTCCAATCGCTGCATCGATGCTTCAAAATTTTTCTCTGACATAAATTTTCCTGATTTGTTTAATTTCCATTTAGATGAATGAGGGTACTGGTTTTCTCCAGTTTTTTTAATTATCTTTTCCGTGATTAATTTTTTCGATTGTACTAATTGCCGAACCTTTGGAAAATTGGATTTCAATTTTTTCGTTTAGTTTTATATCTTCAGAGGTGCTAATAACTTGTTTGGTTGGTAAAGCGTAACAAATGCTGTAACCACGTGCTAAAATAGCCGAGGGATTCAGCGCCTGAAGTCTTTTTTCCATTGCTGTCAATCGTTCTTTGTTGAGCGTAACATAAAAACGAATCGATTTCACCAATGATAGAACCAACTCATCCAGTCGTCGTGAATATTCCCGAACCAGATCAATGGGTTGCCGAAAGCCATAGCTGTCGATAAAATAACGGAGTTGTTGGCGAAATTGAGCTATATGGTCCATAAGGAGCTGAAAAGCGGCTCTTATCAAAGAATCGATTTTTACCCGAAGGTCTCTGGCATCCGGCACGGCTAATTCAGCCGCAGCCGAAGGGGTTGGGGCACGTAAATCAGCGACAAAATCGCTAATACAAAAGTCAATTTCATGGCCGACAGCGGAAATAACCGGTATGCGGGAATTATAAATAGCCCGGGCGACAATTTCTTCATTAAATGCCCATAAATCTTCAATCGAACCACCGCCCCGACCAACTATCATTAAATCGATACGGCCGTATTCATTGAATTCATCAATTGCACGGGCAATTTCTTCAGCGGCACCTTCGCCCTGTACCCGGGTCGGCCGAATAATGATTTCAATTGGGGGAAATCGCCGGGTTAAAATTTGGATCATGTCCTGAATGGCAGCGCCACTGAGCGCAGTGACGATTCCAATGGTCGCTGGAAATTCCGGAATAGCCTTTTTATGGTCCTGATCGAATAAACCTTCGGCATTTAAGCGGGCTTTGAGTTGTTCAAAGGCAATTTGGAGCTCTCCAATTCCGGCTGGCTGCATTTGAAGGACATCAAGCTGATAGTTACCGCGTTTTTCATAAACCGTCACCTGTCCCTGAACAATAACTTTCATGCCATCCTGTGGCGTAAAGAAAAGAGCGGCATTTCGGCTGCGCCAGAAGACACAGCTAATCTGGGAACCTTCATCCTTCAGTGAAAAATAAATATGCCCTGACGGATGATGAATAAAATTGGAAATTTCTCCAATCACCCGAAATATTGGGAGAGAATTTTCGATTAAAAATTTAATCTCACGAGTTAGTTCGGTGACGGTTAAATTTTTTTCAGTAACCGCTGATGTGTCAAATTCAAATGATGTCATCATCTCGTTGATTTATTTGTCGTTAGGACGAAAAATTTCCTTTACTTTTCAAAATTTCTCTTAATTTTGTTTTTAATTCACCCATATCCCTGGTTTTAACAACAAACGCGTCCGCCAATCGACTTCTAAAATTTTCCCGCCAGACTGAAAATGCCGTGTGAATAATTACTGGAATTTCTTCATTTTCCTCAAAAATTTTACCCATCGTTTCGATACCATCGATACCGGGCATTTTAATGTCCAGAACAATCGCATCCGGCGGTGCAGATTTTACTATTTCCAGGGCTTCATAGCCATCCCGGGCTTGAACCACCGTGTAACCTTCGTCGCCTAAAACTTTTTTATACCGAACTAATTCAAAATTTTCATCATCAACAACTAATATTTTTTGTTTTTTACCCAATCGACCCACCTTTTTCTCCGAAAGCAAAATTAACCCACCGTGCGCTCTCTACTCGGTTTTTCAAGGTTGATTAATTTTTTTTGACCGGGATTTCATTGTTCTTAAGCGGAATCATTATTTTAACGATAGTTCCCCGGTCAGGTTCACTTTCGATATTAATTTTACCATTATGCGCGTTAATAATTTGTTGCGTAATCGCCAGGCCAAGTCCAGTGCCATGGCTTTTGGTTGTGAAATAAGGAATAAAGAGATTGTGCATAATTTCTTTGGGAATTCCCTTGCCAGTATCTTGAATTTCAATAATGACATTTTCCTTATTGGAAGATGTCCGGACGAACAATTTTCCGCCATTTTTCATGGCATAGATAGAATTTTTTAACACATTGATAATCACCTGTTTAAATTGTTGCGGATCAATATTTATCATGGGAAGAGTGGAATCAAGTTCTGGGTGTAACTCTATTTGCTGACATTGAATTTCATCACTCATCATGAGCAACGAGGCGTCGATGATTTGGTTGACGTTTTCCATGGTTAATTCGGGATGGGTCAGTTTGACATAATCCAGCACATTTTTTAAGATGTTTTCCAGCCGCGTGACTTCTTCAGCGATGATTTGAGAAAATGTGTTCAATTCTTCATCCGCTTGAATTTTTTCCGATCGCATTAAAATTCTCGCAAAACCACCGATTGTTACGAGTGGATTGCGGATTTCATGCGCCACATTGGCAGCAGTTTGACCGATGGCGGCTAATTTTTCATTCCGCACTAATTGTTCCTGTGTCGCTTCCAGCTTACTATACGCTTCCTGAAGTTTATTCTTTTCCTCTTCAAGATGTTGATACGCTTCCGTTCTTTCAATCGCTACTGCCGCCTGGCTGGCA
This sequence comes from Caldithrix sp., assembly GCA_020722815.1. Classification (GTDB taxonomy): domain Bacteria; phylum Zhuqueibacterota; class Zhuqueibacteria; order Thermofontimicrobiales; family Sulfurfontimicrobiaceae; genus DYKB01. The sequence continues at coordinate 38,518 of DYKB01000009.1, read as the reverse complement.
AATAAATTTAACATCTGGACCATATCATCGTTTATTGGATTTTGGTTGTACATATTATCCGCAACAATGACACCAATCACTTTGTTTTTTACCAAAAGTGGAACGATAATAAATTCATCCGCCTGAATTGTTGTCAAGCATTGTTGACAATTATGCTCCTGGCGGTTGTGAAAATTGACTTTATAGGTTTTTTTGTTAAAAATTGCCTGATGAAAAAAGCATTTTTGTTCACTTAAGATGAATTGTAAACTTTGAACCCGTTGATTGAATTCATCATGTTCATCTGGCAGATTATGGCCATATTTATCCAGAAAATTTTGAAGGTTCAGATGCTCCCGGGAAAGTTCTGTCCAAATACGATATGCATCGTTAGCATTACCCGGGCCGACTCCCATCTTGCCAAATAAATATTGGCCATCTTCAGATAGCATCAAAAGCATGGCGCGACTAAAACCGAGAGCACACCCCGCGGTTATAGCCGTTAAAATTAAATGGAGTAATTCATTTAAATCGAGCGCACTCTGCATCGATGTACCAACCTGCCGCAAAATACTTAATTGATAGGCTTTCTTCTCAAGATCCGTAATATCCTGAAATAGAAGCGTTAATCCCGTGATGTCCCCGCTTGTGTTTCGTAAGGGGACACCTTTTAAATTTAATTTCAAACGCTCATTTGTTGGTGTACAATATTCTAATACTTCTTCACGAATCGCTAATCCTTCAGTTAAAATCTTGTGAAATGAATCATGTAACGTATTATTTCTAAAAGGATTAAAATCGAATATATACTTGTTTAAAATTTCGGCACTATTCGATAGACGAAGAATATGTACTAAATAGGGATTAACCCTGGTTACCATCCCATTTAAATCGGTTGCCATGATACCAATTGGGGTGTTATCAACTAATAATTCAAGATACTCTTTGGTATTGGAAATTTCATTTTGCAGTTGCAAATTTCGCTGCTGGATCTCCTGGAGAATGAATATATTTTCCAGCAAATTTTTCAATTCACGATAACCAAAGGGCTTATTCAAATAGGCCTGAATACCACCTTCGATCAGGCGCTCGCGGATATTTCGGTCATGCTCCTGAGCGGTTAAAATGACGACAGGAATGTGCCGGTGATTTTTATAAATCGGGTTGGTTACAAATTCCTGATAAAGGTCCTCCCCGGTTAAATCCGGCATAATATAATCCAATAAAATAATATCTGGCTGATATTCCAGAATCATTTTTAACCCGTCATGGGGCTTATAAGCTGATAGACAACGATAACTTGTTTGCGCCAGCGCATGGTTAAGCATAATATGAAAATCTGGATCGTCATCAATCAACAGGATTGTTTTATCTTTCTCCATTATGTATTGACCTTAATCCTTATGTCCTGCCTCAGGCAATTGATTCAATCCTACTAACAATTGGTATCTTCGGTTTTTGAAGAAAGCCTCAATCATGTTCCTTTTAAAAAATTAAAGAACTATCTTAATTTCTTTTTATGGCGATCTCGTTTTAAACGTTTTTTACGTTTATGCGTCGCGATCTTTCTTCTTTTACGTTTTTTTCCACTCGGCACAGTACTTCACCTCCTTAATAATGATGTTCAATTCTATTCGTATTCTTATGGTGCTAAAAAGTTAATAATGATTCTCTTTGTTTTTGATAACTGATTTAAATATTTTATTACCTCGACTTATCCAATTGGTCGAATTTTCTTACCGATGCTGGATTAAATAGGTGACGCCAGTTGTTAAAAATTCTTTAAAGAACGGAAACCGATTTTCACGAATCGGCACGCCAAAACGTAAACTTTGTCTGGGTCGAACCAGATAATCCCATTTTTTAGAGACCTGAAAATCCAGCTTTTTTAAAAGTGCCTCAAACTGGCGAATGGTGAGGCCTCGATCATAGATTTCCAGTCGCGACTCCAGGTAATCCCGTTCAAAAATTTTTAATAAACCAATAAAAATTTTTCGCGGGAGTAAATGCCAATAAGGAATATATTTTAGGAAAGAACGGAGTGTTTGTTGGTGACCACCAAATGCCGAACGATAGGGTGGAAAAGTAATCAGTAATATTCCATCCGGCTGCAAACATTTTTTTATCGCCATCATGGCTTTTTCTTTATTTGCAACATGTTCAATAACATCAGAAAATAAAATCAAACCATATTCCTTTTCGCATTTAAATTCCTCTATATTCCCATGAATAAAATTGATGCCCGCTTGATTCCGTTCACGGGCAAATTGAACGCGTGTCTTGCTGATTTCCAGTCCTGTACATTGATAGCCCTGCTCTAAAAAAGCTGAGAGGACACCGCCTTCACCACATCCAATATCCAGCACGGTTTTTTTGTGATCAATTCCTTTTAATAGATGCTCCAGATAATATTGACCAATAGCTTTTTGATAATTCCAATATTTATCCCGATTATATGAAGCTGCCGTTTTTTCCAGATTTTTAAAAATTTTTGATAAAGCCATACTTTATAATATAAGCATTTTTTTTAATAAACGATTCTGGCTAAAAATTACAAAATAGCTGATGGATTTTTTATTTATGTCGGGTAATCCTTCAGATGAAATGAACCTGTATCATTTACCCGATTGATTTAAATATTTTTTTAAATCACTTGAAATCCTGAATTTAAGTGTTTTATGGGAAGGAACTTCAATTAATTGCCCCGAATTGGGATTGCGAATCTGGCGCGCTTTTCGTTGAACCACCTTAAATGTACCGATTCCGCGAATTTCGACTGTCTCTTCGTTTTTCAGGGCATAGCGCATCGTGGCAATCAATCCGTCGATTAATGCTGCCGTTTCGTTTTTGGTCAATCCAGTTCCTTCGGCGAGAATAGAGATTATTTCAGCTTTTGTCATTGGCTAAACCTCATCTTTTTAATGATGACAGGTTGAGCAATTGTACGAACTGCATGCGTGGCACGAACTACCATTGGCGGTTGACGTTACGGTACGATTCCCGGTTGAGAAACCGAACACCGAGAAAAGGCGTTCAACCGTTGTTGAATTACATTCGGGACAATCGATCACTGAATTTAACTGGCTGCTAAATAATAATTTTTCGAAACGTTGGCCACAATTTTGACACTTAAATTCATAAATAGGCATTGGCAGTTCCTTTTTTAAAAACGGTACCTCATTTAAGCCGTTAAAACCTATCCATGTAAAATAAATAAAATAGTGATAAAAGTCAATGATAAAATGAATTAAATAGCTGAAAGAATAAAATCAAAATCTTCTCTTGACTTCGACCACTTTTTTATGTATCTTTGGCGGTTAATCGTTGATTATAATTTTTTAAAAATTTGGTTATCGATAAAACAAACACTCAATTTCATTAAATTATTTTATCACCTGAAGTGAAATCCGGAGCAAAATTCTTAAAGCATGAAAATAGCATTAATCGGTTTTGGAACAGTGGGGCAGGGGTTTGTTGAAGTCCTTGCCCTGAAACAGCAATTTTTGCAAAATAAATATGATCTAAATTTGAATTTGGTGAGCATTGCCGATATCAAATATGGATCGATACTTGATCCCGCAGGAATTGTTCCGGTAAAGGTGCTGAATCATTTTCGAAAACATGGAAATTTATTCGATTTTCCGACGCAAATCCGTCCCGAAGATAGTTTTCGGGCAATAAAACAGAGTGGTGCGGATATCATTATTGAAGCGACGCCGACAAATCTTAAAACGGCTCAACCCGCCATAGATCATATTCGGCTGGCATTTGAACTGGGAAAAAATGTCGTCACCTGTAATAAAGGGCCGGTAGCGCTATTTTATCCGGAATTAAAGGCTTTAGCTCAAAAAAAGCAACTGGCTTTCAAATTTGAAAGTACGGTGATGAGTGGTTCGCCAATTATTAACACGGCGCTCTATAGTTTAAAAGGGTGTGAATTTAAAAAAATCCGTGGAATAATGAATGGAACCACCAATTTTATTTTAACTCAGATGGAAGCCGGTCAGCATTATGCCGAAGTACTAACGGAAGCACAACGGTTAGGATATGCTGAAACGGATCCTTCAGGCGATGTCGATGGCTGGGATACTCTGGCGAAAGTTGTCATTTTAGCAAACGTCGTTTTTGGCGGTCAGATCAAAATGGCTGATGTAAAACGAAAAGGAATTACAGGGCTTTCGTTAGAAGATATCCAAAATGGGCTTAAAAAAGGCTTCCGGTGGAAATTGATCGGTGAAATAAGCCTCACAGAAAATGGTTTGTCTGCCAAAGTCGAACCACAGATGGTGCCCCTTGACCATCCATTGGCAATGGTCATGGGCACTTCCAATGCAATATCTTTTACCACCGATTTGCTGGGGGAGGTGACAATTACCGGTGCTGGCGCCGGTAGAAAAGAGACAGCTTTTGGTGTTTTGAATGATATTATCAATATTGCTCAATCAAAAGCATGATGTCATTATTTTGGCAGGCATTTACAGGGTTTGGGTTCTAAGTTCAGCGTTAAAATGCCTTTTCTGATTAAATGAGTGAGTTTGAATTAACCACTATTAAAAACAGATAGTTGGAATATCAAATACGACGACATCCGGGAGCGGTGACCCCAGAACCTGTGAACGGTTACCTGTTTTTTTACTAAATTTTAACAGGAACCAGAATTTAGATTGGAACTTAATTTAGATTTAATTGGTTAAAATAAAAATATAGTCAGAAATTTTATAATTATTTGCTGGAGAATTTTTAGCATGGCGAAAAAACAAACTTTTGCAGACAAGGTAAGAAAAGGGCAACCAGGTGCTGAATCCAAAATGATCAAATTGGTTGTCGCTTATCAGTCAAAGAGTAATTTTGCCTGGCGTTTTGGGGGCAAAATGGTTCGAGTTCCCAACCAGGCCAATGAAACTCAATTTATCAATGAACAGGGAAAGAAAATCCAGGATGAACTTATCGCACGTTCATAAGCGGTAACACAACTTGTTTAATTTTTATCCCCCGTTAGTTCGCTGACGGGGGATTTTTTTTTATTGATTATACCTGGTACTAAAATGGATAAGCGTGCTTCACTGAAGAAAGCGAAAAATTATATCACGCATGAATGGAATCATCATCTACTATCTCATCTGAGGGGTATTTCGGTGAATTTTTTCTTTGCTTTTTTCATATTTTTGTTTATATTGATAAGTTTTAAAATTATCTTTATTGCTCATTATATTTAAGTTATGCAGTACAAGATAATAAGGGTATTTTATACTTTTTAGATAAAAATCCGAATGGTTCTTTTTAATTCTGACAACTGCTAATGACTTATTAATTAGTGTCTGTCCGCAAACGCACCCGGTACTGTCATTGCGAGGAGCGTTTTTGGCGACGAAGCAATCTCAGTTATTATACAAGGGGATTGCTTCGGCAAAAAACGCCTCGCAATGACAGGTCTTGGTGTTTTCGGACAGACTCTAATTAAAATGTTACTTCATCTTCCGGCTAATTGTTCAGAATCGCCAATATATCGAAAGTTAAATTTACCCGGTATGATAGTCATATTACTTACCGGAAGATGAAGCATGATGAAAATTGTTAGATCATTCTTAAAATCCATCCGATGTTTTTTGGGATTGACCCCCATGCGGAAAATTTTTAAAAAATTGAAATCGCAGGGGGTGAAATTGAAGAGTCTGAATGGATTGGAAATTTTTGGACACACGGGTGAATATCATCCGCGCGATTATTTCCCGTTAATTGCCAGCCTGGAAGTTTGGGAGATCAATAGTCTTTGTGAAAATACAATACGAAAAAATCTTCCAGGCGCAAAGATAAAGATTACTGATTCGTTTAAAGAGATAAAAACGATATCCGGTAAATTCAATCTTATCGTTGTTGATAATCCAATCTCAACATTCGATATCTATTGTGAACATTTTGATCTTTTCCCGGCTATTTTTAGCCTGACCAGGGACTCAACAATTTTCATATTAAATGTTATTCCAAAGGTAACTGATAAAATATTAAAGAGTTATCCTTATCTTTTTAACAAGACACAATTAGAGTGGCGTGCTCTTTTTTATTGTACACAACATCCTGAAAAAATTGATTTGAATGTTTTAGCCGCATACCATGAAAAACGATGTGCAGACAACGGCTTTGTCGTCGAATGGTATTTTTTTTGAAGACGAAATTTTGGCTTTTATCTGGTTTTCAAACTCATTCAAAATTGAAAATCTTTATCGATAGAAATGAAAATTAAAAAAAATATAAGGGTATTACAATTTCCCCTTTGGAAATTAATTTGAAACCGCAAATTATTTAGCAGGGAATTACTGGTCCCCGGCAGGAGTGAATTATGTCTGAACGCAACATCCCAAAAGTCTATGAACCTGGAACAGTGGAAAATAAATGGTATGATTACTGGATTGAAAAGGGCTATTTTCAAGCGAATGGTGACCTTTCGAAAAAGACGTATTCAATTGTCATTCCACCACCGAATGTAACGGATCGGCTGCACATGGGACATGCTTTCAATAACACCCTGCAGGATATTTTTATTCGCTATCATCGGATGCTGGGTGAGGCTTCCTTATGGATTCCGGGGACTGATCACGCTGGTATCGCCACTCAGAATGTGGTTGAAAAACGTTTACGAAAGGAAGAAAATCTCACCCGCCATGATCTCGGGCGCGAAAAATTTGTGGCACGCGTCTGGAAATGGAAAGAAAAATATGGCGGAATAATTATCGAGCAATTGAAAAAAATGGGCTGCTCCTGCGATTGGAGTCAGACGCGTTTTACCATGGATGAAAATCTCTCACGGGCTGTCCGTGAAGTTTTTGTCCAATTGTATCAAAAAGGACTGATTTATCGTGGGGAATACATTATTAATTGGTGCCCGCGTTGTCACACGGCGCTTTCCGATGAAGAAGCCATCCATCAGGATCACGCTTCCCATTTATGGTATATCAAATATCCGATAAAAGACAGTGACGAATATATCATGGTGGCGACAACGCGCCCGGAAACCATGCTGGGTGATACCGCCGTTGCCGTCAATCCGGAGGATGAACGCTACAGACACCTGATTGGTAAAAATGCGATCCTGCCGATTCTCGAGCACGCGATTCCCATTATTACAGATGCGCAGGTAGCTATGGAATTTGGAACCGGCGCGGTGAAAGTGACGCCGGCGCATGATCCCAATGATTTTGAGATCGGGCAGCGACACCATTTGCCTACGATAAATGTAATGAATGGCGATGGAACGATGAATGCCAATGCGGGAAAATATAATGGTCTTGATCGGTTTGAGTGTCGCAAGCAGGTGGTTGAAGAATTAAAAACACTCGGATTGCTGGAGAAAATTGAAGGCCATACACACGCCGTCGCCCATTGCCAGCGTTGCGATACGGTTTTAGAGCCGTATCTTTCCAAACAATGGTTCGTTAAAATGAAAACATTGGCCCAGCCAGCGCTGGACGCTGTCCTGGATGGCCGAATCAAATTTCATCCTGAAAAGTGGGTGAAAGTTTATAAAAACTGGATGGAAAATATTCGGGATTGGTGTATTTCGCGACAACTCTGGTGGGGACATCGTATTCCGGTTTATTATTGTCAGGACTGTGACGCCATGATAGTGTCGGTTGAAACCCCCAAAACCTGTCCCAAATGTAACAGTACAAATTTAATTCAGGATGAAGATGTGCTGGATACCTGGTTTTCGTCCTGGCTCTGGCCATTCTCAACCATGGGCTGGCCGGAAAAAACAGCCGAACTGCAGCGATTCTATCCGACGAATACGCTGGTGACGGCGGCGGATATTATTTTTTTCTGGGTGGCGCGTATGATCATGTCCGGCCTGGAATTTATGAAAGAAGTTCCCTTTCGCGATGTTTATTTCAACGGGGTCATTCGGGATAATCAGGGGCGGAAAATGAGCAAGTCTTTGGGAAACGGCATTGATCCGCTGGAAATGGTGGATAAATACAGTGCGGATGCGGTTCGTTATTCTTTGCTCATGCTTTCTTCTGAAGGCCAGGATATCAATCTCAGTGAAAGTGCGTTTGAAATCGGACGTAACTTTGCCAACAAATTGTGGAATGCCTTCCGTTTCCTGGCGATGAATCTTGAGGATGGTGTTCAATATCAGACACCGGCCGATTTAAAATTTGTTGAATTTAAAAAACAGGCTGATCTGGCTGACCGGTGGATTTTAAGCCGTTTTGTCACCTCGGCGAAAAAATTAACGGAATCGATTGATAATTTTAAACTGAATGATGCCATTTTACAGGTGCATAGCTTTTTCTGGGGTGAATTTTGTGACTGGTATCTGGAATTAATCAAGCCCCGGCTGTATGGTAATGATCCGGCTGCAAAACAATTTGCGCTGAGTATTGCCCTGACGGTTTTTCGCGGGACATTGAAAATGTTGCATCCATTCATTCCATTTATTACTGAAGAAGTCTGGAATAATTTGAAAGCTGTTGATGAGCCGGATTTAATTGTTTCAGATTGGGTGAAATGGAGTGATGCCCTCTTTAATCCCGAAGCAGAAGCTCAAATGAAGCTGATGCAGGAAGTGATTGGCGCGGTTCGCAATATTCGGGGTGAGATGAATGTGCCACCGGCGAAAAAAGCCGATGTTGTGATAAAAGGGGTGAATCGCCATCTGAACAGCACCGTACAGGAAAATATTGGCTATTTGCAAAATCTCGCGCGGGTTGAAAATGTTGAAATTGGAAAAGATGTCGCAAAACCGCGATTAGCCGCCAGTGCGGTTGTCGATGAATTGGAAATTTTTGTTCCATTGGCCGAATTAATTGACATCAATGTGGAACGGACCCGATTGGACAAAGAAATCGAACGACTGGGAAATCAGTTAATGGCTCAGATTAAAAAGATTTCCAATGCCGATTTCGTCAGTCGGGCCCCTGAAGACGTTATCGCCCGTGAAAAGCAAAAGAAGGTGGACTGGGAACTGCGTCTCGAAAAATTGAAATTGAACCGGGCAAGTCTTGAAGTGTAATTGTAATTGGGATTTTTTGATATTTGTAAAATTATTTAATTCAGGAGAAATATACCATGTTCAAGACTTTCTTAATTCTATTAATTGGAGGGATACTCATGAACAATACCCTGCCATCACAAACGAATGAAATTGCCCTTACGGTCTATAATGATAATCTGGCGCTGGTAAAAGATATTCGCGCCGTTTCATTGCAAACGGGAATTCAGTTATATAAATTTCTGGATGTCGCGGCACAAATTGATCCGACTTCGGTTCATTTTAAAAGCCTGACTGCTCCGGATAAAATTAGTATTCTGGAACAAAATTATGAATTTGATCTGATTAGCGCGACTAAATTAATGCAAAAATATGTGGATCAGGAAATTAAGGTCATTACCAAAGAGAGCACTTATCAGGGAAAACTTCTCAGTGCCAGTCAATCCGAAATTATGCTCCAGGAACCGGCGGGTGCCATTCGCGTTGTCAATCAGACAGCTATATTAAATCTTGAATTTCCAAAACTTCCGGATGGCCTGATCACCCGTCCAACGCTGGTTTGGAGTTTACAGAATCAGAAAGCGGGTGACCATAAAATTGAACTGAGTTATCTCACACGCGGTATAAGCTGGCACGCCGAATATGTGGCAGTAAGTGAGGCGAATGATACACAACTTGAACTTTCCGGATGGGTGTCGATTGATAATCAATCCGGCGCCAGTTATCAGCATGCAAAATTAAAACTGGTGGCCGGTGAAGTTCATCAGGTTGAACCCGAACCACAATATGCGCCAATGCGAACGATGAAAGTTGCCGAAGACGCTGCCGGTGCTGCAGGTTTTGAGGAAAAAGAATTTTTTGAATATCATTTATATACATTGCAACGCCCAGCCACCGTAAAAGATAATCAAATTAAGCAAATTTCACTTTTTCCAACAGCAACCACCAAAGTGAATAAACTTTTTATCTTTGATGGCCAATTTTATCCGAAAAAAGTACGTGTCCATCTGGAGTTTAAGAACAGCAAACAGGATGGCCTGGGGATGCCATTGCCCAAAGGAAAAATTCGTGTCTATAAAGAGGACCCGGATGATAAATCCCTGGAATTTGTTGGTGAAGATGAGATTCAACACACCGCAAAAGATGAATTGGTCCGTATTTTTCTCGGAAATGCTTTTGATGTGGTTGGTGAACGGCTTCAAAAGGAAGAAAAACAACTTGGCAAGCGCGCCACGGAAGAAGCTTATGAAATAAAGTTACGAAACCATAAATCAACCGATGTAGCAGTGACGGTGGTGGAGCATGCCTGGGGCGAATGGGAAATCAAGAGTGAGAATTATACGCATATCAAACGAGATGCCAATAAGTTTGAATATAAGGTTCAGGTTCCCAAAGATGGCGAGATAGTGGTGAATTATATCATCCAAAAACGCTGGTAAGCAGGGAATTCAGTATTGAATGCAAAATCCACAAAAGCACTGGAAAGTCCCGTCAAATTTTTAAAAGGGATCGGGGAAAAGCGGGCGGAGCAACTGGCGGCGGTGGGGGTTAACACGGTCCGGGATTTACTTTACTATTTTCCGCGTCGCTATTTAGATCGCAGCCATATTACGTCCATTAAAAATTTGCGGCCGAACACCGAGGCGACAATTGTGGGGCGGATAGAAAGCCGGGGGATCAAATCCGGCCGAAAATCGCGATTTATGGCCATCGTTTTTGATGGAACCGGTTTTTTGACCTGTGTCTGGTTTAATCAGGTTAAATACTGGGATAATGTTTTTCAGGCCGGCGATATGGTGGCCTTCAGTGGAAAAATTACCATCTATGGCGGCCCCCAGATGGTGCATCCGGACTATGATATCCTTTCGGATGAGGAAGAGCCCGGCGATAAATTTTTACATACGGGTATTATCATTCCGCTTTATCCTTCGACGGAATTGTTGGGAAAGGTTGGAATGGATAGCCGGGGCTTTCGGCGAACGATAAAAGGGGCATTGAAGTTCTATCTCGATGATATAACGGAAATTTTATCTGCCGAAATTTTGCAGCGTCAAAATTTGATCAGCCTGAAAGAGGCCATTGCCCAGGTACATTTTCCGGCTGATATGGAACATCTAAGTCAGGCATTGCGGCGATTAAAATATGATGAATTATTTTATTTCGAATTGATGCTCGCGTTTCGAAAACGCTATATTACGCATCAAACCAAAGGCATTCAATTTAAAGAGGTCGGTGATAAACTTCGTCGGTTGGCGGAGCAGCTTCCTTTTGAACTGACCGCTGCTCAGAAGCGGGTGATGCACGAGATTCGGGCGGATATGAAAAGCGATAAAGTAATGTATCGCCTAGTGCAGGGGGAGGTGGGCTCCGGAAAAACGATCATTGCGCTTTTGAATATGCTTATCGCTGCCGAAAACGGGTATCAATCAGCCTTGATGGCTCCCACTGAAATTCTGGCGGAACAACACTATTTCAATATTCAGCAATTTCTGGAAAATATGGACGTTCGAGTCGAGCTTTTGGTAGGTGCTCTGACAAAATCCCGCCGAATGCGTCGTCTGGAAGCGATTCGATCTGGCGAAGTCGATATTGTCGTGGGAACCCATGCGCTTATTCAGGAAGACATTGAATTTAAAAAATTAGGTCTGGTCATCGTTGATGAGCAGCACCGCTTTGGGGTGATGCAACGCGCTGCCTTGGTGGGGAAGGGGCTAAATCCGGATGTTCTGGTTATGACGGCAACACCAATCCCCCGGACACTTTCGATGACGCTTTATGGGGATCTCGATGTTTCGGTCATCGACGAGCTGCCGAAAGGACGATTGCCGATTAAAACCGCCTGGCGCTATGATAATAAACGCAATGAAATTTATGATTTCGTGCGCAAGCAAGTTCTGGAAGGACGGCAGGCGTACATTGTTTTTCCGCTGGTTGAAGAGTCAGAAAAAATCGATCTGCGCGCAGCAACCGAAAGTTATGAGAAACTTTCCACGACGATTTTCACAGATATTCAGGTCGCGTTGTTGCATGGTCGGATGGATAATGAAGCCAAAGAACAGGTAATGACTGATTTTAAGAACGGTAAGATTCAGGTTCTGGTAAGTACAACGGTCATTGAAGTGGGAGTTGATGTCCCGAATGCCACAATAATGGTGATTGAACATGCCGAAAGATTTGGCCTAACGCAATTACATCAACTTCGGGGACGAGTGGGCAGAGGAAGTATGCAATCCTACTGCATCTTGATTGCGGTTCCCCCCCTGAGTGATGAAGCCCAGAAGCGCTTGAATACCATGGCAGAGACCAATGATGGTTTTAAAATTTCCGAAGTAGATCTGGAAATACGGGGGCCGGGAGAATTTTTTGGCACTAAACAACACGGATTGCCGGAACTAAAAGTCGCCGATATACTTAAAGATAAAGAAATATTAAATTTGGCGCGGCAAGAAGCCTTTGCCCTGGTTGATAAAGACCCGCAATTGCTTCAGGAAGGCTCCCGACCCATTCGGGAACATTTCGTTCAATATTTTAAAGATAAATTTGATTTGGTACAGATTGGATAAGATTGATGACGAAAGAAAAGCGAACTTCTACAAAACAGCACTGGGAAAATTTTTGGCAGGAGAAATCAAATCTTCATGAAGTCTATGATAATGCGGAACGCCTTACCAGTCAGATTAAGCGTGTTTCAGCACCACTTTCCGGTAAGAAAATTCTGGAAGTTGGCGCTGGCACCGGTCGGGACAGCCTCATTTTATGTGATGAAGGAGCCGAAGTGACTGTTCTGGATTATGCGGATAACTCATTGTTATTAATGAAACAGCTTTTTTCCTCCCGCGTCCAGAAAGTCGAATTAATCAAAGGGGACGCTTTTCATTTACCTATTAAAAATAATTATTTTGATCTGGTTTTTCATCAGGGACTGTTGGAACATTTTAAGGATCCGCAGCCGATTTTGAATGAAAATTTTCGGGTTTTAAAACCAGGCGGACTTGTATTGGTGGACGTGCCACAAAAATATCATGTTTATACACTGATAAAACATATATTAATCGCTTTGAATAAATGGTTTGCTGGCTGGGAAACCGAATTCACAATTTATGAGTTAGAACAAAGAGTCAAAACCGCCGGATTTGAAATTATAAAAAGTTATGGCGAATGGATGCAGCCGAGTTTATTTTACCGAATTTGTCGTGAAATTGGTTTAAAGGCAGGAATAAAGTTGCCACGCTATCCTGGTGGCATTCCTTTGATTCATGATTGGCGATTAAAAATCCGGAAAAAATTAGTGACCAGTAAAATTGCGCTTTACACCGGTCTGGATATTGGTGTGGTGGGAGTCAAAAAGGAGTCATAATACAAAATTTTCTCAATGAATTATGGTGCTGACAGGTGATGCGTGAGACGTAATGCGTAATTCGTGATACGTAATGCCTGAAATGTGAGTATCTTGTCCTGAAACAGGTCTTCACATTTTACCAATGACGCATCACGCAGTATTTCATTTTTTTTGTCAGGATAAAATGATCGCCCATAAATATTGAGAAAATAAGAACATAGCATGTATAAAATACTCGTAATCAACTGGCAGGACATTACCCATCCACTTGGAGGGGGTGCGGAAGTCCATCTCCATGAAATTTTTAAGCGCATCGTCGCGAAAGGCCATGAGGTGACATTACTTTGTTGTCGCCATCCCAATGCGCTTCGTGAAGAAATTATTGATGGAATCAAAATTATTCGTCATGGACCACGTTCCCTATTCAATTTTCTGGTGCCGGGAATGTTTCGAAAGCTGATTCGGGCGGAAAAATACGATGTTGTTTTTGATGATATCAATAAAATTCCGTTTTATACGCCATTTTTTGTTAAAAAGCCGTTAATTGGCATAATCCACCATCTTTTTGGAAAGAGTATTTTCCAGGAGGCCATTTTTCCGGCGGCGTTTTATGTTTATGCCAGTGAAAAATTAATTCCATTGATTTATCGAAAGATACCATTAATGGCAGTTTCTCCCAGTTCAAAAAATGAACTGGTCGCCAAGGGTATTTCAGCGAAACAGATTGAAATTATTTACAATGGCGTGGATACAACAATTTATAAATCAAATCCTGTCGGCAAAAGCCCGGTTCCAATTATTGGCTATATGGGGCGTATCAAACGATACAAGAGCATTGAGCAAGGGATTCTGGCATTTAAAATTGTCAAAGAAAAGCTGCCAACAGCCCAGATGGTAATTGTGGGTGGGGGAGACCATCTCCCAAATCTTAAAAAATTAGCACAAAATTTAAACTTATTGGCGGATATTTTGTTTACAGACTATGTATCGGAAGCTGAGAAAATCGATTATTTAAATCAAATGTGGGTCTGTATCAATCCATCGCCGAAAGAAGGGTGGGGCGTGTCGGTTATTGAAGCCAATGCCTGTGGCGTACCGGTTATTGCCGCGGATTCACCCGGTTTACGGGATTCAGTTGTTCCGGAGCAGACAGGATTGCTTTATCCTTATGGAAATATTGAAATTTTGGCATCCCAGATAATTCGATTGCTTGAAAATGAACCCATTCGAAATCAATTCGCGACAAATGCCATTAATTGGGCCCAAAAATTCGATTGGGAAATTTCAGCTCAACAGACGTTATTATTAATAGAACGAATTATTCATTTGCATAATGATTGAATTCCGGGTACGAAAGTTATCACATTTTGAAAATATTAATCTTATCCAAAAGCGTTTTTCAATTCATCGCTCAATAGCGCCGATGGATACCTGAGTGCTTTATTAGGGAGGTTATACATGTTTTTAAAAAAGCATCTAAATCGATTACTGGCTTTTTTGGTGTTTTTAGTCTCTTTTATCACTTATTATCGAACGATTTCACCGACAGTGAGTTTTTGGGATTGTGGTGAATTTATTGCCTGTTCCTATATTCTCGGTATTCCGCATCCACCTGGCGCACCGCTCTACCTGTTAATCGGTCGTGTCTTTTCCATGATTCCCTGGGTTGAAGATATTGCCCTGCGCGTGAATCTTGTATCAGCGCTGGTGAGCGCGCTAACGATTTCCCTTACGTATTTGATTATTGTTCGTTTATTACAAATCTGGCGTGGTGTTTCTGAAGATTTTGAAGAAAAATTAATTGTTTATGCCAGCGGTGTATTAGGCGCATTGGCATTTACTTTTTCAGATACCTTCTGGTTTAATGCGGTTGAAGCGGAAGTCTATGCGATTAGTATGTTTTTCACTGCGATTGTGGTCTGGTTAATTTTAATCTGGTATGAAAAGGCCGATGATCCTGGCAGTGACAAATATTTGTTGCTTATTATGTATAGCGTCGGATTGGCAATCGGTATTCATTTATTAAATATTCTGGCACTTCCGGCGATTGCGATGATTATTTACTTCCGTCGCAGCCAAATTACTTTTTCCCGATTCGTCCTGTTCACCTCGCTGTCTGCTCTCGCGTTTGGTACGAGTATGCTGGTCATTAAGGTGTTTCTTACCTTACTACAGGGTATCTATAAGCCTGTTTTGCTACCCTTCTTCCAGATAATACTTCCTTCTATTGAGAAAATAGATGCTCCTGGATTTGGTACTGCTGCCGCCGTTTTGCTTCCAATTTTCGTTGCGGTCCATTTCTATATTTATCGAAAATATGATGAATATCGTGAATATAGCTCTTGCGGCTTATTGGTTTCGCTGGGAGCGTTAATTCTGGTCGCTATCTATCCGGGTATTGTTCAAGGGCTGCCCTGGCTGCTGGACAAAGGCGAATTCAATGTGATTAATCCCTTATTATTAATAACGTTATCCTCAGCCGTCATCTTTTATCTTTATCCACGTTTGGAATTTAAAGGAAACTGGCAACGGGCGGTGGTGGGATTATTTTTTCTTGCGGTTGGACTTGTATCCATCGCTAATTATTTTATTGCCGGTAACAAGGTTTGGGAACAAACATTTTTCTGGGGTGCCTTGTTAATGTTCGGCTTTATTGGCCTTGGCTATGGTTTCTCCCGCTGGCTAAAACATCGCACGGCGCGCCTGGCTTTATTAAGTTTATTGGTCGTCCTGATTGGCTGCTCCAGTTATTTGATGATATTCATCCGTTCCAATCTTAATCCGGTCATCGATGAAAATGATCCGGAAACAACTCATGCCTTTGTGAGTTATTTAAATCGTGAACAATATGGTACGTGGAGCATTACCGATAGAAAACGCTGGAAACCGGAAAGCAAATTCAAAGAAATTTATGATGATAGTGAACTCAATTATCTTTGGAATTATCAGATTGAACGGATGTACCTGCGTTATTTTGCCTGGCAATTCATGGGTAAGGGAAATACTTATGCTCCCGATGGCTATATAAAAGAAACGTATTCGTCACGCGGATTATTCTGGTTGCCCTTCCTGCTCGGTTTGGTTGGGATGTATTATCATTTCCGAAAAGATTGGCGGCAAGCACTTTCATTGCTTGTGCTTTTTGTCATGACGGGACTGGCCATTGTGATTTATCTGAATCAGGAGGATCCGCAGCCGCGCGAACGGGACTATGTCTATGTCGCCTCATATTTTGTCTTTACACTCTGGATTGGGATTGGTGTTACGGCCATTCTGGAGTGGCTTCGGGAAAAAATAAAAGGCGATAAAACCCAGCGTCTCTATTACTATGGTGCTGCCCTGATTCTCATTCTAGGCCTGGTACCAGTTAATATGTGTCTTTTTAATTTCGATTCCCATGATCGAACCGGAAATTATGTTGCGTATGATTATTCGTACAATATTTTGCAATCCTGTGAGAAAAATGGAATCTTGTTCACCAATGGGGATAATGATACTTTCCCATTATGGTATCTGCAATCTTGTGTCAAAGATAGCGCCACGGGTGAAATGGGAATTCGAAAAGATGTTCGTGTTGTTAATCTTAGTCTATTAAATACGCCGTGGTATATTAAACAATTAAAAAATCAGGAACCCAAAGTTCCAATCAGTTTGACGGATGCCGAAATTGAAGCTTTAGAACCTATTTACTGGAAACCGGCAGTTGTAAAAGTGGATGTTCCTCACGAAGTCTATTATCAGGATATTCCTGATGTTGAAGAACGTCATCGATTGATGCAAACTGATACAGGGAAACAGCATGAAATTGCCTTCGAGGTAGCGCCCACGCTGGGAACCCGTGAACGAGGCGGCATTCGGGTGCAGGATCAGATGATTTTAAATATTATCCATGCAAATCGCTGGAAATTGCCAATCTATTTTGCCGTAACCGTTTCGCGTCCCAATATGCTCATTTCACGAAGCAAGCCGGAATATAATATCGAACGTTATTTACGGATGGATGGGTTGGGATTTCGATTGGTGGGATTCCCGGATCGTGAGATCGAACCATCGTTAATCGAATCGAAATTAGTCGATGAATTCCTTTATCGCAAACTGGATGATCCGGACGTTTATTATGATGAAAACATCATGGGATTGCTTCAAAACTATCGCGCTGGATTCATGCGATTAGCCCTTGAGTATCGCGAGAAGCGAAATTATTCAAAAATGGCCGAAATTCTCGATAAAATGGAAGAGCGCGTTCCCAGAAAAGTCATCCCCATCGAGCGTCCCGAACTTTTAATGCAATTGGGCCAATTTTATGATGAAGCCGGTCATAAAGAAAAATACGCTGAATACCTAGCCGATGCCATGGCGCTTGCGCAGACCGGTGAAACAAAATTACAGATTGGAATGAAATTTTTACAGGACGAACGCTGGGAAGAAGCTGAAAAATGGATAGCAGCGGCCTTGAAGTTAAAGCTTTCCAGCCAATTAAAACAACAGGGACAATTGATGCTCAACTATGCCCAGCAAATGAAAAAACGCGCCATGCAAAGGGATAGCGTGATGTCACAAATCGCTCCCAGGGATTCAACCGCTGGCGTGGTCGATTCCACTGTTAAAAAATGAAGGTCATTTTAAAACGCAATTTGGGGCAGTGCGCTAAAATCGTATCCATTCAATGACCAGCGGAAGACCTTCGGCGTTTTTTTGATGAGATTCACAATTTTCAATTTAATCGCGGGATTTTAATCATAAAACCTCGAAGGTTTGATTTTTACCCAAAATTATTGAGTGTGGATACACTTTGTTCTATCAATAAGAGTGCTCATCCTATTGTCTTTACTGAACTTATTGCAATTTTTCCAACCTGGTTTGGCAGCTTTGATATAGGAGTTAAATTTGTTCAAGCGATATTTGTTTTCTGGATTGAAATTCATTATTAGCGTTGGATTGATTTTTTTGCTTTTTGAACAAAAGGATATGAGCCTGAAAGGAATATTAACTGAAATAAAATATTCAAATCAGTGGTGGAATTTACTGGGAATTGTTTTCTTTACCGCCAGTACAATTCTGGGGGCAATTCAATGGCAAATGTTATTAAAGGCCCGGAATATTGTCATTCCGCTGCCAAGGGCAATAAATTTTTATTATGTCGGTATGTTCTTTAATAATTTTTTACCCGGGTATGTCGCTGGCGATGCATTTCGAATTTATGATATTACGAAAACTTCTGGTAACAATTCAGAAGCAGTTTCCACGGTTCTGCTGGATCGGCTGGTTGGATTTTTGGTATTGACGGCTTTGGCACTGGTTTCAAGTCTTACCTGGCTCTGTTACCAGGTGGAATCAACCTCGTTATTTATTATTATTCTGGTCATTTTTGTGGGCTGGCTGTTAATTCTCTTTATCCTTTTTAATAATACATTGGCCCGAATGTTAAAAAATTTTCTGGGACATCTTTTACCAAAAAAGCTGGTCAATAAACTTCAGGAGATTTATATTAGCCTAAATTCATTTAAAAACCATCGAAAATTATTAATCCAGGTGTTTTTATTAGCAATCGTCACCCAGGGATTACGTGTTTTGACCCATTTTACTTCAGCCAGAGCGCTGGGGATCAATGAAATTCATCTTTTTTATTTTTTCATTTTTATTCCCATGGTGGCGCTGGCAGTGACGATTCCGGTTTCCATTGGTGGTTTTGGAATACGCGAACAAACAGCGGTGTATCTCTTTGGATTGCCGGGTGTTAATGGACTTCCCGCTCAAATAATGTCGATGGAATTTGTCGCCTATTTGATTGGTGTTGTCTGTTCGCTGCCAGGTGGCATTATTTTCATCTTTCGGCAGCGATATACTGAAAATACAGAAGCGATTTTATCTGATTTTCATAAAAAGAAGCATTATTTACAGTCACCTTCAAAATAGGACCGCCGAAGGTCTGAATGGAAAGGATGAACAATGAATTTGATAAAAGTTTTCGCATATTTACTGCTTCCCGCGCTCATTATATCCGGTTGTGGAACTAAAAAATATTCAAGTGTCGGCGAGAATGATGAGATCATCGTCATTTGCGACTCGAAGGAGTGTAAGTTATTTCAACCTGAATTGAAAGCCATATTTGAGAAAGAGATTGCAACGCCTGGCATGGAAAAGCTTTTGAAGTTAAGTTATGCTTCAATTGAACAATTAAGTTCTTTTAATCGCCGCAAAAATTTAATTCTTATCAGCACCCTAAGCTCCACCGGGGAAACCATTCAACAAATTAAGGAAATTTTGGGTGAAACCAATATTCAACGCGTTCAGGCTGGCGAAAATTTTTTCTATCAAATTAAAAATGCCTGGGCTTATGGACAAATTCTCCTGGTTTTTGTGGCAAATACACCCGATGAGTTGAAAAAACGATTGTTAGAAAATAAAAATACACTTTTGAATATTTTTGATGACCGCTTAAACCAGATTGCGCTGTCTGAGTTATATATCAAGGGGGAACAACATGAACTGGCACGGGAAATTCTGACAAAATATGGCTGTTCCTTGCGCCTCCAGCATGACTATCGGATTTTTTATGAGAGTGAGGAAGAACGATTTTTTATCCTCTTTCGTGATATTCCGAAACGCTGGATCACCGTTGGCTGGTTCGAAACTGATGAGCCTTCTCTAGTCACCCGCGATTGGTGTTTTGAATTCCGAAATAAAATTTTCGACAAATTTGAAGGAAACGAAGAAATCGATACAAGATATACAACTGTTGATGAAGTTGATTTTAATGGGAAATTTGCTTTAAAACTGACCGGCCTTTATGGTGGTACGCTGGAAAATGGCTGGCCAAAAGTTTATGGCGGACCTTTCCGAAGTTATTTTTTCTATGAACCGGCTGATAAACGGATTTACATGGTCGATTATTCCGTTTTCGCGCCCGATCGCGAAAAGAAGGATATTCTGCGTCAATTGGATATGATGGTTCATACCTTTTATACTGAAAAAGACTTCACGAAAAAAGGGAAATAATCATGTCTCAGCTTCATGTCGCGATTATTATGGGAAGCCAATCTGATAGCGCGGTTATGGCGAATTGTGAAAATTATCTTAAATATTTCGGGATTGAATATGAAGTTCATATCCTTTCCGCTCACCGGACACCGGAAGCGACACGTCAATTTGCCATGACGGCGGAGGAAAATGGCATTCGGGTTATTATTGCGGCGGCAGGAATGGCCGCACATCTGCCAGGAGTGATTGCTGCCCATACAAAGTTGCCAGTCATTGGCGTCCCTTTGGCTGGTTCCGAATTGAATGGGGTTGATGCGTTGTATGCAATCGTTCAAATGCCTGCCGGGGTTCCAGTCGCCACTATGGCAATTGGTAAGGCCGGTGCCATCAACGCTGCTGTCTTTGCAGCAGAAATAATGGCATTCAATAATGAAGGTTTGAAAGCAAAATTAACCGAATTCAAGCAGAATGGCTGTAAATTAAAGTAAATTCAGGTTCACAGTTCACCGTTCATTTGAATTGGGAACTTACGGTAATTTTAAAATATCATCGTCATCAAGTATCGCATTTATTAATCTACCGGGAGCATTCCGATGTGGAAAATTTTCGGTTTTGATCGCACACAACATCATTTCCGAAGTGAAATTGTCGGTGGTCTTACGACTTTTATGACCATGTCCTACATTATTTTTGTAAATCCAGTTATTCTATCGGCAGCAGGAATGGATGCGAACGCCGTGCGCGTCGCAACCGGCATTTCAGCAGCGCTGGGTACACTCTTGATGGGAATTTTGGGGCGCTATCCCATTGCACAGGCTCCTGCCATGGGACATAATGCCTTTTTTGCCTTTGTTGTCTGTGGAACCATGGGCTATTCCTGGCCGGTAGCACTGGGTGCCAATTTTATTTCCGGATCGCTTTTTGTCGTACTTTCTTTATTTAAACTGTGGGAAGGACTGGTAAACGCCATTCCCGGTTCCCTTAAGCATGGTATTGCGACTGGAATTGGTCTCCTTATTGCTATCATCGGAATGGAATATGGCGGGATTGTCGTTTCACATCCAGCCACTTTTATGACGCTGGGCAAATTAAATAGTCCAGCGGTATTGGTTACCATGGTTGGTATGGTGAGTATCCTCGTTTTAATGCAACTTCGAATTCCCGGCGCACTTCTTTGGGGATTATTGGTTGCCACCCTCGCCGGTCTGATTGCCGGGGTGATAAAATTTAATGGCATCATTAGCCTTCCACCTTCACTTGAACCCACTTTTTTTAAATTAGATATATTGGGTGCCATTAAAGCTGGCTTGATTCCTATCATTTTTGTATTTTTTTTCCTGGATGTATTTGATACCATGGGCACTCTGATTGGCGTCAGTGCTCAGGGTGGCTTTTTAAAGGACGAAAAATTACCGCGAGCCAATCAGGCCATGCTGGCCGATGCCTTAGCGACAGTTACAGGAACGTTATTAGGCACTTCCACCGTGACGAGTTATATTGAAAGCAGCACTGGCATTGCTCAGGGCGCACGAACTGGCCTGGCGAACCTTGTTACGGCCTTGCTTTTTATTTTAGCACTGTTTTTTAATCCCCTGGCCGAAATGATTGGTGGCACCTATGGAAATGGCTTGCATCCGGTGATTGCGCCGGCATTGATTGTGGTGGGATATTTGATGATAAAAAGTGTGGTGTATATCAACTGGGATAATTTTTCAGAGTCAGTCCCTGCATTTTTGTCCATTATTATCATGCCTTTTACGTTTTGCATTACCGAAGGCATTGCTTTTGGATTTATTTCATATACATTACTGAAGTTGGTTGGTGGTCAGGGGCGTCAGGTTCATTGGTTTGTGTACGTAATTACAGTTCTTTTTATCAGTCGATATCTGTTCATCACCTATTAATTTGAAATTCTGAAGCTATCATGCGAATTGGCGTTATTGGCTCTATTACCCGCGACCAGATTTTTCCATTTCAGCAACCTGAAAAGGAAAGTATTGGTGGCATTTTCTATACGATTCTGGTATTATCAAATTTATTAACCGAAAATGATGAAGTTTATCCGGTTTGTTATCTGGGGAAAGATTTTTCTGATCATGTTTTAGAAAAATTAAGTAAATTTAAAAATATTAAACTGGACGGTATTAAAATATTAAAACAAAACAACGTTTTACATCGAATCATTTATCATGATCTTGAAAATCGCGATGAAATTGAAATTGATGCTTTTCCCCCGTTGCATGAGGATGCGCTGAAATTTTCTCTTGACTTTGATGCTTTTTTGATTAACTTTATTACAGGTTCGGATCTCGATATTGAAGCCTATGAAAAGTTGGGACAGAATCCGAAAAATCTCATTTATACCGATTATCACAATTTATCGTTGAAACCAGGTGGTGGAAAAGCAAGAGCACTTTATCGTCGTCGGGATTGGCAACGCTGGATTCGACCAGCCAATATTTTGCAAATGAATGAGCATGAAGCCCATGTTTTGGCGGGGCGGCGATCAAAACTACAAGCGGGTGATTATCAAAATTTTGGAAATATCATTTTAAATGAAGGGATTAAAATATTTAATTTAACACTCGGTTCGCAAGGTTCCTGGTTGTTTTATCAGCAATCAGCCGAGCGTGTGATGTCAAAACTGCCGCCGGTTCCAGTCAAAGAAGTAAAAGATGTTACCGGCTGTGGGGATGCTTTTGCCAGCGCTTTTATTATTGAATATTTAAAACATCAGGATGCGAATCATGCGGCAAATTATGCCAATTTTATGGCTGCTCGGAATACTCAATTTATTGGTACCGATGAACTTTGGCTGTTGAAGTCTGATTTATAAACATTCCTCCCTAATGGGTTCAATGGAGAAAGGAAAAAATATGGAAAAAATACTTATTACAGGATGTAATGGTCTGCTGGGTCAAAAATTAGTACACCGTTTTCAAAATGATTTTGTTGTTTATGGTTGTGATCTCCAAAATGAAAAATATCTGCCGGATGTCGATTTTACCTATCAGCCGATTGACATTACAAAACGACACGAGATTACTCATTTTATCACCCAAACGGCACCTGCTTTCGTCATAAATAGCGCGGCTTTTACTGATGTTGATGGGGCGGAGACCCAGCGGGAATTATGCTGGAAAGTGAATGTCGAAGCCGTTGAAAACCTGGTAACCGGCTGTCGTAAAGTGCAGGCGCATCTGGTGCAGATTTCCACCGATTATGTTTTCGACGGAACAAAGGGGCCATATCATGAAGCGGATGTACCCAATCCCCAGGGCCACTATGCGAAATCAAAATTGGCAGGGGAAAATATTGTGGTGGGAAGTTCGATAAACTGGGCGATTGTCCGCACAATGGTCCTCTTTGGCTATGGCGTAAACTTGCGTCCTAATTTTGTTACCTGGCTCATTTCTTCATTGCGTAAAGGGAAACAAGTGAGAATTGTGGACGATCAGGTTGGAAATGCCACCTTGGCAGAAGATCTGGCAGAAGGAATTTTTCAGGTGGTACGACGAAAAAAGACCGGCATTTTTCATGTTTCCGGCGCCGATATTCTCAGCCGGTATCAATTAAGCCTGGCAATTGCCGCGGCCTATCATCTGGATAAAAATTTAATCACACCCATTAAAACGGCTGATTTAAAACAGAAAGCCCCACGGCCTCTTAATTCTGGATTTATTCTGGATAAAGCCCGGACAGAACTGGAATTGAAACTCCCGTCAGTCCAGGAAATGCTAACGACTTTTAAACGACAGTACGAATAACGCTGGTGAATATGAAAATTATCGTTATTATTCCAACCTATAATGAAGTTGAGAACATCTCCCGACTGATTGATATTCTTTTTAAACTTCAGCTGAATCAGTTAGATGTTTTAGTTGTTGATGATAATTCACCGGATGGAACCAGTGAATTGGTTAAAAAGCTGGCTACTGAAAATCCGCGAATCTATCTGATCCAACGCGAGGGAAAACTGGGGCTTGGGACAGCTTATGTTCGTGGATTTAAATATGCTATTGAACATGCTTATGACTTTATTGTCCAGATGGATGCTGATTTTTCACATGATCCTTCAGAAATCAAGAATTTCATGAGCACAATCGCCAACTATGATCTGGTGCTTGGCTCCCGGTATATTGTGGGCGTGAATGTTGTAAATTGGCCGCTTTCGCGGCTACTTTTAAGTTATGGAGCTAATTTATATACGCGTTTGATTACCCAGATGCCGATTAAAGATAGTACGGGTGGTTTTAAATGCTTTCGACGTGTCGTACTGGAAGCGATCCAGCTTGATAATATTAAATCCGATGGTTATGCATTTCAGATCGAAATGAATTATAAAGCCTGGAAAAAAGGCTTTCGAATTAAAGAAATTCCAATTGTTTTCGTTGACCGAATCGCTGGTAGCTCAAAAATGTCAAAAAGAATTATTCGGGAAGCGGCGCTGATGGTGTGGAAATTGAAATTTTTGAGTTTATTCGGTAAACTATAATGAGGCCTGAAACCGTCATAAAATTGATTAAACTATAAAGCAAAAAGGTTCGAAATATCCCAAACAATGGAAGGAGAAACGAACTGGTTAAAAATGCTCCCAGACAGGCTCCATATAAATCAAATGCATACACTTTCCCGCCAGCACGCGCTGGTGAATCAAGCCGTTGGGTCTTTATCCCACTTGCCAGTGAAAAATGCAGTCCACCGATAAATCCTGCCCCGGCAATAAAAATAAAAAAAATGACTTCTGTTAAAACCGGAGAAAATTTTTCCAGGTCTGATTTTGCCAAAAGAAATAAAATTCCAATGAGGATCCCCGGAAAAAGTCCCATTAATGATTGAACTTTAATAAAATTGAGCACCAATTTTTGAATTGATTGCAGCCGATAGGTTGCATAATAGCTTCCCAGGGTTAATCCCACCATAAATCCCGCCAGAATTAATGACACCTGGTAGTACGCATAGCCATAAAGCGCCTGAAAAGCCAGAATTAGTCCCACTTCCAATCCAATTTGTGAAAACCCCACATTAAAAACCCCTGACATTACCGGCAATTGTAGGGAACGATTTTTCGAAGATTTAATGTTCACGATGGTCGCTATTAGGAAAAACAGGAGCAAAAAAAAGTATAAACTGCTTTTCCATTTCAATAAAAATTGAAAAAGTTCGTTAAAATCAAGTGTCGAATGACTTCCCCAGAGAATAATATCAAAAAAGTAGGCAATCGGTGCCAAATCGTGATTGATTAATTTAGGTTCCGCCTGGGCGATTTGTGTATTCAGGTAGTTTATTCTTTCATCCGTCATTCGAAACGGGAGAAAGTATTCATTAACAAATTGCGTCGCAATGTTTCGACGCTTTAATCGATCCAATAAAACGGTTGCATCATCTGTCAAAATTTGAGACGTTGATGTCGTCATAAAATGATTGGTGTAGCCGGGGATGGTGATAACTTCCGGGAAAACGGTCTTCAGGGTCGTATAAAGGCAACTTAAAAATTGCGCCAATGGCTGCTGAATATAATTTTCAGCCGATGTGACGCGAAATGCAAAAATTCCACCTGGATTAAGCTGATTTTTTATTTCTTGAAAAAACTCTTGCGTATAAAAACGATTAAGCAAGGTTGAAGATGGTTCTGGAATATTTGCAATGATGACATCATATTTTTTCAACGGGTTCGATTTCAGGAACAAACGTCCGTCTAAAATATGACCGGTAATTTTTGAATTATTTAAAATAGCAATTTCCTGAGGCGGTAAACGATCTTTCGCCATCTGGATAAGTGTCGGATCGAGTTCAACATAATCGATATGCGTTATTGAAGGATGTTTTAAAATTTCTTTGAGTGAACCACTGACGCCACCACCTAATAAGAGCACCTGTTGTGGTTCAGGATGTTCCAGTAATGCCAGGTGTACAGATTCTTCTGCATAAAAATCATCGGGAACGGTGAACATTAAAAGCCCATTTTCAAAAAAACTGTAAGTGCTATCCAGCATTGTAAGCGTCAGCGAGCCGTAAATGGAATTTCGCGTTTGTACCACCGGATGATCCTGCCAAAATTTTTTTTGAGCCTGGATTTCGATATTCTTAATTATTGAATAATTTAAAAAAAGAAAGACGTAAAATGATACTATCAGAAAAAACGGCTGTTTTTTAACATTCAATTCGTTCAAAAAGACACAAAAAACACTTGAGGTAAGCATAAGCGCACCCAAAAAAGTGGCGATCTGGAATGCTGAAAAATATTTGATGAGAATAAAGCTGGTGACAATCCCACCGATAAAAGCCCCGGCTGCTTCTAAAATATAAACCTGTCCTACGACCTTTGATTTGTCAGAATTAAATTGTGCCTGAATGCGGCAGGCCAGCGTAAAGAGAATTCCCATTAAAATGCAGTACAGACTCAGACTGAGCGTCGGGATGGTTAATATAGGGAAAAGGCCGGTGACTTCACCGGTTGAATAGTGAATAATTCTTAAACTCACACGATTAAAATAAAGTGTGGCAGGAAAGACGATTGCGGTTACAAGTTGAATAATTCCAAATAATTTGATTGGTTTTTTGATTTTTGTAAATAACTTACTCACAAGACCACTGCCGGTAGCCGTCCAGAACAGCCACCCGGCGAGCATAATTCCCATGGTGAGTTCGTTGCCATAAAAAATGATGACAAATTCACGGATTAAAATGACTTGCGAGATAAGGGAAATGACACCATACAGGATGATGAAAATTTTAAAATTTTTATTTGATTTCATTTTTTCGTTGCATTAAATGATTGACGAATCCAGATTAACGTTTTTTGATTTTTGAAGCGGATTAAATAAAACAAAAATTTTTAAGTTAATCCCGACTCCCAAATCATAAATCGTTAAGCCTTGTTCTGAAATCAATAAAGGATGTGAATGTTATCAATATTGATTGAAACTATCCCTTAAATTTGTACTGATTCAGCTTATTATGCAATGTTTTTAAACTGACCCCCAGAATTTTTGCCGTCTGAGTCTTATTGTTTTCGGTATGATCGAGTGTCCGTAAGATAATTTCTTTTTCACAATCATCCAGCGTGGTTCCAAGAGGAAGATTAATCTGTTGGGTTCCTAATTTTGCTTGCGTAATTCGTGGTGGCAGGTCTTCGAGTTCGATGATATGGGAACGACACAGAATTACCGCGCGCTCGATAACATTTTTTAGTTCCCGAACATTTCCCGGCCAGGAATACCGATTCAGTACGCTAAAACAGCGTGGGGAGATGCCATTCACTTTCTTTTTATTCTTTTCAGCAAAATTTTTGGTAAATTCAAGAGCTAAAAGTTCTATATCGCCCATCCGATCACGCAAGGGTGGCATTTTTATTTCTACCACACAAAGCCGATAATAAAGATCTTCCCGAAGCGTCTTTTCTCCCATCGCCTGATCCAGATCGCGATTGGTAGCGGCAATAATTCGTACATCAACCGAAATTTCTTTTTTGCCACCGAGGCGTCGGAAAGAACGTTCCTCCAAAACACGTAAAAATTTCGCCTGAATTTCCAGCGGCATTTCACCGACTTCATCCAGGAAAAGGGTTCCGCCATGTGCGAGTTCAAAATAACCCGCCTTCTCTTTGAGTGCACCGGTAAAAGCGCCGGCTTCATGACCAAAAAGTTCGTTTTCCAAAATTTCACGCGGAAAGGCCGCACAATTTAATCCGATAAAAGGTCCACGGGCGCGATCACTTTTATGGTGAACGGCGCGCGCAACCAGTTCTTTACCGGTTCCACTCTCACCGGTGATGACCACATTGGCTGTGGAATCGGCCACCGCGTCGATGGTTCGATAGACGTCCCGCATCTGGGTACTCTGGCCGATCAGCGATTCATAACGCGTTAAATGCCGGAGCTGCGTTTCCAGATTTCGATAGGAAATTAACAACTGATAATGTTCCAGTGCCTTGGGAACCAGACTTTTGAGGCGATCCGGTTCAACCGGCTTGGTCAGATAATCATAAGCTCCGTTTTTCATTGCCTCGACTGCCGTATTGATTGAACCTTTACCCGTAATGATCACCACTTCGGTGAGGAGATCATTTTTTTTTATTTCCGCAAGAAGCTCCAATCCATCTAATTTTGGAATATCCAGGTCAATCAGTGCCAGCGAATAAGCATCGTTGCGTAGTTTTTGAAGTGCTTCTTCACCATCGTTAGCCGAATCGATTTTATAACCTTCCGGTTTTAATATGACGGTCAAACCTTCGATAATATAGTCTTCATCATCAACAATAAGAATCTTGTGTATTTTTTCTTCCATTTATTCCTTATCCCTTAAATCGAAAAGCTGACAATGACCAGGGTTCCATTTTCCGGTGAACTTTTCATCCGGACTTTTCCCCCGTTTTCTTCTATTAACTTAATCGCCAGCGTCAATCCCACACCAAGATGTCCTTTTTTGGTTGAATAAAAGAGACTGGAAATTTTTTTGGAATCTTCATTTGAAATACCGTTTCCCTGATCCTGAATTTCAAAAATGATGTTTTTGGTATCGCTCTTTATTCGGAAAGAAACTTCTCCAGCACGTGGCGAGGCTTCAATGGCATTGGTTAGTAAATATACCCATGCTCTTTTAAGTTCTTCGATATTGAACTGAAATTTTACCTCTTTCTCAGGCTTTTCGACTTTTAAAGTAATTTTATGTTCACGCGCCAGTGGTTCGACCTCCATTCTCACCAATGCAATTAATTCACTGACAGGAGTGGCCTTCTTTCCCTGACCGGCTGGCGTCATATATTCGGAAAATTTTTGGATAATCAAATTCAATCGATTTAATTCGTTGTGAATGGTATCCAGGGGTTTCTGGAAATCTTCACTGTTTTTTAATTTTTGAACCTGTGATCGAATA
The DNA here is from genome assembly GCA_020722815.1 of Caldithrix sp. GTDB lineage: Bacteria > Zhuqueibacterota > Zhuqueibacteria > Thermofontimicrobiales > Sulfurfontimicrobiaceae > DYKB01. The sequence goes on along the minus strand of DYKB01000009.1, from coordinate 9,353 downwards.
ATTTCCAGATTCAGTCCCATGATGTGCGTGGGATTTTTTAATTTATGCGCAAATAATCCAATCAAGTTTTCAAGTTGTTTATCAGTGAACATAAGATGTCCTTCTAAAAGTATGAATAAAAGTTCGAGGTTCAGGATTCTCGGTTAGCGAAATTTGTATTTTTTAAAATTGCATTTCATTTATCTTTTAAAACTGTGAACCGATAACCTGGAACCCTGAACCTTAAACTTCCATCCTATTTCAACCACATTTCAATCTTCTGAATCACCAGTTCGAAGGTGAAAGGTTTTGCCAGGTAATCATTATAGCCCGCTTCCAGGGCTTTTTCGCGATCGTAGCTCATCGCTTTGGCGGTCATCGCAATGATGGGGATATTTTTAAATTCTGCTCTTCCTTTTAGAATACGCGTGGCTTCATAGCCATCCATTCCTGGCATCATTACATCCATAAAAATTAAATTTGGCTTTTCCTTGATGGCCACGCGAATCCCTTCTTCACCATTACTGGCAAAACTGATTTTAAAGCCCCGATCTTTTAAAAAATAGCTCATGGCATATCGATTATCTTCATTATCATCCACCAGCAGGATATGGTTTCCTCCTGGAGTCACTTTTTCCTTCAAGGAAGATTGTGGGGCTGGCGTTTCGTTCCTTTTTAGTAATCTTGTCTCTTTTTCTTCGATTCGTACCGTCTCTGCGGTATTTTTAGCCGAAATATGCACTGGCGTTTGCGTTTCTGCGGGGATTGGTAACGTCAGTCCCGATTTGGCAGAATGAATCAAATGGGATTGGCTTGTTCGGACGGTTTCGTCAATTTTGAGGGGAAATACCAGGATAAAAGTTGTCCCTTTGCCTGGTTTGCTCTTAACTGAAATCTCCCCTTCCATTAATTCCACCAGCTTTTTCGTAATGGAGAGCCCCAATCCAGTCCCTTTTGCCTGAAATTGACGATTATTTTCAAGTTGAGTAAATTCAGTAAAGATTTTTTCCAGATCTTCACGGGACATGCCACTCCCCGTATCCTGAATGCCGATCTCGAATTTCTTTTCCCGTTCGTGTTGATTTAATGTGATACTGATTTTACCTTTTTGTGTAAATTTAACGGCATTTCCCAACAAATTGGTAAGAATTTGATTCAATTTGTCAGAATCACTGGTGATGATTTCTGGAAAATTTGAATCAATGGTAATTTCAACTTTCAAGCCTTTTTCGATGCATAGCGGTTTGATAGTTTCCACGGTCGAGTTTATCAACTCACGAATTGGGAAATTGGTATAATGAAGTTCCATTTTTCCGGCTTCGATCTTGGAAAGATCAAGCAAGTTATTAATCAGCTTCAGTAAATTCTGGCTGTTTTTTTCAACAATCAGAATCTGTTTTTTCTGTTCAGGATTTAATTCGCCTGGCAATCCTTTTAGCAAAATACTGGTCAACGTGATGATGGAATTGAGTGGCGTTCGGAGTTCATGAGACATATTGGCCAGAAATTCAGACTTCAGTCGGCTGGCCTTTTCCATCTGTCCCGCATGTTTTTTGGCTTCCTGATAGAGGCGTGCGTTTTCGATCACCACCGCCGCTTTGTTGGCAAAAATTTCCAGCGATTTGACATGCTCATAGTCCGGCTTAACACGGGCTTCGGGATTTTGTAAAATGATATTTCCCAGTACTTTCGTTTTAATCTTAATGGGAACCAGCAGCGCATCCCCGGTTTTCCAGATAACCGAATGATTTTCAGGAAGAGATTCGGGAAGTAATTTGGGAAAGCGCGACTGATCAAAATCAAATATACCAAAAGTATTTTCAATATAATAGGAATTACTAATCCGAAATTGCTCCTGCATCAAAGAAAGGAGTAATTTGAATTCAAATGGATGTTTCACCAATTCATTGAATCGTTTTTCCTTCAAACCAACGGCGGTAATGATTTTAACATTATCGGCCTCATTATCGCGGGGCAGGATGACAACAATATTCCAGCCAAGAGTTTGAATCGCTTCACAAATATTTTTTAATATTGTGTTTAAATCCAGATTAAGAACAATATCTTCACCAACCTGAATAATTTTGTTCAGTTGTTTGACTTTTCGATTTAACTCGAAATTTCTTCGCTCGGCAAGAATTTCCAGATTTCGGGTTTGATCCTGCAATTGTCGCTGTAATTTCTTATATTCGGTAATATCACGGCCTACAAACATCACCCCCATGGGTTTCCCATCGAGTTCCGGCAGAACATGCACATTCCAGTTACAGAGGATTTTTTCACCGGTCTTGGTTTTAACTTCGACTTCGTGATCCCGCAATTCAAAATTCAGCGCATTGCCATAATCCTGCTGGATGCGTTTAAAATCACGGAAAAATTCTGGCAGTCGTTTTTCGCTTAATTCTGTGGCCGCATAGCCTAATATTTTTTGGCCATAGTCATTAATAAATGTACAATTCCCCTGATTATCCATCACCAGCATGATGTCAAGCATGCCTGAAATTAATGTTTCATAATAATTTTTCGAGTATTCCAGTTCGAGGGACTTTTTCTTTAATGCCGCTGTTCGTTGTTGAATCATCCGTTCGAGATTTTCCGAGCGATCGAGCAGATCTTTTTCATACTCTTTCCAGCGATGAATCTGAACTGCCACATGGCGGCTCCCCAGATACTGTTCACCAGGACCAAGCACCGGCGTGCTTAACATCAAAATGGGAACCTGCTGTTTTTCGGTTTTTTTGAGCTCAATCTCGATTTGCGAAGGCATATTTTCTTTCAGCTTTTGCAATTCTAGTTGAAATTTATCCGCCTGCTGCGGGGCCAGGATGCTTTCGAAGTTTTTTCCCATCAGTTTTTCCAAATCTATATTCAATATCGTGCAAAACTGAAGATTACAAAACACGAATTTTCCCTCGGCGTCCAGCATAAAAATGCCAGCCTGAATACCATTCAGGAGATTGAGATGTTTTTGAAATTTGCTTTCGAGATTGGTGAGAGATTCTTCCAAAGTCCGGCGAAGTGCGGTTTCCGATTCTAAAAAGCGGGAATGTTCATTAAAAATAACCATCAAAAGGCAGATTAAACCCGTTAGTTGATAGATATACGCCAGGCCGGAAAAGGCGAGATGGTTAAATTGTTCGATAATAAATGAAAAACTGGCCATTATAAAAAATATGGCCACCAGGGTTAACCAAAAATAAATCTTATCATTTTTCCAGAACCGCCAGAAGTATTTAATACCCGCTATCGAAAACAGGACTAATTGAACCAATGAAATTATTAAAAAGAGGGTGGTCAAATCCGGAGGCTGTCCACCCGCGGCATCAAGCGGGAAGTACGACTCAATGATAAATAACAACACCAGCGCAATGGTCGAGATCATTGAAAACGCCAGAATGTGGCCGAGAATGATCGCCTGCGGGTAATGTTTTGGTTTAATCGGTCGTGATAATACAAAAGCGCCCAATAGAAAAGTAATTGCGAAAATTATCCCCGCTGAAAGCCAAAAAAACAAACTGAATTGATCGTTGACGGTTTGAACCGTTTGCGTCATCAACCAATAATGTATTTTGGGATAGGCCAACAGAATGACAAATGCCCATAATCCAATATTGAGATAAATATAATCCCAGGTCCGCTTAATCTGCATCATCTGGGTGACCAAAATCAGAATCAGGAGTCCCAATCCAAAGAGCATGTATTTCACAGTTGGAAACCAGGGCAGAAGCTGCAAATTAAATTGCGGTGGTCTTGTATTCCAGATAATCAGGCTGAAATTTATCAGGATGATGATAAACGTGATAATAATCTTGATATTTTTTCGAATGTTTGCTGGCATAAAATTCAATCATTAAGATTAATTGTGAATACCCGGGCTGAAATTATTAGCTGAATCGAATTTTTGAATATATTTTTTATAATTAAGTCTCACTGCTCATTATTTAACAAGGAGTCACAGAGAGCACGGAAAATCACAAAGAAAGACGAAACAAAATATGTTAATAATAATGAAGTTATTAGTTTTGGGTGTTAATCAAACGTTTTAGTCCATCGATTAGTCTTTCAACATTGAAATTAATAAGAAGTCCTATCTTTATTTTGGCATATTTCATGTGCGTTAAGGCCTGAACTGTATAAATAGGATGCATTTCAAACACTGCTTTTGCTTCAACTATTACCTTTTTATCAATCAGAAAGTCGTTCGATATTTTTCAGCCTTCAATTTAATTCCTTTATCATCAACGGCAATTTCGACTTCCCGCAGAAATGGAATTTTTCGCCATTACAATTCATGTGCCAACGCAGCCTTATAAGTTGATTCATGTAAACCAGGTCCCAATATTCTATGGACTTCAATAGCGGCACCGATAATTCGTTCGGTCAACTCTTCATAAACCATATCATAAAAGAAAGTCAAGATTAAAAGATATCCCCGCCGTGAGCCGCTGTTTTCTCAGTGCCTCCTGTAAAATTAGACTGCTTTTAATTTGTTAAAATCCAATTCAAATAATTTTTGAATATTTATTTTCAAATGATCAAATACAATTTACCTTTTTTTAAAATAAATTGAATCTTTATTTCTGATAAATATAAAATAAATTTGGTAGAAATGCAATAACAATCATGATTTTTTGAAGTTATGACCCTTCGATTCTGAATAAAAAATGTACTTTTTGTAAAATTTACTTGCATCTTATGAGAAATATGAGTATTATCCCCCTTCAAGGAGACTGTACGACAGTTTATGGTAAAACATCCTCCCCGTTCAATAGTTAAATTACGATTCATGGCAGCAGGCATGGGCAGGGCACAATATGGATCGAAATTTTATCGATCAATTTATTGAAGAAATATTAACCGAGGCTGGATTAGATTTTGACGGCTCTCCGGAATTGAAGAGCAATTTTCTCAGCCTGTTCAGTTACGAACTACGGCGGCGAATTGGCATATTTGCAGTCCGGGAACTGGATGCAGCCAGCTTTCGGGATTTTCAGAAGCTGGTCAGAAATAATCCAAGCCAGGACCTGTTAAATGTGATTGACTTTTTGCGCGCCCGGCTGCCGAATTTCACTGAAATTGCTGCCAAAGCAATCTTCGATTTTAAATGTGAAATTATTGAAAAAGCCCGTGAATTAAAAGCCAATGCCACCGCGCCGGTTGGTTAGGAGGCAGCTTTTCCGGTGATTAGTAAAAAATTATTAAAAAAGTTTATTTGGGTTACTGCAGATCCCCTATTCACTCCCACAGATCATCAACCAAATTTCTCCAAAATCCTAAATCCCTACCAACTAAACACCTAAACCGCTAATTAGCTACTCCTCATCCACCCCTTCCCATTCTGCCTTAAATCGATTTAGAAACTTTTCCAGAAATTGATGCCGCTGATCACCGATTTTTTGTGCGGTTGCGGTATTTAATCGCTCCTGAAGGAGTAATAATTTCTCATAAAAGTGATTGATACTTGTACTTTGTCGGGTTTGATAATCCGAAGCTGATTGATGGAACACCGGTTGCATTTCCGGGTCATAAATCGGTTGATTTTTAAGTGCCCCATAAGCAAATGTTCGGGCGATACCGATAGCTCCCATCGCATCCAGCCGATCCGCATCCTGCACAATTTTTCCTTCCAACGTGCGCATTTCGGTTTTCACGCCCGCACCTTTATAAGACAATGTGTCAATAATTTCGTTCACCTGATCGATAAGTTCAATGGGTAATTTTTGTAATCGTAGCCAATCTTTCACCCGATCTTTTTGATGAATTTGTGCCGGATCAATATTTTTCCAATCAACGACATCATGCAAAATTGCGGCCAACTGAATGACAAATTGATTTCCCCCTTCCTTCTCGGCAATCCGCTGCGCCAATCGCCAGACACGCCAGGCATGGAACCCGTCATGTCCGGAAATATCCGCGCCCAGGTGATGCCGAACAAAATCGAATGCTTCCTGAATTATATTTTGCTGTTCCGCCGGCGAAAAATGCAGCACATCCCGCTGGAATAATGGGAGATAGGTCGAAGCATCCGGGATCAGCGTAATTTTAAAATCGGCCGGTAATTGAGTTCGGGCAATTTCAAGCGCTTCCGGAATTGAATTGACGGGAATCATCCCTAATTTTTTAACAATTTCTGGCGACAATTGGGAAAGCAAAAGAATTTTAACCTGTTCGGTTTTCATCTTCAACGCCAATGCTGTATTCCCATTGATTTTAAAATTATTTAACAGATTTTGATGCATGGTCGCCAGATCTGGATCGTTATCAAACCACTCCAGAAACGTTTTCGAGCCAATTCCATCTGCACATTCCGCCGCAATTATCAATACCCCATTTTTCTCCACTACCTGAAATGCATGGTGGATGCTCTTATGAACCTGAATCAGATTGACATCCTTCGGATACCCGCCGGCACTGGCAATTACCAGATTGGCTTTTTGTTGAAACGGGATGCTATGCAATTGGTGCACGACTTCACACGCTTTCTCATGGGCCGCAAACAATTCCCCCGCGAACGCATGGCAGATAAATCCCTGCGTATCCAGAACCACATTCAAGGTAAAATCAACGGTCACAAATTTCAGGGCATCCCGAATATCCGCATGGACTGGATTATCCGCCAGATTCCCTTCTTCACATGCCGGATGCAGCGCGTGAAATTCCGGATGAATGGTAAAACGATGATTTTTTAAAATCGTCTCATAACCAGCGCAGCCAGGTACAACCAATTTTGGTCCACCGCCAAATCCCGCAAAATAGTGATGCAACACGCCACCCACCAGAATCACCCGTTCCGAACGCATCAAATAGCGATTCACCAAAACTGGCGTCTTGTTCGCTGTTTCCCCCAGATGCACCATCATGGTTGAATCCTGGCTGTCATGTTCTATAATTCGAATGCGTTTAACGATGGCTTCGCCCAGAATCTCAATCTGCTCCTCAGGTGTATTTTTTCGATGGCTCCCATTGGCCATTAAAATCAAAATATCATGATCCGCAATTCCGCACGCATTTAATTTTTCGATCAGAATCGGCAAAAACACCGCAGCCCGGCAAACCCGCGTCGCATCCGGCACCACAATGCAGGTCTTTTCCCCTTTTCGAACGATTTTTTCCAGGGGGAAAGATTCAATCGGCGTGGCCAGAGCCCGTTGAATTATCGCCACTTCATCATTTTTTTGTTCAAAAGACGCCTCAACACGCGACAAAATCGAAGCTGATTCTGGCAAATCCAGGTCAATAAATGATTTTCCATATTTTAATTTAGCTTGCATAGATAAACCTGATCCCTTAAAAATTACCATCAAAAACGAAATTTATTCGCAGCCGTATCTTAAATCTAAGGTCCAGCAGTACATCTGAATGAAGCTTGTAAGATTAAATTTCATTCCCCAATGATTCACATTAGGAAAAATAACAGAAAAAAGGAAAAATGTCAAGGGATTTTTCGATGCGTTTAATAAATATAATAATAAGGATTCGTTATAATCTCTGGCCGCTTTGCCAAACCTCCCCGAACAAGCCAATCCCGTTAAAAGAAAATGATGCAATGAAAAACCCAATCGTTATTTGTGAATCAGGTTTGGTAAAGCTTTTTCGGGTGCCTTCCATATTCAATCCCGAAGGTGTGATATTTTAAAATTTGATGTCTTTTAATACTGAATAGTTCAATACCACGAAACTTTGCCGCTAAATTTGATGAATAATCCAGCAAATAATGATTCCATTTTCAAAAGTGAAATAAAAAAACACTTGACTTTTACAAGGAAGTTTGTTAAATTTTTGCAAAATATCTTTATAGTTCGACATCATAGCGATTATTGCTCTTTTTCAGGAGAATACGCTCCTTCAGGAGAAACGACGAAGGAGGAAATACATCTTTGATACTTCTTCTTGCTGAACTTTTTGAGCCGAACACCTTGCGAACCCCTCCTTCAAGGTTTAATCTATCAAATGATAATGAGGTCGTTATAAAAGCCTGATGCTGTCATTCTGAGCGAAGCCAAGAATCTCCTCTTGCATTGAAAAAAGATATTTCACCTCACGAAGTCTGTCCTGAACCGAATTAAAGGCTTCGTTCAGAATACCTGCCACCGACTATTTTGGCGTCATTTCATTATTTTTAATTTGTAAATTAAACCTCCCCAAAAAAGCCGTATAATTTTGTTGCAAAAATGTAACAGTGCGTGTTTTTTATTTAACTCATTGATTTTATTGAAAAAATAAGTAATATTTCCATTTTGGATTGTTGCATAAAAGCAACATTTTATAAATGAAAAGTATATTTCATGGTGATATATTTATATTCTTTTCAATAGGTTACACAAAATTTACAAATATAAAAATATTGGCACATAAATTGTATGCTATCAAATTTACATATTTTTATCTTCCCCCGTTCTTAAATTTCAATTATCTGATTTGATTCAGTTCTTTGGTCTTGGAAATTCGATTCTCTTTGATTTTACTATATGGAAATGGTTATTTAACAAAAATAAATACTTGTGTTATATCATTTTATTTTTAAATTGATATGGAAATTTGTTAATTGACATTTAATTTACCGATTGAAAAATAGATTGATTCGATGTACATTATATACCGAAGTGTGAGGTCAAAACACGATAATATAAAAATTAAAATTATGATGTGTAAAGTACAGCAAAAGACATTTTACACTTATAATTTACCAATCATATATTAAAATGAATCATTTTAAAAAAGAGTAAAATATCCGGACGTATTTTAATTTTCGAAACGTCTATTATATCTAGACCTTTGTTACAAAATCTTAACAATTAAAAGCTTCTTCCATCGGTAACATGACAGGATTCTTTAAAATTGGAGGAAATATGGATTATCGTTTTATAAAATTTAACCTGTTTATTATTTTGGTCGGGATTTTTCTATCGGGCTGGCCAGTTCAGGCAGCAGAAAACGCCCGGACGCTGCTGCAAAAAGATGATCGCCTGATGAAAATACTCATGAGTGATCAGACTATTTATAAGAATCTGGCGACGGAGATGATTGACACAATATGGACAATTGACCAGAGACCTGATAGGGTTGTCATTGAATTGAAATTTTCAAAATTTAGCCAAAACACTTCTGGTAAAATACTTCGTATTCACCGAGATGGTGATAAAGAAATAGTTTCTATTTTCCTGGCAGACTTTATATTTCAAAATGGCAAATATCACTATTTTGACAAAAATGCGACTGCTACAACTGGTATTTACATTTATCAGATACTGATAGAGGATCCTCATAGCGATAAATGGCATTTATCAAAACGAGTTTTTACTGTTCCTCAACCGAAATTGACGAAATGGTGGGATTGGGAGGATAAGGAAACGCAAGAAAAATATATTGATGGT
>DYKB01000225.1 GCA_020722815.1 Caldithrix sp. | reverse complement strand
TTCCCAGCCATAATCTCGCGAGGAAACGATTGTCTGCACTCGAATCGCATCCGTTTCCATAGTGGGACTTTCTATATTCAAATTTATTTCAACCCAGCCGCGCCGTTTTTCAGCCGTTCCATTGCAAGCTGTCCCCGTTCCGTCATGATCCGTGAGACAAGAACGGAATGCCGAACTTGCCGCAAAAGACATACCCGTGCCTGAAAGATCAACTATATTGCTATAATTTTCGTTGGAACAATCGTTGTCGCCGCTGGCTATATTGGCAACCGCAACCGATGCGGAATTTATCCTATAGCAAACCCTACCCCCTCTGTTTCTTGTTATTAACAGATAGGAATTAGCTTCCCCATTTGCGTAATTATCTCCGTTTTCAATTTTCCCCATCCTCACATCTTTGGCGATTGAATTTATGGCAAAACCAATGTCTTCGGCAATCGTCTTGATGGCTTTTGACTTTTGATACGACCGAAATCCCGCAATCGAAACCGCCACCATCGCGCCCATCACCATCAACAAAATAAACATCGCGACCAGCAGTTCGATGAGGGAAAAACCCTGCGCTATTTTTTTCTCTTTTTTGGAAGAAGATAAATTTTCAAACATATTTTTCCTAAAACCGATTCGCGTATAAAATATCCTTCGCGACAGTTGTTCGATTGTTCCATGTAACCATGCAGGTCACTTCCAAATAACCGCCAGCGTTTAAATCTCCATTTTCGCTAACAGAAATACTCCTTTTAAAATCAGTGTTAGCCGATTCTAAATTTGAGCATTGTCTATATTTCCTAGTTGTATTATCTAGACAAACTTTATCGCTAAAAATAAGAGGGCCTAGGCACTTGTGAAAATATATACCCAAAAGCCATGACTTATCTAAAGATCTATAATCGATTCTTTGACAAAGTGTGGTTCCGCCAAGCAAATCAAGTTTATACCATTCCTCACCCGACAAAACATTATAATCCCTGATATTTCGCACTAGTTCCACGCCTTCTTGCGCGAGACCGGCCGCGATGAGTTCGTTCTTGGCTTCGAACTGATTGTTAAGATTGATATTGAAAAAAGACATCGCGCCAATGAGCCCCATGCCAATCACAAAAACAACCACCAGCATTTCGATAAGAGTAAAACCCGAACGGGAATTTTGAATTTTGAATTTTGAATTTTGAATCAAATTTTAATGCTTGAATTTTTAATTTCGAAATTCGATCATTCAAAATTCAATCGAAATTCGAAATTAAAAATTCGAAATTGTTAATATATCCTTCCCGCTGCGTCCACTGTGGCACTTGCGCTTAAACTGCCTTTGGTAATAGTCACCGAAACCGGCAAAGTACATCCTT
>DYKB01000135.1 GCA_020722815.1 Caldithrix sp. | reverse complement strand
GGAAGGGGAATAGCTACGCCATCTCTCAGGTGGAAGGGGAATAGCTACGCCCTCTTCCAGGTGGAAGGGGAATAGCTACGCCCTCTCCCGCTGGGAGAGGGTTGGGGTGAGGGTCAGATGCCCGGAATTCTATGAATTTTATTGTATAACCAACATATTATTTTTTAATAAATCAAGCCCTTAACCTGACAGCTACGGGGCCGGGGGGTGAGTTCAAGAAGCGCCGGTCACGCACGAATTCTCCTGTTTTTTTTTTAACTTCCCCGTGTCCAGTAAAAAATGTGGGACACGATCAGCCCTTTGGGAAATGGTTGGGGTGAGGGCTTTCGGATCACTAAAATAATATCCGAAAACCACTTCGGCTTGTGGATAACAAATTAAGCACCCAATAGCCGCTGTACCGGTCACCGTCATTCCCGCATGTTTTTGGCGGGAATCCATCTTCGCCGAAACAATGGATGCCCGATAAATCGTTTGCAAACGAACCGGCATGACGCAACTGAAATGCCTGTTGATATTTCCTTCGCCGGTTTACCATTTGAAAAGGCGACAAAAGAAAAAGCCACTATTGAACCCAACGGAACTGACCAGCGTAAAAGAATTTAAATATTATCGGTTAAAAATACGCATTTATATGAAGTAAACAACCGAATCCACTGAATTTTAATCGCTGAAAGCCTAAGCATGACGATGATTCAAACCATTATTAATAACCGACCTGAATCCTTTGAGCTGCCCGCTGGCACGGTGCTGCTCGATGTCCTTCGCAACTATATGAAGTTGAAAGGGACCAAAGAAGGCTGCCGCGAAGGCGATTGCGGCTCGTGCATGGTGCTGTGGGGCAAAATGCAGGCGCACCGGATAGAGTACCGGACCGTAAATTCCTGCCTCTTTCCCCTGGGCGATGCCGAACATACGCATGTGGTCACCATCGAAGGCCTGAACGGTGAAACATTAAATCCCATCCAGCAGGCGATTGTTGACGATGGGGCTTCCCAATGCGGATTCTGTACCCCCGGTTTTGTCATTTCCATGACCGGCTATTTGCTGCAAGCCCGAACTTTGGACTTACCGGCAGCGATTGCGTTTCTGGCCGGCAATATCTGTCGCTGCACCGGTTATACTTCAATTATCCGGGCCATGGCGCGTAGTCTCAATTTAATAAATTCTGATGAATTCGCGCATTCCTATCCCGATACCCGGATTTCCTTCTTAGTCCAACAAAAATTTTTGCCTGAATATTTCTTGTCGATTCCTGACCGGATTCAAAGTCTGCCAACTTCCCCGAATCAATTATCAGGACAGCCGGTGATTATGGCCGGCGGCACCGATTTTTATCGGCAACAGGGTGAGGATGTACCCGACGCCAATGTCATGCTGCTCAGTCGGGAGGCAAACTTTAAAGGCATTTATATCGAAAATAATCAGTGTGTGATCCGGGCCGCGACCACAATTACTGAATTGGAAACAAGTGAAATCATCCAGCACGCGTGGCCGGATTTTAAAAAATATATTCATCTCATTTCCTGTCCCTCGATTCGCAATCGGGCGACGGTCGGCGGGAATATCATCAACGCTTCTCCCATCGGGGATCTGAGCATCATGTTACTGGCTTTGGAGGCGACCGTGGTGCTGAAACAGAATGACCAGATGCGGACGGTGAAGTTGAAAGATTTCTTCCGGGGCTATAAACAACTTGATAAATCGCCGGCGGAATTGCTGCATTCGATCACTTTTCCGATTCCCCCGAAATCGGGTCGGTTTAATTTTGAGAAAGTATCGCGCCGAACCCATCTGGATATTGCGAGTGTCAATTCCGCGATTCTGATTTCGATGGAAAATAATTTTATTAATGAAATGCATCTCGCGGCTGGCGGTGTGGCGCCCATCCCGTGTTATCTGGCCAAAGCGAGTGCATTTTTAAAAAATAAAGCATTAAATCGGGAAAATGTGGCGGCGACCATCGATTTCGCCCTGAGTGAAGTGACGCCGATTACTGATGTTCGGGGGACGGCGGGATATAAGAAATTATTATTGAAACAACTGATTTTGGCGCACTTTGTGACGCTCTTTCCGAAAATGTCGGAAGCTGAAAACATTCAGGCCTGATTTCTACCAGATGCAACGGAGAACAGGCGGCTGCTGGTTTTGGGCGAATACGACATCGTTAAGCTCTTAAAGTTAAAAAATGAAATTTTATTCATGAAGAAAAAATAAACGCGGAGGCGCAGAGACCGCAGAGGTTCGCAGCGGCGCTTTATTATAAAAAACTAAAATTTCTGGATCGCCGATCCATCTGTAAAATAATGCAACGATAATTCTTGACTTGATTATTCTCTTCTCTGCGTCCTCTGCGCCTCTGCGTTAAAAAAGTTTTATCATTTTTCTCAACTTAACGTATTCGTACAAATGATTCTTGGCTCTCGACCTTGTAGCGGAGAAATTATTTTCGATTAAATTCGCAAAATTAGTATAAATCTAAATCAGTCGTGCCCAATTTGATTTGTATTTTGAAATCGAATCTTGAAAATCGTGCATTAGCAAAACAAATTTATTATACATATCAGTGCGATCGGCATTTAAAAAAGGCTTATCATGAATAATCTGGATCAGGTCTTGCATGTTCAAGGCTTATCGACTTTTGTGGATGATGTACCACTCCCCGAAGACACCCTTCACGCGGCTGTATTCGTTGCACCGGCAGCGCATGGCCGAATTACCCACCTCAATGTTTCTAAAGCGCGCGCTTTCGCCGGAATTCGGGATATTTTTACCTGGCAACACATTCCGGGTAAAAATCAGATTGGACACATCCTGCACGATGAACCGCTGCTGGCCGAAAATATTTTTGAATATGTCGGCCAACCGATTGCCGTCATCATCGGGGAAACGCCCGCAATCGCCCGCCGCGCGTTGAAACTGATTGAACTTGAATACCAGGCGTTACCATCGATTTTCGATGCCCGCCAGGCGTACGCCCAGGGGAAAATCATAGGTCAGGAACGTGTCTTTTCGTGTGGGGACCTCGCCGCCGGCTGGTCTCAATGCCAATATATCGTGAGCAATTCCGTTGAATCCGGCGCGCAGGAGCATTTATATCTGGAAACGCAAAGTGCGGTCGCGATTCCGCTGGAAGGCAATCGGATTAAAATTTTCTCCTCTACACAATCACCTGCGGCGGTCCAAAAAACAGCGGCAGACGTCCTGGGGGTGGCTTTCAATCAAATTGAAGTCGATGTACTTCGAATTGGCGGCGGCTTTGGGGGGAAGGAGGATCAGGCCAATGTCTGGGCGGCCATGGCTGCACTGGCCGCGGCAAAATTGAAAAAAGCCGTAAAATTAATTTTGCCCCGAAGCAAAGACCTGGCTTTTACCGGCAAGCGTCACCCGTATTCTTCGGACTTTAAAATTGGGCTGACCGCGAATTTGAAAATCCTGGCCTATCAGGTGACGTATTATCAAAATGCCGGCGCGTTCGCAGATTTATCCACCGCCATTCTCGAACGGACGATGTTTCATTGCACCAACAGCTATTTCATTCCAAATGTCCACGCCAAAGGAATTGCCTGCCGGACAAACCTGCCGCCGAACACCGCATTTCGAGGATTTGGCGGCCCGCAGGCCATGTTTGTGCTGGAATGTGCCATTTACGAAGCCGCACGAAAGCTCAATATTTCTCCACTTGAGATTCAAAAACAAAATTTGATTGCCGAAGGTGAGACTTTTCCTTACGGCATGGCGGCCAAAAACAATCGCGCCCAAACATGCTGGGACCTGGCCTGGCATGATTATCAAGTAGATGAAAAAATTCGTAAGGTAAATCAATTCAACCATTCAAGTCCCCGGCAAAAGAAAGGTCTGGCATTGATGCCGGTTTGTTTTGGTATCTCATTTACAAACACGCTTCTCAATCAAGCCAGTGCGTTGGTTCATGTTTATAATGATGGCAGCGTGAGTATCAGCTCCGGCGCAGTTGAAATGGGGCAGGGGGTAAATGAAAAACTTCGTAAAGTTGCCGCCAGCATCTTTTCAATTTCCGAAGCCCGCATCCGCATCGAATCGACGAATACCACCCGGATTGCCAATATGTCTCCGACCGCGGCCAGTACCGGTGCCGATTTGAACGGCAATGCCACCCGAATCGCCTGTGAAGAAATTTTAAAACGCTTGAAAGCGGCCATGCCCAAATTTTTAGGGACCGAACCGAACGATAAGTATGAAATCAAAAACGAAATCCTTTATCATAACACCGGAAAAACCAGATTCACCTGGGAAGAATTGGTTTTGCATGCCTACCGGCAGCGCATCAGTTTATCGGCTCATGCCTTCTATGCGACCCCCGGCATTTATTTTGATAAGACCAGCGAAAAAGGGAATCCCTTTGCCTATCACGTCAATGGCACCGCGGTGATTGAAGTGACTCTGGATTGTCTGCGCGGAATTTTTGAAATTGATACCGTGGCCGTGGTGCACGACGCCGGCAAGCGTCTCGCCCCGCTTATTGATCTTGGCCAGGTCGAAGGCGGCATCGTGCAGGGATTGGGCTGGATGACGCTGGAAGAGATTCAGCACGCCGCCGATGGCAAATTATTGACGAATACGTTAAGCACCTACAAAGTGCCGGATATTTTTTCCATCCCCAAAAATCTGCAGGTAAAATTCCTCAACAGCGAAGAAAACCAGGATGGTATTCTGGGAGCAAAAGCCGTTGGGGAGCCGCCATTCATGTACGGGATTGGCGTTTATTTTGCCTTGCGCAATGCGATGCAAGCCTTTAAGCCCGACTTACGCATGCCCTATGCCGCGCCGTTAACGCATGAGAAAATTTTGAAAGGATTGTATTCCGGTTAATGGCGTTTCAAAGCGGGCGCGCCGAAAGATTACCGGGAGAAGTATCGCTATTCAATTTATACTGCGAATTCCAATTTGGGCCGCAGTTTTGGTTAGGGCAGTCTATTCACCGGTTCAATGTTTCTGGAATCGATATTCGTTCGTTAATCGGTGGTGCCGTCACGATGCCAACTAAAGACTGCCGCATCTCAAAATTATATTTTAGCGGGTTTATGAAAAAAAGTAAAAAAAGCACAACTAAAAACGACAAAAGGATGATGAAGTAATTGCCAATTGTGCAAATGCAATCATCGGCATGTTTATCCTTCGATTGAAAGCTTGGATCAAGCACCACTGGATACCCTTTACGATATTTGCGGGTATCCATTTATAAAACATCTGCGAAACAAAATGCACGCGATAATGGATTTATTACTTTCGGATCTAAAAGCTGTCGCGTTACTTAAGACGGAAAAAATCAAAGAATTAGAAGATTACTTTGAAGCGCAGACGGGATTTTCAAAATTTAACGCTTAGGTTAAGGTGCTGAAATCCAATAGTGTTCAGCACACTTGGTGAATTGGGCCTTAAGACCTATTAAATTAGTGAATTAAGTGCTGCCTTATGTATCCGCTCAAGAATAGATGGTAACGACATCAATTTGAGTTTAGAAGAAAAAAAAATTTTATAGCAGAATGATTTATAGCAGAATAATTCGGCTATAAATTATTCTGCGAATATTAAAGCGAGCATATCACAGCAAGCTATATTCCAACTTACCATTAATTATTGAGTGGATACGGTAAGCTTATATTAACCAATTGGAAAAATTTTAATAAAGCGAATCCATAAGTGAGCGAACTTTTCTGGTTGGTCTGAATGCATCCGGAAAATCAAATTTTCTGGATATATTCCACTTTTTACGCGATATCGCAAAAGAAGGCGGCGGATACACGCTCTGAAGCTCATGGCAATTCAGGTAAAGCTTACGGTGATTCCATTTAAGATGAGTCAGGAAGAAATTAAGTACCATGAAAATCACCATAGCCAAAAAAGACATCCTCAGCGGATTGTTCATTTATTCCATCGGGGATACCATCGCGGCCGTCATTCTGGATCAGTTTTTATGGCTCCGACTACTCGGCATCTGTGTGATTGGAGCCTGCCTGTATGCCGTTGAAATTCCAAACTATTTCCGCTGGATCGATCAGCACCCGTCCAGTAATGCTGTGAACCTGGCGACATTTAAAAAATCTTGTCGGCGCACCGTACTGGCCTTGCTCTACTTCAATCCAATATGGATTGCGCGGCATCTGTTTTTCATCAATTTCTTTTCCCAAAATTGGGCGAATCTCAATTGGGCATTGTGTATCATTGGTTTGAAATCATTTTTCGTAAATATTCCCCTCTCAATCACTGCCAACTATTTGATCCAAAATAAAATTCATTACAATTACCGTTTTATCAGCAGCGCGATTTTTTCATCATTAATGGCGATTTATTATGCTCTGAGCGGGGTTTGGTTTCAATGAAATTCTGATAGCTGCTGGCTGATAGCTGTTGGCCCTTGGCTTGTGGCTGCTGGCTGCTGACAGTTTTTTCTCGTCCCAACACTCCGGCGGTGGCTAATGTCTTGCGAAAGAGTGGCATTGCATTGAATCGGCCACAATCGATAACAATTGGTATTCTTTACGCCCTGCGCTCTGCTCCCTGCGCCATGCGTTCTGCTCTCTGCGCTCCCGGCTTCGATTGTATTTGGTAAAATTTGACCGGACCTGATTTGAGCTTTGGTTCAGGTTGGTCACATTTCACCAGACCGGATCCGGGCCTTGGTTCAGCTTGGTCACATATTACCAGGCCGGACCGGCGCTTCGGTTCAGTTTAGTCAACTTTTGCCAAGCTGACGGAAACCTCCCCTGTCGTTTGGTTTTTCCGGACAATCCTGCAATAAGACTCCCTTTCACCTTGGTCCGATTTTACCGGACTAAAACCAGACGCCATTGTAATCCGGTAAAGTTTAACCATGGATATCGGACGCTTTGTTGCATCCTGGTTGCATTTTACCATGAACAATTCCGACTCGGATCCGTTCCGGTAAAATTTTGCAGCGGGAAAAAGCAGCATAACTTTCTTATTGTTCTGAGATTTTTGTTCGAGTCTATTCGAAAAAAATGCTGCCTGTCATTGGGAAGAGCATTTCCTTCGATATATGCTCAAAACCAATTTTGTCATGAAACAATCCTGTCGTTTTAAACAGATATTTATTCTTCTTTCTGATTTCTGTCAACGCAGCTATCTTTCTCAAATTTTCCTGATAAATAACTAAAAACTTTGAAAAAATTATGGGATATTACTTGACAAATGTCTGTGAAATGCGTAAATTATTACATTATCTGTCGCTCTGCAGGAAAAAATAAAATGCATATTTAATTTTCATTTTCATAAATCCAAAATTTCAATTTGGATTTATTTTGTACAAACTTGAATGAAATAAAAAAATATTTTATTGGCAGGACATCCGTTGTCCTACCCATGGTGTTATATTATCAGCGCATGCAGAAAAGTTCGTTTTACTGAACCAGTGCATCAAGGAAGCGCGCCATGCAATGACAACCCAAACCCTGTCATGGCGAGGCGTTTTTTGCCGAAGCCTGTTTTTTAGGCTCGCAATCTCCTGGCATAACGTCGGAGATTGCTTCGTCGCAAAAAGCGCTCCTCGCAATGACAGGTCATGGCAGGAGATTGCTTCGTTGCAAAAGGCGCATCTTATACTAAAATGATTTAGCTAAAAAATATTTAAAATATACAAATATTTTTTTGCCAGGACATCCCTTGTCCTAACCTGGTGATTATATTATTTCCGGATTTTTATTAACATGAGGAATTGACTTTTGAAATACTATCATCCTGTATTTTATCGTATGATTCAGATCGACCAATATTTGCGGGATAATAAATACCCAAATTGTCAGACGCTGTCACGCGAACTCGAAGTAAGTGCCAAAACGATTGCCCGTGATCTTGATTTGATGCGGGATTTGCTGCAGGCACCGCTTGAATTTGATAAACGCAATAATGGCTCTTATTATACTGAGACCAATTTTCTGTTACCAGCAATACAATTAAAGGAAAGCGACATCTTATCATTGATTGTGAATCAACGTATTTTGAGTCAATATGAAAATACGCCTTACTATGCAGAAATTCGTAATGTGATTCAAAAAGTACTCAATTGTCTGCCCAATAACAGCTATTCAGATATGAATGCTGATTTTATCTCTTTTCAATCGCTGCCCGGTTCAGCCATTGAAAGCCATTATTTCCAGTTGATCCAGCAGGCAATACGCGAACGACTGCAAATTAAAATCCGTTATCATGCTTTGTGGCGTAATGAAGATACCGAACGTCTGGTTGATCCTTATCTGTTGCATAACCATTATGCTAACTGGTATCTCGTTGGTTTCTGTCATCTCCGTAACAAGGAGCGTATTTTTGCTTTAAATCGGATCATGACCATGGAAAGAACTGACCGTGAATTTGAAATACCAAAGGATTTTTCGATTGAAGCGATGCTGAAGCATAGTTTTAATCTGCTTTGCGGCGGTGAGACTTACCACGTGGTACTAAAATTCAGTCCGTTTCAGGCGCGCTGGATTCGGGAGCGTAAATGGCACGAAACCCAGATGCGAACCGAATAACCCGATGGCCGCTTGCTTTTAGAAATGGATGTTCAGGGTCTGGATAATGTCAAGCGCTGGGTGATGCAGTTCGGGGCGGAGGTGGAGGTGGTGGGGCCGGGGGAGTTGAGGAAGATGATACAGGCGGAAATTGCTAATATGACTAAAATGTACGTTTTATAAGAATTAAAATATAACAGAATTCTGTCATTGCGAGGAGCGTTTTGTGCGACGAAAGCTCAGGACAGGTTTTGCGACGAAGTAGTCTCCCTTTGGTATTAAAATGTGATCTACGCCTGTCATTGCGAGGAGCGTTTTATGCGACGAAGCAATCTC
>DYKB01000060.1:12552-43376 GCA_020722815.1 Caldithrix sp. | reverse complement strand
TATTAAAAAACAATATGTTGGTTATACAATAAAATTCATAGAATTCCGGGCATCTAACCCTCACCCCAACCCTCTCCCAGAGGGAGAGGGCGTAGCTATCCCCTCTCCCTCTGGGAGAGGGTTAGGGTGAGGGCAGTTTATAATTCAACTTAGTTCTTAATTTTCAATTTGTTATCACCTTAACCTGACGGCTATGGATTTAGGGGTGGTCAAGTTCTTCTAAATCCGAAAACCATTTCGTTAATAGTATAGTCAGTGTCATTTTGTAAATTCAAAAATATAGCCGGCTCCGCGTACACTTTTTATAAACTCAGGATGAGCCGGATCAGCTTCAAAATATTTTCGTAATCGTACAACAAAATTATCAACCGTGCGGGTTTCCACTTCCGAGCGAATTTGCCAGACTTTTTCCAGCAGTTCCTGTCGTGAAATCACCCGGCCTTTATTTTCGATTAAATATTTTAAGAAAGTAGCTTCCAGGGCGGTGAGTTCAATGTTGGTTTTGCCAGCCTGTGCGGTTAGATTTTCAAAATTTATTGTATTTTCTCCGAAATGAAAAACCGGCTGGATCATCGCGACTTCTTTATACCACTGTTTTCGGCGAAGCATCCCTTGAACACGCAATAAGAGTTCCGGTAGATGAAAGGGTTTTGTTAAATAATCGTCAACACCGAGTTTTAATCCCTGAGTTCGATCAACCGCGGCTGTTCGGGCGGTTAAAATTAAAATTGGAATTTGAGGCGATTTTTTACGTACAAAACTGGCGATTTCAAAGCCATCAAAATAAGGGAGCATAATGTCCAAAAGAATTAAATCAAAATGATTTGACTCGAAAAATTCCAGTGCCTTGCGCCCATCAGGGGCCCAGGTTACCGCATACCCTTCTGCCCGTAAATTATATTCCAGACCAACGGCTAATGTTTCTTCATCTTCTACAAGTAAAATCTGGCTACCAGCAAACTCATTCTGATTCATCTATCATTACCTTTTGTTTTTCACGTCGTGTCAATTTCAATAAATTATTAATATAATGTATTTTTGAGGTTTGATAAATTGGTAATTCAATCTTGAAAGTCGTTCCTTTATGCAGTCCTTTGCTAAAAACAGATACTCGTCCTCCATGGTATTTAATAATTTCTTTAACCCAATATAGACCCAATCCCGTCCCTTTTACGGTGGGGATAGCTGGATGATAAACACGATGGAATTTACTAAAAATTTTCTTTTGATCCGGCAATGGAATGCCGATCCCCTGATCAGAAAAATCAACACAACAAGATTGTGAATTAACACTAAATTGTATGTTAATTTCAGGTGCGTCGGTACTGTATTTAATAGCATTATCAAAAAGATTATCAATGACAATTTTAATTGCATTTCGATCGACCACACAAAGGCAATTGGCTTTACCAGCGATCCGGACTGAATCGGGTGAAAGTTTAAATTGCTCAATTGCTTCTTGAATAAGGGGTCTAAAGATAGATTCGGCTTGAAAAATTTGAAAATCATTAGCGATTTGTTTTTGTTCCAGAGCAGAGATTTGCAGAATCGAATTGATGAGATTATTCAACCGATGTGAATCTTTGAGCATGAGTGCAATAAACTTTTTTTGTTGTTCCGACGACACTTCCCGTAAATTTAAAGTTTCCAGATAGAGCTGAATTGAGGCGAGGGGGGATTTTAGTTCATGGGTCACATTGGCAATAAAATTATCATAAAGTTTGTTTAGTTTTTTCTCCCGATTCAGATAAATAAACATCATATAAATGCCCACCAGGATGGCGGCTAACAAGATCAATCCCACGACCAGTGCGATGATACTGGTGGTATGATTTGCCATTCGAGCCGAAAATCTCTCACCAACTTTATCAATTAAAAAATAATTGGAAACATACCAATAAATCCACAAGCCAAGTAGCGAAAACCAGGAAAGCTGCGCCAGAACGAACACCAAAACGGGATGAAAAATAAAACCACGTGCTTTCATAGACGATACGCTTTTTAACAGGTTTTACATTAGTTTTACAAAAATTTACTGGAAAATTTTGTATATTATAATACGGAAATTTATTGGAAATGCCAAGAAAATTTTAAAGCCTCTTGAAAAAATTATCAATTAAAATCTTTAAAATATCCAGGTATTGAGGAGAAAAACCATGAAAATTTTGCTCGTCTATCCAGAAACGCCAACCACTTTCTGGAGCTTTCGAAATGCCTTAAAATTTATCTCGAAAAAATCATCTGAACCCCCGTTAGGATTGTTGACCGTCGCCGCGATGCTTCCGAAAGATTGGGAGCGAAAGTTGATTGATATGAATCTTTCCCGATTAACTGACGATGATATTCGTTGGGCGGATTTTGTCTTTTTAAGTGGGATGAATGTGCATGTTGAATCAATGAAACAGGTTATTCAACGTTGTAATCAACTCGGCGTAAAAGTTGTCGCGGGTGGACCATTCGTAACTACCGATTATCAGGAATTTTCAGGTGTTGATCATTTTATTTTGAATGAGGCTGAACTGACCTTACCGCTGTTTTTAAAAGATCTGGAAGCGGGGACGTTGAAACATATTTATTCTTCCGATGAATTTCCAGATATTTCATTGTCGCCTATTCCACAATGGGATTTATTAAAGTTTAAAAAATATGCATCCATCGGGATTCAATATTCAAGAGGTTGCCCTTATAATTGTGAATTTTGCAATATTACGGTACTCAATGGACGTAAACCCCGTGCAAAGAGTAAAGAACAGTTTTTAGCGGAATTAGAATCACTGTATCAGATTGGATGGCGCGGGTCGGTATTTGTGGTAGATGATAATTTTATTGGAAATAAGCGCAAGCTGAAGTACGAACTGTTACCCGCCCTCATTCAATGGTCGCAGGAACGCGACTATCCGTTTGAATTTACGACCGAAGTTTCCATCAATCTGGCCGATGATCAGGAATTGGTGGAATTAATGGTGGACGCGGGGTTTGAACATACTTTCGTGGGCATTGAAACACCAAATGATGAAAGTCTGGAAGAGTGTGGCAAAAAGCAAAATCAGAAAAGGGATTTAGTTGAATCGGTAAAAAAGCTGCAAAAGTGTGGGCTGGTGGTTTCCGCTGGCTTTATTGTAGGATTTGACAATGACCCTCCCTCAATTTTTGAGCAGCAAATCCGGTTCATTCAAAAAAGTGGTATTGTAACCGCCATGGTGGGATTGTTAAATGCGCCCTCCGGAACCCGGCTTTTTGAACGCCTGAAAAAAGAAAATCGCTTGCTGCATCGAATGAGTGGTGATAATATGGATGGCTCGATGAATTTTATTCCCAAAATGCCGCAACAGAAACTGGTCGAGGGTTACCGAAAAATATTGGAGACGATTTACGCCCCAGCAGCTTATTATGAACGGGTGAAAACGATGCTTCGGGAATATCAGGCACCTGTAAAGCGGCCCTATCGTCTGACACCAGATAGAATTCAAGCCCTTTTTCGTTCAATTTGGCGGTTGGGAATAGTAGAGGACGGAAGAAAATTTTACTGGAAATTATTTTTTTACAGCCTTTTTAAATGTCCTGAAAAATTTGGCCTGACAATCACGATGGCAATTTATGGTTTTCATTTTCGGCGCGTCATTGAGACCATTTCCTGAGAAAAAATTTCCACCAGTTCCACCTCCATAGCGGTAACCATGAAGATGCCATTGCTGATTCGGGAATACGAATTCATTTGAAGTGATGGCATCGGATTTTATAGAATTTTAAAAAGAAAGCTTGTTTTACATCTTCTCATCACGCTCATAAACAACCTTCCCATCCACAATGGTCATCAACACTTTCGTTTCCAATATCTGCTGTGGGGAAATTTCAAACAGATTATTGGAAAGGACGATAATATCGGCCAGTTTCCCGGCTTCAATTGTGCCTTTTTTATTTTCCATAAATTCGGCATACGCTGAACCAAGCGTATAAAATTCAATGGCCTGCGCCATAGAAAGCTTTTCATTCGGTTGCCATCCACCCGCCGGACCGCCTTCGGGATATTCACGGGTAACGGCAGCATAAATTCCCAGCATCGGGTTTAATGGCTCAACAGGCCAATCCGTACCAAATGCGACTTTTGCACCCGCATCAACCAGCGACTTGAATCGATAAGCATCGGTACAGCGCTCTTTTCCGATTCGTTTCTCAGCCCACCGCATATCATCGATGCAATGGGAAGGTTGAATCGAAGCAATTACACCTAATTCGGCAAATCGTGGTAGGTCGGTATCGGTCACCACCTGCGCGTGTTCTATTCGATGACGGGCGTTTTTCCGCCCGCTCTTCGCAATGGCTTTTTGATATGCATTCAAAACCCAGTGATTGGCTTTATCACCAATCGCGTGGGTCGCAATCTGCAAGCCCATCCCGTCAATCCTTTCGATTAACTGGTATAAATCGGTTTCCGGATAAATAGGAATCCCGCTCGTCGCAGGTTCATCCGTATAAGGCTCGAAAAAGAGGGCCGAACCAGCCCCCATTGAACCATCCGAAAAGACTTTCATGGTGCCAAGCTGAATCATGGGGTTACCAAACAGCGCTTTTATACCAATGTGTTCGTAATGTTCAGCCATTTCACATGCGCGCCAGGCATTAATCCGGACAGTTAGTTCCCCCGCCGCTACCAATTCCTGATAAATCGTCAAATCCAGGGCCGAACTATTATCCTGAATCGAAGTAACGCCCATTTCCCTGGCATGCTGAAGGGCGGCTTCCAGTTGCTGCTGAATTTCGGCTTTACTGATATTGGGAATCACCCTGCCGACCAATCCAATCGCTTCGTCCCAGAGAATACCCGTCAGCTCGCCTGTCACTGGATTTCGATCAATTTTCCCGCCTTGTGGATCTTTCGTGTTTTTGTTAACACCTGCCATCTGTAATGCCAGGCTATTTGCCAGCGCCACATGACCATCCAACCGATCGACTAATACTGGTGTCTCGGGTGTTACGGAATCGATTAAATCCTTCGTTGGCAGCTTCTGACTGGGCCATGCCTCGTGATCCCACTCCCCGCCAGTAATCCAGGCACCTGGCGCCAGCGTCTGTGCTTTTTCCCGAATCCGTTCTGTAAACTCAGTTTCATTTTTTGCTTCGCGTAATTTGATTCCCAGCAAAGATGCACCACCATTTCGGAAATGAACATGGGCATCGTTAAATCCGGGAATAATAAATTTTCCCTGCAAATCAATAATTTTGGTTGCACTTCCAGCATGCTTTTTTAATTCAGCCGTTTTCCCCACCATAACAATCTCATTCCCGCGAATCGCCACAGCCTGCGCCCAGGGCATCGCAGGGGAAACTGTCCAAATCTTTCCATTAACAAGTAACAGATCAATATCAGTATTTTTTGAAGTTCTACAATTTGCTATCATTAAACAAAAAAGGGAAAAGATTGCCAAAGAACCCCTAACTTTTAAAGATTTCATAGCGTTAGCTCCGTAATTTTTTAGTTTCGCGAATGAATTGAACAATACAAAACAACAAAAAGAAGACCCAGAAATAAAGAAAAGGACTATAGTACCATTCTTTCTCAAACCATCTATATTTCACGTTAATGGTCTTGATGAGTTCATAAACCGGAACGAGCCCAACAATCAGGTAAGCATAGCGGGCATATTTAACATCATATTTTTTAAGGGCTTTAATTAAGCGGAACAATAAATAACAAACGGCTAAAAGTCCAACAATTGCCACCAGGTAGGAAAAATTTTGCATTGATTCGATGTTCATGGTTACGCTCCTTTTTTACAACGATTAATGGGATATGAAGTGTTTAATAATACATTAATCCACGCTAAAAGTCAAGCGAATTTTGGAAGATGCAAGGGGCAGTGCGCATGGAGCGTAGCGCATGGAGCATAGCGCATAGCGTAAAGAGCTGGCTTAAACACTTCTGGTATTTCGGGTGATGAAGTCATGCGTAGCGCATGGAGCATAGCGCATAGCGTAAAGAGCTGGAGGGAGCAGAAATATTTCGAAAGACTTAAAATTCGCTTTTCACAACAGGCGTTACTCTCTCCGCCCTCTGCGCTCTGCCCTTTGCGCTCTGCCCTTTGCGCCCTGCTCCTATTTCGTGAATTCTTATCATTGACACGTGACAACCTGTAGTTTTTGCTTGACTTTTAACAATTTAAATTGTATTATAATTGATAGCGACTTAATAGGTTATGAATAAAATTCTGGTCTGATTCATGAAAAATTTGACTCAGAAAACAATTGGTCATTACAAAATATTAGAGCAAATCGGCAAGGGCGGGATGGGCATTGTCTATAAGGCTCACGATCTGCACCTGGATCGACTGGTGGCCATTAAAGTACTGGCCCCGGATTCCGTCGGTGATGAAGTTGCACAGGAGCGATTTTTACGCGAAGCCCGTGCGGCAGCTAAATTGAGCCACGCCAACATCACCACGATTCACTCCATCGAACAAGTTGATAATACTTATTTTATCGACATGGAGTTTGTCGATGGTAATACGCTGGGCAAATTAATTAAAACCCAAAAATTGCCGTTGCAAGAGACGCTTAATATCGCCATACAACTGGCTGATGGACTTGAAAAAGCGCACAGTCAACAGGTCATTCACCGTGATATCAAGCCAGATAATATTATGATCTCATCCAGCGGTCTCCTTAAAATAATGGATTTCGGCCTGGCAAAAATTAAGGGGCAGGATCGGCTCACCAAGGAAGGCGTTTCCATGGGCACAATCGACTATATGTCCCCGGAACAAATCAGCCATGAGCATGAAATCGATCATCGGAGTGATATTTTTTCTTTTGGAACTTTACTCTATGAACTGCTCACCGGTGACCTTCCATTCAAAGGTGACCACGATTGGGCCGTTCTCTTCTCCATTTTAAATAATGAACCCCATCCCATAAACGATCCTGAGTTAGCAATTCCACCAGAACTGAGCAAATTGGTATTTAAATGCCTGGAAAAACAACCAGAACAACGCTATCAATCAATCTCTGAAATATTGTCCGAATTAAAGACGATTCGCGAACAGATAAAGAAAAAGACTTCTCCTAAACCATTCAGAACGCATCCATTTTTGGCAATTTCGGTTCTGGTTATCTTACTATCCATACTTTTTTTCGGCTGGTTTTCTTCTTCCTATTTTCACTCAGCTTCAGAATTGAATACCAAAGCAGTCCTCCTGAGTAATGAAGAAAATTATGGTAAGGCGAAAGAGCTACTCTTACGGGCGCTCGATAAAGACTCAACTTTTTCACCGGCCTGGGCAAATCTCGGATGGATTTTTTTGAAGGTTAATCAGTATGATTCGGCCGTTCTCTGTTACCGAAAATCTATTGATTATGATCCCGAAAATGTATTGGCTTATCCGCCTCTCGCCCGAATATATGAACAAATGAATCAGATGGATAAGGCGCTTCAAACCTATTATGAAGCAATTCGTAAAGACTCTACTTTCGGAACAGCTTATAACGATGCGGCCTATTTACTCATTCACCTGAAGCGACCCGATGAAGCAATTGCATTAATCGAAACCGGACTTAAAAAAACGCTCGATAGAAATCAAATGGCATATTTATTTAAAAACCTTGGCAAAGCCTATCTCCAGAAGAATCAAACAGATACAGCCATCCCCTATCTTGAGAAAGCACTCGAACTCGATTCAATGACAAAGGAAGCGAAAACGCTTCTGGAAAAGGCTCGATATTAAAAAAGCTCCTTGTTTTAAAGAAATCATTTAATCAAAAAGTTCGTTTAAATCAACCCCGCAGGCAAAAAATGAAGCTGCAAATTAAATCATTTATTGGCCCACTTTTGTTGATTCTATTTTACTCAATTTTTCTAAGCCTTCATCATCAAAAACTTACCTGGGATTTAATAAAAAGTGAACAATGTTTTATCCCGTTGATGATGTTTCTGGCCTTCTATTTCTTTCTGAATTTCATACACCTCAGTGACTTACAATCTGGATGGTTCGTACTTGTTATCGCCTTTAGTATTTTCTACATCTCTGACATTGTCATCATTCCCCACTGGATGCTATTGCTGAATGATTATGGAATTTTTCCTTCAGGGATTTTTCTTTTAGCCCATGGGCTATATCGAACCGAGCGAAAGCGATGCATTTTATTAAACCAACTAAAAACTTCAGAAAATGAGTTAAACACGGTTTTATACTCCTTTTCTCACGATCTTCGCGCCCCATTACGCGCGATTGATGGATTTTCTAAAATATTACAGGAAGAGTTACCAAAAGATGCCCCGGAAAATTTTAAACACTATCTGGAACGAATCCACGTCAGTATTCAGAAATTAACCCTATTTTTGGAAAACATCTTAGTTCTTTCTCGAATATACCATCATCAACTGTACCTGATACCAATTTCATTAAAAGTCATATTTGAAAAAATAATACAGGAAATACTTGAGCAAGAGAAGGACCGCAAGATTGAGTTTAAGCTGGGAAAATTATTCGATGTGGAAAGTGATATCCAACTTTTAGAAATTTTATGCCGGCATTTGGTTCTAAACGCCGTAAAATTTTCGAAAGTACGCGAAAAGTCCATCATTGAAATTGGTGCCCAAAAAATTCACGGCAAAAAAGTTGTGTTTATTCAGGATAATGGTGTTGGATTCGACATGAAAAATTATCCACGGCTGTTCACTGTTTTTCAACGACTTCACCGCGAAGAAGATTTTCAAGGAAATGGCATTGGTCTGGCCCTGGCGCGAAAAATTGTGGAGAAACACGGCGGAAGAATCTGGGCGGTGGCTGAAAAGGATAAGGGGGCGACGTTCTATTTTACATTAAAATGATATGCGATACGGGGGATGAGACTTTTAAACATTTCTCCAACAGCGTACAAAAGGACTGCAATTCTGACTCTTTTTGAATGATTACATTTTCAATTTAAGTTTTTTGAACATCCTGATAAATCTGGAATAATTTTTCAAAATGAACTTCTGGACTATGAAATTTTTCCACTATCTGGCGCGCTTCCTGACCCATCGTCACCACCTTCCGGGGGTGAGAAATCAGATAGTCCAGTTTTTCGGCAATATCCGCGGAATTTCCGGGTTCGAAAAGTAAACCGGTTTGGCCCGGAATGATTTGCTCCGGGATGCTGCCCAGATTCGCCCCAACGACTGGTTTACCCATCGCCAGACTTTCATAAACACTCATCGGGGTATTTTCATACCATTTAGAAGGACAAACCGTAAAAAGTGACCGTTCCAGAATTTTTTTCAGCTCAGCAAATTTTTTATAGCCCAAAAACTCAATTCGGGTCAGCCCCTTTTCGGCAACATATTTCCGCAGACGCTCCCCTTCGGGATTTTGGTAATCGCCAATGAGCAGTAACCGTACCGACGAATTGATCCGGGAAAATCCATCAATCAGATCCTGTATCCCTTTTTCCACCGCTAAACGACCTGAATACGCAATATAGTTATCCGATTCATAAACCGGCTGAATGTTTTGGGTATCAACAAAACTGGGAAGATAGGTAATCTTGTTGGCATCAAAGCCGGCTTCGATCATTTTTTGCTGCAAAAATTGTGACGGAACAATAAAATGATCGATTTTATCAAAAGTCCCTTTCATTCGATGCAATTTTAATGAAGCAACCCGAATGGTACTGGCCCGTGTCGAATTCTGAATGCATTTGTAGCGAATTGCATTCAGCAGGTTTTTCGTGCACGCCTCACAAACAGTTTCATTTCTCAAGAAGAGTTCCGCCGGGCACATAAGCTGATAATTCGACATGCGACTAATGACGGGCAATCCTAACTTTTTAGCTGCATCAATAATCCCATAGGAAAGGAACGTGTGAATTTGCAAAGTCTGAATCAAATTTGCCTGTGTCTCTTTCAATAATTTTAAAAGCTTCTGATAGGCTTCTCGTGAATAAATCGCATTGGCCGCAAATTTGATTTTTTGTGGAAAAGAAAGTTTGAGATCTTTAAAATAAACATTTGACGTATCGTTCCCCGGTGGGGCAACAAAATATCGCTGATATTCTGATGGTTCATTTCGGTCATAATTGACACTAAACGGAATAAATTGATGCCCTTTTTTTTCCAGCGTCTCTTTCAACGTGAACATATACCTTTCCGGACCACCCGAAACAAAGTAGCGCATATTGCAGACGACGACCTTCATGCTACTTCCCCTTTGTCGGTGATTGATCCAGAAAACGCCGGCACCATTTTTCAAATACAATCAGTGTCCAGATTTGGAAGCTCAAATCCTGCTCTTTTTTCTGGTGGCGATTCAATATTTTTTCAATTTGATGACGCTGTAAGATGCCCCGATTTGTGCTTTTGGGATCCAGTAAAATCGATGAAGCCAGACTGACCAGATCGTTGCGGAACCATTCATTCAGCGGGACATTGAAACCCTGTTTTTTACGATAGAGAATTTCGTGTGGTAAAATTCGGGACATGGCTTTTTTCAAAATATGCTTTGTGGTCGAGCCTTTCACTTTTAAATGCCAGGGAATGGTGGCGACAAATTCTGCCAAAACATGGTCCAGCAGCGGAACACGTGCCTCCAAGGATACGGCCATGCTCATTTTATCGACCTTCATGAGCATATCATTGGGCAAATAAAGATGCGTATCCAGATGGAGCATGGAATTAATTGAATTCAGTCCAGTGGGAAAACTAACATATTTCAACAAGCGATCTGCAATATTAAACTGACCATCCAGTGCCTGCAGAAAATCCGGAGTATAAAGCAGATTTTTCTCCTGCGCATCAAATACCTGGTGCCGGCTGAAAAATCGATTTTCGGCCGGCAAATCGACCCGTTCCAGGTTTCGGAGGAATCGATTTCGTTCTTCATTGAACCGGGCAGATGGCGTGTTGGGGATAAAATTCAGAAAATTTTTGAGCAGTTTATGGCGCACAAACTTCGGAATCTGACCTATCCGATTTAAAAGCGCCTCAACATTGTAGCCAGAGTAACCCCCAAACATTTCATCCCCACCATCGCCAGTGAGAACAACCGTCACATTTTCCCGCGCAATTTTTGAAACAAAATAGGTTGGAATGGCTGATGGATCGGAAAATGGCTCATCCAGGTACCAGATGAGATCATCGATAATCGGAACCGCATCGGGTTCCACCACATATTCATGGTGATCGGTTTTAAAAAGTTTGGCGATTTGGCCAGCATATTCCAGTTCATTAAATGTTTTTGATTTGAAACCAATCGAGAAGGTTTTCACCGGCTGATCCATAATCTGGCTCATCAGGGCAACGACTGTGCTGGAATCAATACCACCGCTTAAGAATGCGCCAAGGGGGACATCTGAAATAAGTCGAATCTTCACGGCTTCCCGTATCAATTCGATCAAACGTTCCACACAATCTGTCTCGGTTAACTTCTCATTTTCATTTAACTGAAAAGTCCAATAGGTTTTGATTTGAAGCGAATTATTTTCATAAACCAGATATTGACCAGGAAGAAGTTTGCGCACGTTTTTAAAAATCGAATCCGGTGCGATGGTATTCATAAACGAAAAATAGCAATTCAAGGCAAAATAATCCAGTTCGCGTGAAAGCGAATCATCTTGCAGTAAGGATTTTAATTCCGAGCCAAAAAGTAATTTTTGGCCATCAAACGCATAATAAATCGGTTTAATCCCCAACCGATCACGCGCCACCAGCAATTTTTTCTTGCGGGTATCGTACAGGGCAAAGCCGAACATCCCCCGAAGTTTCTGCACACATTCTTCGCCATAATCCTCATAAAGATGAACAATGGCTTCGGTGTCACTTTTTGTTCGGAATTGATGACCTTTCGCAATCAATTCAGCCCGAATTTCCTGAAAATTATAGATTTCGCCATTTAAAATGACGACAATTGAATTGTCTTCATTAAAAATCGGCTGACGACCACCGGACAGATCGATAATACTCAGCCGGCGCATTCCGATAGCTACATTCCCCTGAACATAAAATCCTTCATCATCCGGTCCCCGATGTTCAATCACGTCACACATGCGATGGATGAGTTGTTCAGCAACCGGGTTGGCCGGATTGCGATTTATTTTTCCACAAATTCCACACATAATTTTTTATTTTAATCCCAGTATATTCTCATTTTATCATCATTTAACTTTTTAACGATTAACCAAGATACAGGCGATGCCAGACTTCGAATCCAAGCACTCCCCAGAGATGCTCACCCAGGTCTTTGGTGCCGCTTTCATGGATCTGAATCAGCTTTTCCAGTTCATTCCGATTGAAATAATTGAGGACACGACTATCTGGCGCCAGTAACATTCGGCGAATATAGGAACCCAATTCATCTTTAAACCAGACAGTCAGAGGCGGAATAAATCCATGTTTTTGTTTAACATGAATTTCCCGTGGTAGTTTATCATCCATGGCCAGGTGAAGCAACCGTTTTGTCTGGAATTTGTGTACTTTCAGATGTGGTGGTACTGATGCCCCAAATTCAACCAGCTTATGATCCAGATAGGGGCTGCGCGTTATCAGAGAATTTGCCATGGCAGTACATTCGGTTTTGGGGAGAACCGTATTCATAAATCGGAAATAAACATCAACATAATTAATGCGATTAATGACTTCATGGGCATGATTTTTTACAAAGAATTTCCAGCCGGCTTTTTCATTATCTTCCATAATTTTCGATTTTGTCATTTCATTATAAAGTCGATATCGTAAATCCCGGCGGGCAATGGAAATCTTTTGCATATAGCGTTCTTCAAACGGCAATAATGCATCGCCGATAACTTTTTTGTATCGTTCAATATCGTAAGCATATTTTTGGGGTAAAATCATACCAGCAAAATTAATTAATCCTGGAATAAGTCCATGCGATAAAAATTTTGGTAATGACCGGTATTTTTCACTATATAACATGCCCGGATAGGTCGTGTACCCTGCCAACAGCTCGTCTCCCCCATCACCCGTAAAAACCATCGCGACATTTTTACGCGTCATTTTTGCCAGATAATAACTCGGCAGCGCTGATGAATCACCAAAAGGCTGATCAAAATAGCCAATCAGGTTTTGAACCAATTCTTCTACCGATTCCGGCTCGACGATAAATTGATGATGATTAGATTTGGCAAAATTCGCCACGATATGTTGATAGTAACTTTCATCATAGCCTTTTTCTTTGAAAGCCATGGAAAAAGTTGGCAGGGGATAATCAATCATCTTGCTGAGCAGGACAACCACCGAACTCGAATCCATCCCACCGCTTAAATAGGAACCAAACGCGAAATCACCCATTTTTCGAATCTGAATGGATTCACTTAACAACCGAATCAATTCTTCCTGATATTCCGCGGATGATTTGACATAATTTTCATTATAAACAATTTCCCAGTACTGTTTAATCTCCAGTTTTTGATCCTGGAAAATAAGATAGTGGCCGGGCGGCAATTTATAAATATTATTATAGATGGTTTCTGGCTCGAAAATCAGGCGATAATTGAGATAATGATCCAGCGCATTGAAATTTAATTCACGCTTGACATCCTTATCCACCAAAAAGGCTTTCATCTCTGAACCAAAGAGGAAACGATTATTCTGGTATGTATAATAGAGCGGTTTCACCCCCATGTGATCACGATAGAGGAGAAGCTTTTTCGTACGCGTATCCCATATCGCAAAAGCAAACACACCACGTAAATTCCGCGCCAGATTTTCGCCCATTTCTTCATAGAGATGAATAAGCACTTCACAATCACCCAGATTTTTAAATTGATGCCCTTTGGCTTCCAATTGTTTACGAAGTTCCGCATATTCATAAATTTCGCCATCCGCAAACAGATAAAGCGTCTTATCTTCATTGGTGATCGGTTCTGATGGAAAAGCGTTATAAAAAACTTTCATAACTTTTTCGCCAAAGGCGGCATTTTCATGATGATAAAAATTTTCGCCATCCGGCCCGCGATGGATTAACTGACGCGTCATTTCCATAATTTGATCTTTTAAATTACTATTCGGTGAATTTTCAATAATTCCGCAGATTCCACTCATGATATTCTGTCCATTCCAATCTGTCGATTTTTTTTTTCAATTGTTACAATTTTTCTGGTCTATGTTTTATAACAAGTTGCTAACACTTTGAATTTAATAAATTTGAATGTCTTTCATTCTCGTCGGATAATATGGCTGGGAGATGAAAAACGCTGCTATTTGAATTAAATTGATGGCGTCTATTCAGCACGATCATTCAGAATAGTGCGCTCACTTCGCAAAATTAATGCCACGATGAGGGAATATATTTTGAAAAGGGATTTTAATGCGAAATACCCGGCGTCAAAATGGATTAAAAATTTAGAAGAATTGTTAATTTACAAGCGTTAAATCAGACTTCTTTTTTTCTAAAATATCACGGCAGCTTCCCACCCTATCAATTTGATAGTAAAAATAGATTTTACCTGGACAGGAATGAGACGATTGTAAATCCTTGAAACAAAATTAAACAGGGGTGTCACGAAATGGGTATGTAAAATTGAAATTTCAATGGAAAAGTCGGGGGATAAATTGCTGTTGGATGACAAATCCAACACGTTGCGCGATTTCTTTGGGAGTCAAACCAAAATATTGTTCGCCCAGACGATATAATAAATCGACTTCATCTTTGCCAAATTCTTTGTCAGCCAGTGCTACTCCTACCAGAAATTCGAACATCATATAACGTTCTGATGGATTTTGGCGGAGTATCGCCTGCACCGATGCTTCAAAAATTTCCATCACCTTTCCCGAAGCATAAATTTCATCCAGAACCTGCTTGGGAAAAACAGTATATTGAGAAAGGACATCAATAATTTCATTGAGTTCTTCCAGGGTCACCTGCTCATCGGCTCCTGAAACAATTAAACCACCTGTGGCAATAAATTGTCGTCGATGGACATCCAGATTGGAACGTTCCAGAACCAGTAAAATCTGAATCAATTCATTGATTTTCTCATCAAGTTTTGGATCGGCTTCCAAAGTTTTATGTTTAACAATTTGATTATATAATTTTGATTCGCTAAACAACTGGAGTGCCTTAATCCGAACTGGATTTACCGGGTGACTGGTTGAAATCATCAGCGGCTGTGATCGGAAGAATTCTAAAACTTTGTCCATCTCATCCAGATAGGCATTCGGTTCAAAAGCGATCCGGGCGGTACTCAATCCAGAAGCTAATTTAAAGAAATTCGAGATGCATTTATCCAATTTTGGCGAAGCGATGTAACCATACCGATCCGCAGAAAGTTCGGAAAGCTTTTGCCAGAGGGCAATTTTATTTTGGAAAATAATTGGTGCGCGTTCTGCTATCGGAAAGATAAAATCGATAATATTCATCAGTTCACTATTTTTGCTGATTAAATGCCCGATTTCATGGCCGATAACAAAACGCAGCTCATCATCATCAAAACGTTCGACGAGTCCGGATTTTATCATGATGAGATGATTTTGGTCCGGCTCGCGCCGCGAAATCACGGAACAATTGGTTTCAGGAGAATTGGTAATGAAAAAATCAATTTTCTCTTCAAACCGTAAAGATTCCTGCACTGACACACATAAGTCATATAATTTTGATGCCAATTTCGGAGTAATTTTAAAACTATGCCCTTCTAAAATCGATTGAGAGGAATTTGAATCTCCCTCGACTTTACCTTCATGCATTATTTTAGAGACAATATTCCCCTCAAATAGTTCGAATAACTCCTTACTTAATGAAGCTTCCAGATCAATACGAATTTTATCATAGTCCATTGATACACCCCTCAAACTTAAAGCGGAAACTCGGATTGCACCTGTTTACAGGTGGACAATCCAGCCATTTTGTATTTTTTTAATAATTAATTTGATAAAGGTTATCGGCGTTTCTTTCTTCCAATTTTATAAACTTTCAGTCGATTATAACAAAATATTTTTCAAATGTCAAGGAATTTGTTTATCATCATAATTCATTGATTGAATAACTCGATATGATACATCCTGAAAATAATTGATCCCCATGATGAAATTTTTATCTGTTGGCCATAAGAATATATCTTTACCATTTTTGATTTTCAAAGTTTAAAACATCTTTTTCCTTTAAAAATTCGTAGCGTGAAATCTGGTTCTCATTTTTACAATAAGTTTTTTGCATTAAATTAAGTTCAATGAAACCAATTTATTAAAAAAAGATTGAAAAATTTAAATATATTATTTATTTTATCGCATGCAACCTATTTGCCAATTTTATGTTATGCGCATTTAGTACAAAATTAAGGCGCTATGGAGGGGAATGAAATGAATTTAAATCAGCCGACAGGCTTGATGAATTGTAAAATCCATCAATGGCAGATTCCGCCGATTTAAAAAAATTAGACAGTGAAATCTGTGATTGCTTTTCATTTCTTCGTTCAATAAATTCAATTAGTGAATCGACCTTAATCATGCCAGATGAAAGGAGATTAAATTGAAAAAATTATTGATGTGTTTCTGTTGGGCATTAAGTTTAGCCGCCGGCATTTTTTTACAAAATTGTCAGCAAAAGTTGGATTTTTATTCAATTCCCAAAATAGATGCTCACGTTCATATTCGAACTGCTGATTCGGCCATCATTCAGCAGGCTATTCAGGACTATTTCCGGCTATTCACCATTGCCACCCGTTCCGCCAGTCAGGAAAATATCGATCGGCAATTACATTTTTCCAATATTTTAAATCAACGCTTTCCGGAAACATTGTTTTATGCCACGACCTTCTCGA
Source organism: Caldithrix sp. (assembly GCA_020722815.1). Lineage (GTDB taxonomy): Bacteria > Zhuqueibacterota > Zhuqueibacteria > Thermofontimicrobiales > Sulfurfontimicrobiaceae > DYKB01. Next base: position 26,633 of record DYKB01000060.1, on the reverse strand, counting down.
TGGAAAATTGGGGTCAACCTGATTGGCAGGAAAAAGTCATTCAACGCTTAAAACAGGATTTTCAGAACGGCGCGATTGCCGTGAAAGTCTGGAAAGATATCGGCATGACCTTTCGCGATGCTGATAGCAATTTTATCATGATAACGCACCCTTCATTTGCTCCGATTCTGGATTTTATCGCCAGTCAAAAAAAACCGCTCGTCGCCCATCTGGGCGAGCCGCGAAATTGCTGGCTCCCCCTGGATTCGATGACCGTGAATAATGACCGCAACTATTTTGCCCGGCATCCGGAATATCACATGTATTTACATCCCGATTATCCGTCATATTCGGATCAAATTGACGCACGGGATGAAATGCTCGCCCGGCACCCGAATTTGCGTGTCATTGGTGCCCATCTGGGCAGTCTGGAATGGAATGTCGATGAACTGGCGAAACGATTGGATAAATTTCCCAATTTTGCGGTGGATATGTCCGCCCGGATTTGTCATTTTCAGGTGCAGGATCGGGAAAAAGTGCGCAATTTTATTATCAAATATCAGGATCGGCTGCTCTATGGCACGGATGACGGTGTGAATGAAAATGATAATATGGAAAAAGCCTGCCAACAACTGCATCAAACCTGGCTGGATGATTGGGACTATTTCTCAACAGATAAAGAAATGACTTCTTCGAAAGTGAATGGCTATTTTAAAGGATTGAAGCTGGATATCAACGTTCTGCGAAAAATTTATTATGAAAATGCGGTGGCCTGGCTGCCTGGCATTAAGAAATAAAACAATACATTAAAAAAATTTTTAAAATGAGCCACTGAACTCATTTATTCTTATTAAATCAATCTAATCTTATTAAAATTATGAAAAATCAATCATCCAACAAGCCGACTGGCTGTTCTTTGAAGGCCTGGCTTACTCTTGGACTCTGGCTCATTTTGATAGCCGGCTGGTATATTTATTTTAATCCGGTAAAACTGGAGAATATTTTTACTTTTTCTTTAATATGCGGAACGCTCAGTTTGCTGACAATCTGGTCCATTAAGGCACTTTTTTCTCGTTATAATGAAATCGCGCTGAATCGGGCGCGGCAAGGACTGCCACTGATCGACGGCCAATGGAGTGCAGCGGTGGGTGAAATCCATCCAACCACGCAACAGAAACTGATAGCACCATTTTCCGGACAGGAAGTCGTCACCTATAAATACTGGGTGACTCGCTTCGACCGGATTGTTCCAGGTGCTAATCCACGTCATTCAAAAAATCGACATCTCATTACAGCCTACACCGGATTCGCTATTGCTCCCGGCGAGATTCGGACGAGCCGGGGCCCAATAATTATCAAGGAGATGCCAACCATAAACGGTGAAGTCAAACAAATTTCGGATGATGAAGCATATAATAGAGCCAGAACATATATCGCAAACACGAAATTTGAGGATGCCTTTTCAGAACAAAGTACAAAAGAACCCGATCTTTCTCATCTTTCGGCAGCATCTTCAGAAATTCTCAAAATGGATAGGCGTGAAAATCCAGGCCCGGACCTTGAAGGGTGGACGCTGGATGAAATTGTCGTGCGGCCTGGCGAACAGGTCTGTGTCTACGGCGTCTACTCAGCGGCGCAGAAATGCCTCGTTGCACCGCCCGAAGGCACTTCAGGACGAATGTTCACACTCATCCCCGGCGATATCCAAAAAGTGCAGGAAACAGCCAGATCGCAAAAATTATTTTTTGTCATATTAGGTTTAATTTCATTTCTCATTCAAGTTTTTATCTTCTGGCGAACACTTTGATAAAATCCATTCCAGGAAAATGGCTTATTGCCAATTTAGTCATAATATTCTTTTTGTACGTTTAAGTACCCATTTCTATCGTCTGTGAACCGGTTTCATTGCTTGCTTTCCTATCATTTATAAAAACATACATTTATGACCATTATTAATTCTACTTAAACAGCTTTAGAACCTTCATTCTAAAGTGTCACTTAAAGAATGTCATTCTACGGAGGCATTTCCTCCAGCAGGGCTCAGGACATATTTTGCCGACGAAGAATCTTTTAGTATTAGCACGAGATTCTTCGTTCCGCAAAACTTGCCCTGAGCACTTGTCGAAGGGAACGTGGAACGCAGATTGACAGCAGAATGTGACTAAGTCGTATTAAATACTTGACTATTATCAATTTTTGTTTTATCTTTTAATGAATTCTAACAGATTTACATCCAAAATTTTTACGCTGTTTTTTTTCGTTGAAAAACAATTTCAAAAAAAAAACAGTTAGATTATTGTAATCCAGGAAGGATGAGAAATGACATTATTTTTCAGGCAGTTACGCTTTTAAATTGAAAGAAAACCGTGAATATAATTATTATTGGCGCCGGTGATATCGGTTATAACCTGGCAAAAATGCTTTCATTAGAAAAACATGATATCTTTTTAATTGAAAAAAGTGATAAAAATTTTTCTCAGGCAGCCGAAACCCTGGATGTTCAGGTAATTAAAGGGAGTGGAACCAGTTATAAAGTATTAGAGAAAGCGGGTATTAAAGATACTGATTTGTTAATTTCAGTTACGAATTCTGACGAGATAAATCTATTATCAGCATTAATCGCCAAACACTATGGTGTCAGAAGAACCGTCGTTCGCGTTAAAAACCGTGAATTTTTACAAGCAGCTGCGCCCATTAATGCCAAAAAATTTAAAATTGATTTAATCATACATCCCGAGTCCGTTATCGCTCAGGGGGCGGTACACTTGTTAAAACAGAGTGCTGCAACTGATTTTATTGAATTTGCTCATGGTAAAATCATTGTAATGGGAATCCAACTGGATCGAAGTCAAAATTTTTTTAATATCCCATTAAGTGATTTAGCAAAACAAAATCCGGATTTTACATTTCGGGTAATTGCCATCCATCGCAAAGAGACAACTAGAATACCCGGCGGAAATGATGTCCTATTGCCGAATGATCGCATCTATGTGATGGTTGCCCGGGAAAACGTTCCGGATGTCATTCGAATTACTGGTAAAGAAAATGTCAAATTTGAAAATATTATGATATTAGGTGGCGGACAAACCGGTTATCATGTTGCCCGGATGTTAGAAAAAGACTATAATATTAAAATTATTGAATCCAATGTCGATAAATCCTACCAATTAGCTGACCGACTTAAGCGCGCATTGGTTATCAAGGGAGATGGCCTGGACCTGGATTTACTGGCAATGGAAGGTATCATTGATATGGATGCTTTTATTGCCGTTACCGGCAATGATGAGACCAACATTGTTTCCTGTTTGCTGGCAAAACATTTAAGAGTTCCCAAAATTATTTCCATGATTAACCGGATTGATTATTTACCGATTATTCCGACGATAGGAATTGACTCCTATATTTCCAAGCAACTTCTGACAATCAATAAGATTTTAAAATTCGTTCGCCGGGGGATTGTCGAAAACGTGGCTTCCATTCCCGGTATCGCGGCCGAAATTATTGAATTAATTCCAAACATCGGTACCAAAATTACGAAAAAATCGCTCCGCGAAATTGATTTCCCGAAAAATGCCATTGTTGGTGCTGTAATGCGGGGAAATCAAGTTTTTATACCTGTGGGCAAGGACCAGATTGAACCTGGCGATAAAGTTGTCATCTTTACATTGCCTTCAGATATTCAGGAAGTTGAAAAATTATTTAATTAATATTTACAGCCCTGAACAATGATAACTGTCATATCTAAAGATGTTTTATAAGTTTAGAAACAAAATCTTAAATCATTTACCCAAAAACCCAGCCTTTTTACTATGAATTATAACGCAGTCATCAAAATCTTATGCACCCTTTTGTTATTTCTGGCAGCCTCCCTCATTCCGCCAGCGTCAATCGCCTTTTATTACCAGGAAGGTGATTTCATCGCTTTCCTAATCACCATTGCCCTGTCCATCACCATCGGGCTTGCTGGTTATTTTCGCACGAAACTATTACGTGAATTACGCCCCAAAGAAAGTTTCCTGATCGTAACGGCTGGCTGGTTATTGTTTGCCGTAATTGGTGCCCTGCCATTTACAATTTCTGGATTTATCCCCTCATACACCGATGCTTTTTTCGAGACCATGTCCGGTTTTACCACGACAGGGGCATCTATCCTGACAAATATTGAAGCTTTACCCCATGGGCTACTCTTCTGGCGTTCATTTACCCATTGGCTGGGCGGAATGGGAATTATTCTTTTATCTTTAGCCATTCTCCCCTTATTAGGTGTTGGGGGTATGCAGCTCTTCAAGGCCGAAGTGCCTGGTCCTACCCATGATAAACTTACGCCGCGAATTAAAAACACCGCCAACCTTCTCTGGGGAGTCTATATACTTTTCAGTCTGGCGGAAACAATACTCCTCAAACTGGCAGGAATGAAATGGTTTGATGCGGTTTGTCATACTTTTGGAACCATGGCCACTGGCGGATTTTCCACGCAAAATACCAGCGTTGGACAATATAATAATCCTTTTATCGATTATATTATCATTATTTTCATGATAATCGCCGGAATGAATTTTGCCCTGCATTATCGCGCCTTACGTGGCAAACTCCTTTATTATCTAAAAGATCCGGAAACCAAATATTTTCTTGGGATTATCGCCATTGCAACAATACTGATTGGTGTTGATGTCTGGCGAATAACCGGCCATCAGTTTTTTAAAACCATACAATACAGCCTTTTCCAGGTAGTTTCGATCATCACAACAACGGGTTATGGAACAGCAGACTATGAACAATGGTCAAAATTATCGCAAGTCATCCTTTTTTTCCTGATGTTTTTCGGCGGCTGTGCGGGATCGACTGGTGGGGGTATTAAAATCATCCGCGTCCTCATTCTCATCAAAATCGGAATAAATGAAATCAAAAAATTAATCCATCCACAAGCCGTGTTTACCATCCGAGTTGGCAATATAGTCATTTCCAGGGAGATCGCCGCGAATATCAGTGGCTTTTTTTTACTCTATACCCTGTTGTCAGTTTTAGGAATTCTCTTTATGAGTGCGCTGGGTCTGGATCTGGAGACGGCTTTTAGCAGCGTTGCCGCAACGATTAATAATATTGGCCCTGGTTTAGGACAGGTTGGTCCCATGGATAACTATGCCGCAATTCCAGCGGCTGGTAAATGGTGTCTCAGTTTCCTGATGCTCGCAGGCCGGCTTGAAATTTTTACAGTGATTATTTTGTTTACTTTTTCGTTCTGGAAAAAATAGGTCACGAGCAATATCAATCGTATCGATCACCTTAATTTTTTTAAACGCTATTATTTTGAAATTAATTGAACTCATTTTTTAATTTTATTTTTTTCGACTTAATGAAAACCATCCGGTTGAGCTGCGACACATTTCAGGGAATAGAAAATGCTTGACAAAGAAAATCAAAAGTTATATCTTTAGCATATTACCATTACATTCAGCCAAATTAATCGAGATGGTCCGATCCCAAAATTAATCTTATTGATAAATTTTTTAATATGAATTCAATAATCGAAACCATTCAATTTTATTATCCGGATACACAGGCCATTTATTTATTTGGCTCCTATAGCACCGAATATGAACGGCCGGAAAGTGATGTGGATATTGCAGTGTTGCTACCTGTTTTAACAGCCAAATCAGCGGGCTCCCTGACTTTAAGTGACTGCTGGTCAAAATTAGCCGCTTTGACCGGTCGGGAAGTCGATGTAATCAATCTGCGGCAGGTGAATACGGTATTTCAGCATGAAATTATCCATCATGGCCAAATTATCTTCAATGCTGACGAATACGCAACGGCTGAATTTGAAATGTTGACGATGTCATTTTACCAGAAACTTAATGAAGAACGGAAAGAAATTCTCGAAGAAGTCATGAAAACGAAAAGGATTTTGGATATATGATGGATGATATTATTCTCAATAAAAAAGAAACCATTGAAAGGTGTGTAAAACAGATTCGCACCTATTTTGCAATGCCTTCCGAACTTGCTTTTGAAGACGATTTTCTAAAACAAGACGCGATTGCCATCAATCTGCAGCGCGCGGCTGAGCAATGTATCGACCTGGCGAATCATCTGGTGAAGATTAAAAAGCTTGGCATTCCCAAAGAAAGCAAGGACGCTTTCACTCTCCTGGCCAATGCCGGTATCATCTCTCAGGAGTTGTCAAAAAAATTAAAAGGCATGGTTGGATTTCGAAATATTCTGGTACACGACTATCAGGATTTGGAAATTAAGGTGATGAAAGAAATTATTGAATATCATCTGGATGATTTGATATTTTTTACTGAGTGTGTTTTGGAGGGGGAATAGGAGCTATTCTTTCCTTCTTGTACACTACAATTTTTCTGTAACACATCAACTCATTGACTCCTTCTCTAAACAAAAATCGCCCAATCCTTATAAAAAAACCTCAGCAACAAAATATACTTTCAGGAATATTCACATAAATGTATCGGTGACCAAAAGAGTATGCATATAGGCAGGAACTCTTCAACAATATCCCCGAAATAATTATGACAATTGGGGAGTATGATTCATCATCTGACGATAAATTCGTCAATTTGGCGCACAATTTCCGCAACAATTTACTTTATCTGTGGCATTGTCAGCACACGCTGAATTATCCTGTTTGTTTGCCGATACTATAATTATTACGATACCAGCACCTTTCTATATGGTTGTGGTCAAATTGCCGCCAAATTACATTAAAAAAGCGATTGTCCCTGGATGATATTAAAAACAGGGGATTCTTTCGTGATTATGAAAAAAACATTTGTTTTTAAATATCAAGAATAGTATATTAATATATTTAGACTTTCTGGCCAGAATAAAATTGTGTGCCCTTTTCACCCAAAACCAAAAACCTGATATTCAACCTATAGGAACAGATTACCTTTTAATATTCATATATGGAGGTTAAAATTTTTAAAGGTACCTGCGACCGGAAATACCTTCAATAGATTAACATGACGCGGATGAATAAAAATAAATTTATTTAATTCACTATAAATTAGAATATAAAAATGCTGGAGGATATTCATGAAGAAATTTTTAATGCTGATGGTGTCTTTTGGGGCTCTCTTTTTCATTACCGGAAAAATAATGGCGCAGCCAATCATCGCCGATCATACCTGTACCGATATCTACAAAATCCCGGTATCCGCCATAGAAAAAGCCAAAACCGATTTGCACATTGGCTATGGATTTACGTCTCATGGCAGTCAAATCATCTCTGGAATGTCTGGACTGGTTGGATTTATGAATACAAAAGGCTATAAAAAAGATCTGTTTGCCTTTAATCGCACTGGCGCCAACGGGGCACTTCATTTATACGAAGGGGACGGTTACGGCGATGGCGATCTGGATCATGATGCGGGCTATTATCCGGCCTGGGTAAATGAAACCAGATCGTATTTAGGAGATCGAACAACTGAAGGCCGCGGCAAAAAACATCCCGAAATAAATGTTATTATGTGGGCCTGGTGCGGCCAGTTGTCCTGGTATAGCAATGATGATGTCAATAAAAATTACCTCAATGAAATGAATCAGCTTGAAAAAGATTATCCGGGCATCAAATTTGTCTATATGACCGGGCATTCGGATGGGTCGGGGCTCGAAGGGACGCTCCATAAAAATAATCAGACCATTCGGGATTATTGTATTAAAAATAAAAAAGCCCTGTTCGATTTTTATGATATCGAATGCTACGATCCGGATGGAAAATATTTTGGCGATAAGTATGTCACTGATGAGTGTTATTATCGCGGTGGAAACTGGGCTCTCGAGTGGCAAAAGGCCCACACGAAAGGCGTCGATTGGTACGAATGCAACCCGGCCCATACACAGCATGTAAACGGGAATCAAAAAGCTTACGCTATCTGGTGGCTTTGGGCACGACTCGCCGGCTGGGATGGCAGCACCACCGAAGTTGCTGATGATAATCGTCTAAATTTGCCGGAATCGGTTGTTCTTGAGCAAAACTTTCCAAATCCTTTTAATGGCAGCACCACCATTCGGTTTTTCCTGAATGAAAATCAGCATGTCAGAATACGCGTTTTTGATGTCAATGGAAAACACGTTGCTGAATTATTGAATGGACAGGTCCCGGCTGGATTTCAGACGATTAATTTTGAAGCAACCAACCTGGCCAGCGGGGTCTATTATTATCAATTGATCGCGAAAAATATTTTGCAGACGAAGAAGCTTTTATTCATGAAATAAGAATAAACAGCGGCCATACGGTTACGCTTGCTGCGATTTGTTTTTCGATTGCAATTCATGTTTGTAAATTCGTATGCTGATTGAATCCGATTTAATTGTCAATTGAAAATTATTTATGATCAATTCTCAAGGATTTCATCTTTTTAATTATAACCGCTCACAAGCCAAAAAAAGGACAGGATATACAGGATTACACTATAATATAATCAGAATCGATTTTTTCTTCTCCTTTGCGGATTCTTTGCGCCTCTGCGTCTTTGCGTGATAATCTATTCCGGAAACCCCTGTGATCAGATACTTTAAATTATATCCTGATAGTAATCATACAAAGGGCTCTTTACAGGTAGTTTGTGAAGAGCCTTTTTTAATAAAATTATCTAAAACCCAAAATGAGTACTACAACGATAAGTTTCCAAAGTAAAGAGAAATAAAATATATTAATGAAGAATAATTAAACGCAGAGCACACAGAGGGAATTTATTAAAAAAACGGTAAATTTTTGATAGTCGATCTCTCTGTAGAAATTCTGAAACGACAATCCTTATGTGTTGCTGTTGCCAAAAAATTGAGCCAGAACTTTATATAAATAAATGGCTTTTATTTGATTTTTTTCTCTGCGTCCGCTCCGTCTCTGCGTTAAAAAAGTTTATTTTTTTTCAACTTAACGTTGTAGTACTATTTAATATAGATCAATTTTCTGGTTATTGTTCTATTTTTCGTCGAAAGTCGATAAATATAGACGCCTGTAGCCAAATTTCCAGGGGCAGTCCACTTGATTTCATGCTTTCCTTTTTCGATGAAGTCATCTATCAGTGTAGCGATTTCCTGCCCGACCAGATTGTAAATCTTCAGACTAACACGCCCAGAAGTGGGGAGAGAGTACTGAAATATCGTCGTCGAATTAAAAGGATTGGGGAAATTTTGTTCAATCTGAAAATTTGTAACATTTTTGGCTTGTTCATCAACAATAAAATCGGTCCACGATTGTATATATTTAATCAATGCAAAGAGACTGGGGGTTGAGAAAGAAAATGACTCATGTCCCGTTCCACCAGCGACAAATACTTCCCCTGAATCATTGACCGCGATTCCAATAGGAATTTCATTTTTATTCTTAATGCTATTAACGGTTGTTGCCCATTCAAATTGTCCATCAGAATCATACCTAATTGTTAGCAGATCATAATCGGTATCGACTTTCTTAATTCCCGACAGATAAATATTATTTAACTTATCCGTTGTCAGAAAAGAACAACGAAAGTCTTCGTCAGAATCACTGCAATAGATTGCGTTCCATTTATTATTACCCAGTGAATCATATTTCATGAGCCGGATGGCATCGAAAGAACCAAGTTGATTTCGATTCTTGGTCCTGCCAGCGATATAAATAGCGGCCGCATTATCAATGTGAAGATTAGGATAGCGTATGTCACTTTCATATCTAAAATGCCATATCCGTTTGCCATTTTTATTAAATTTATAAATTTCTTCGGTTCCCGCAGCATAAATATTATCGAATTTATCGCGCGCCAAACACACTGGGAAAAGATTGTATTGAAAAGGAGTATCATACTCGGAGATCCATTCAAGTTTCCCTTCACTATTGCATTTAAGAATAAAATAAATCCACTCATAATATGCAATTTCTGAAAGTGCCAGAATATAGGTATTACCGGCCGGATCATTCGTAAAATGGAGTATATTCTCATTGCAATTCCCATCCCGATCATATCGAAATTCCCAGGCTACCTTGCCCGATGGAAGATATTTCAGAATAAGAATATCCGTATTCATCCGCTCATTGCGGCTTTGGGCAATCACATAAGCATTGCCGGAGGAATCAGTGTTAATCCCAAGGGGAGAATCTAATCCACCTGGTCCAAAATAGGGTTTTATCCATTGCTGCACACCAGATGCGTTATATTTGATTGTACATAATTCCAGTGAATTTATATTAATTTCAGTATATCCGGTAATATAACTATTTTGAAACTTATCAACTGCAATTTTTTGTGCATATTCATTGAAGTCACCCGCCCCGGTATATCGGGAAGCCCAGGCAAGTTGTCCCTGCGCATTATATTTTAACGTTAAAAAATCATATCCTGATAAACTGCTGAGACTCGAACCGGTTATATAAATATTACCCTGATCATCCATAACCATATCCTCAGGTTTATCACAGGAGTTACCTTTGCCGCCTTTAATAATACTCCATTGAGATTCGCCGGTGGAATCATATTTTTCAATTGTCATTTCAGTTGTCGTACTAAAAATTTGACTTTCTCCCGCGACAAAGAGATTATTTTTTTCATCCACCGTACCGACAGCATCACCCAATAAACCAAAATTTAGTATATAGTCAAGTCTTTTTGTTTCGTTTCCATTTTCATCAAATCGAAATAGTCGCATTCCTGTCGTATAAAAACCAGATTTAATAATTCCCAACGCCAGAACATTATTTTGATTATCAAGAGCGAATGAAATGATAGCGGCCTTTATATTTTTTGACCAGGCTAATTCCCCATTGGGTAAAAATTTCTTGATAAAAATATCCCCGCTATTACCACAAAGAATATATGCATTACCCAATTTATCAACCAATAATCCCCTTAAGCCATCAGGTGTATATTTTGGAGAAAGAAATGGCTGAACCCATTTGCGATTGCCCTGGAAATCATATTTAATTAGTACAATGTCCGTACCGGAATATTTCATGCTCGTTCCGGCAACATAGACATTTCGATATCGATCCAGACCTAAAAAAGAAGCGCAATCAATATCCTCTCCTTGTGAGTCGTAACGATTACGCCATTGAAAAACACCATTCGAATCATATTTTAAGGTTGCGAATTGCCTATCCCAGTAGGAGTAGGAAGTACTTTCGCCGGTTACATACACATTTCCCTGATCATCAATTTTTAGATCGTTCAGATAATCATAGACATTGGTCAGGCCATTATAGCGGGCTGTCCATTTCACATTTCCATCTGGATCGTATTTTATAATTAAATAAAACTGGCCGCTCTCAGATATGCCTGGCGTTCCTTGCGCTTTGCCAACCCCGCCAATAATAATATTTCCCCTGGGATCAACTTCAATGGCGACAGGATAATCATTAGCATGGGCGGGTCCATCATAAAACTGAACCCACTGCTCTTTTCCCGCAGCATCATACTTTATGGTGACAATATCATCTCCAGTATCAGGATGATAAACTTTTCCTGTTACATATACATTTCCCTTCGCGTCGACCTGAATGCCGCTTGCGATCGCATTGGCCCCGCTGGTTTCGGCATAGAAATTTTCCCAAAAAATATTTTTCTGGTAACCAATTTTAGCCGTGTATATTTGGTTACCATACGGTTCCAAACTGACATTGCCCGTGATATAGCAATTCCCGGAATCATCCAAAACAATTTTGATGGGAATATTATGTCCAGGGCTCATACCGGAGCCATAATATTTGACCCATTCCAGTTTAACATGAGTTCCGGCGGTTTGATTTGGGATGAACGAGTGGGTCGAAAAGCCGTTCTGGATATCATCCTGAGATAACAGCTTCAAATTTTCATTATTAGAAACAAATTCACCAACATCCAATGCTGGTTCCTGTGCTTGAATGGCTCCCCTCATGAAAAAAAATAGCAGCAAAAATAATTTTTTCATATAATTTCCCTTTTCAATTTTAATATCTTCGTGAATGAAAAATAATTATTCGCTACATAATAATGGATTTCCAACTAAAGGATTATGCAATTGCAGAAATCAAAGAAGCAAGCTTACTGAATATCAGATTCTTATTGTTAACAGGCTTATAAAATGCTCACCTCCTTCATGAACCTTTACATTCAAAAATACTTATGTATGAATAATCGATTGAGAACGTTAAGCAAGCTTAATTAGCCACAAAAATTTATTACTTTAATTTATATTAATTTTTAATTCTAATGTTCCTGATAAAATAAAAAAAATTCAAAATAAATATTTTAAACATCCACTTAAAATTTAAATATTGATTTTTAATTGTTTTAATGAACTCAATATTTACAATAGATTATGTCTTTTAAAACCAGGGGGTAATACAGTCTGCTCAAATCACATCTGCGGAGAAGCAATTCACCAGGAATAATGGTTTTATGATATTGATCATTAGTTCCTATTTAAACTATTTTCATATTTCGCTTATTTTATAAACAAATATAAAAGCCCCTTTCCATTCTACAGTTAGTTCTGAAGTGTTCACACAAAAAAGCTTGAAAAATATTTAAAATATGAGTAGCATTCATGTCAATAAAAGTTTTACTTAATAGCAAACCACATTCATCAGGAAGGAATCATTTTACCGATATGAAAATGTCGCAAGTAGAATCAGCCATCCGCGCCGTCCTTGAGTTCAAAAAAGCCTTTAACCGCCACGATGTTGCCGGCAGGATGCAGCTTTTAAGCGATGATTGTATCTTCGAAAGCAACAGTCCCGCGCCCGACGGTACAGTCTATTCAGGCAAAGAAGCCATAACGCAATTCTGGCAGGATTTCTTCCACAAATCACCCCACGCCCATATCGAAATCGAACAAATCTTTGGCCTCGGTATGCGGTGCGTGATGCGCTGGCGATATGAATGGGTGGACTCGGCAGGGGGTAGTTGGCATGTTCGGGGAGTTGATATTTTTCAAATGCGGAATGGGTTGATTGGAGAGGAGGTTTCTTATGTGAAGAGATAAGCAGAAGTATTTTTGCAGCGGTAGTTCATGCCTGAAAAATTATTCTCATAAATTTTTTTAAGTATCAATTATAAACAAATTTCATTAAATATATTCTGATAAAAAATTTTATAACAAATATAATCACAAGCAAGACGAAAAATGCCCCTCATCCTCATCGCCGCCATGTCCGAAAACCGGGTCATTGGCTATCACAATACAATCCCCTGGCACATCAAAGGGGAGCAGCGCCTTTTTAAGCAACTGACGCTGGGAAAGCCGGTCATCATGGGGCGAAAGACGTTCGAATCGATTGGTCATCCCCTGCCGGAGCGGATAAATATCATTGTGTCACGAAACATAGATTACGGGCAGCCGAATTGCAGGGTCGTGCATTCGATTAAGGCGGCAATTGAGCTGGCCGGGCAGTATGGCGATACGGCGTTTATCATCGGTGGCGGGGAAATTTATCGGCAGACGATTCATCGGGCGGATGGGATTTATTTGACGATTATTCACGCCCGGATTGAAGGGGATGTGTTTTTTCCGGAACTTCCGGATAATTTGTTTGTTAAGACAGAACAACATTTTGTAAAAGCTGAAATCAATTACACCCGATGTTTTTATATACGGATTCGGAATTAATATACCGGAGTGGCTATGGAAATGAAAATCAGATTCAGCACGTTGCTGCTGGCTACCCTCCCTCTGGTTACCAGGCTCTCGCCTGGTTATCCGCTATTCGAAAAGCTCCAGCTTTTCGTCAAGATTTGATAGATTAATATCTCGAAGCAGGAGCTTCTGGCAGAGTGAAGATTTGATAGATTAATATCCCGAAGCAGGAGCTTCTGGCAGAGTGAATTCCCAAGCTGGAGCTTGGGAATTAGATCAAAATATTGGGGGGACATACATAAATGTCCAAATTCCAGCCACGAGCTTTAGCTCGTGGTCCCATGAGCTCCCTCCAAACACCGGGCTTTTAAGCCCGAGCCTGACACACTGGTGGGTTAAAACCCATAAGAAAAATTTTGGGGGGAGTAATCCGATCCACGAGCTGAAGCTCGTGGCTATTCATTCCCTCTGGTTACCAGGCTCTCGCCTGGTAATCCGCTATTCGAAAAGCTCCAGCTTTTCGTCAAGATTTGATAGATTAATATCTC
>DYKB01000060.1:0-12452 GCA_020722815.1 Caldithrix sp. | reverse complement strand
AAAAATTTTGGGGGGAGTAATCCGATCCACGAGCTGAAGCTCGTGGCTATTCATTTGTTTTTTAATGAGGTAGAAGTTCATAAATTAGATGGAGAAACCATGTTAAATTACATCTGGCTGGGTCTGGTCATCTTTTCAATTATTATTGGTGCGGTGAATGGCCGGCTAAATGCGGTTGTGGAGGCAGCGATTGCTTATGCCAAATTGAGCGTGGAAATCGCTTTCGATCTGATTGGGATTATGGCTTTCTGGCTGGGGATTATGCAAATCGCACAAAAGGTGGGCATGGTTCAATGGCTGGCCAGATTATTCAAGCCAATTGGCCAACGGCTCTTTCCGGATGTTCCACCCGATCATCCGGCAATGGGTTCGATGGTGCTGTGTATTGCCGCAAGCTGGCTGGGCCTGGGGAATGCGGCCACGCCACTTGGGATGAAGGCCATGGAAGACCTGCAGACGCTCAATCCGATTAAAGATACAGCCAGTGATAGTCAGGCGCTTTTTTTGACATTGAATACCGCTTCAGTTACTTTGATTCCGGCAACAGTTATTGCGCTTCGGGTTTCCATGGGTTCGACCAATCCGCAGGAAATCATCGGCACCACGATATTTGCTTCTGGTTGTGCCACATTCTTTGGGGTCATCATCACAAAATTGCTGGCACGGCTGCCGGTTTTTAAAATCAAAACTCAATCCAATGAAAATTCCAATGAAATAGCGAATGAGGAAAACCACCATGACTGATATTTTTGTTCAATCATTAGCGATTCTGTCGAACTGGGCTATTCCATTTCTGATTTTTGTGATTTTGCTGGCCGCTATCCGGAAGAAGATAAAGGTTTATGAGGTTTTCGTTGATGGCGCGAAGGAAGGCTTTGAAATTGCGGTGATGATTATCCCCTATCTGGTGGCGATTCTGGTAGCGATTGGCATGTTTCGCGCTTCCGGGGGGATGGAATTTATCATCCGCTATATAGCGCCCCTGACAAATAAATTGGGAATGCCTGCCGAAACGCTGTCAGTGGCACTGATGCGTCCCCTTTCCGGGAGTGGTTCACTGGGAATTATTACGGAGCTATTAAAAACGCATGGCCCGGATTCATTTATCGGCCGGGTGGCTTCAACGATGTATGGAAGCACGGAAACCACTTTTTATGTCATCGCGGTCTATTTTGGGGTGGTAAATATCAAAAAAACACGGCATTCGGTACCTGCCGGGCTAATTGCGGATGTGATTGGACTGGGTGCAGCGGTTTTTATTTGTCACGTGATGTTTGATTAAGCTACAGAAATTATCGCCACAAAGTCACGAAGAACCTGCCTATGAAATACGTCGTTACAAGCTGCCCGCATCGGTCATCGTGATGCATCACCTAACTTATTATAAATTTAGAGGTTGCTACGTTATATGATCAGTTATTCCAGCCCCAATTCCTTCCGCAAAAATTGACCGGTATATGAGTTGGAAACATTGGCGACTTCCTCAGGAGTTCCTGTGGCGATTATCTGTCCACCGGCATCCCCACCTTCAGGCCCCAGATCGATGATATAATCAGCCGTTTTAATAACATCCATATTATGTTCAATCACCAGCACGGTATTTCCTTTATCGACGAGGCGGTTGAGCACTGTCAGGAGCATTTTATTATCCTCAAAATGAAGGCCGGTGGTTGGTTCATCGAGAATATAAATTGTCCGACCGGTACTCACTTTGGAAAGCTCGGTGGATAGTTTCACGCGCTGCGCTTCTCCTCCTGAAAGCGTGGTCGCCTGTTGACCCAGGTGAATATATCCCAATCCAACGTCATACAAAGTCTTCAGCTTTCGGTGAATTCGCGGAATCCGGTCAAAAAATTCCATTGCCTCACTCACGGTCATATCGAGCACATCGGCAATGGATTTTCCGCGATATTTGATTTCCAGCGTTTCGCGATTATAACGTGCCCCTTTACAGACCTCACAGGTAACATAAACATCCGGCAAAAAGTGCATTTCAATTTTGATAATACCATCGCCCTCGCAGGCCTCGCAGCGGCCGCCTTTCACATTGAAACTGAATCGACCGGACTGATAACCCCGGATTTTTGCTTCTGGCAATTGTGCAAAAAGATCGCGGATATAGGTAAACAGCCCCGTGTAAGTGGCCGGATTCGAACGCGGCGTTCGGCCAATTGGTGATTGATCAATATCAATTACCTTGTCAATGAATTCCAGGCCTTCAATCCGGCTATAAGGTAATGGAGATTCTTTGCTCTGGTAAATTTCCCGCATCAAAATGCGATAGAGCGTCTCGTTCACAAAAGTGCTTTTACCGGAACCGGAAACACCCGTCACACAGGTAAAGACGCCCAGTGGAATTTTGACATCGATATTTTTTAAATTATTGCCACGGGCGCCGAATAAATTCAGGAAATAGCCATTCCCCTGCCGCCGTTTTCGGGGCACAGGAATGCATTTTCGACCGGATAGATAGTCGCCGGTTAACGAATTGATATCTTCAGCAATTTTTTGAGGCGGGCCAATCGCCACCACCTGTCCCCCATTCTCACCAGCACCGGGGCCCAGGTCAACAATATAATCCGCGGCTTCCATCGTTTCGCGATCATGTTCCACCACAATGACCGTATTGCCGAGATCACGTAACCGATGCAGCGTCTGAATCAGGCGTTGATTATCACGTTGATGCAAACCAATCGACGGTTCATCAAGAATATAAAGCACTCCAACTAATTGCGAGCCAATCTGGGTGGCCAGGCGAATTCGCTGGGCTTCACCGCCAGAAAGCGTACTGGTCTCACGCTCCAGCGACAGATAATCCAGTCCAACATTTACCAGAAACGCCAGCCGCGCATTAATTTCCTTCAAAATCTGATGGGAAATTATTTTTTCCTGTTCATTTAATTTCAAGGTATTGAAGAAATTACGGGCAGAGCCTATCGACATTTGAGTAACCTGGTAGATATTAGAGTCACCAATCTTTACCGCCAGACTTTCCGGTCGTAAGCGCGCGCCATTACATTTCGTACAGGGGTGTTGATTCATGTACCGTTCAATCCATTCACGAATGTAATTGGAATTGGTCTGTTTATAGCGGCGTTCCATATTGGGAATAACGCCCTCGAAAGGAGCCTTAAATTGATGGGCAATATGGCCATTGGGTGCCTGATAACTAAAATCGAATTTTTTGTCACCGGCTCCATACAGGACCAGATGTTGAATTTCCGGACTCAATTTATTAAAGGGAATGTCGAGACTAAAATTCATCCGTTCCGCCAGTTGTTTTAATTGACTGAAAAAGTAGCTATCCCGCGTTTCTCCCCAGGCATCTATCGCACCCTGATTAATAGAAATATCTTTATTGGGGACTACCAGATCGGGATCGACTTCCAGGGTCGTACCGAGTCCATTACAGGCCGGGCAGGCACCATAGGGACTGTTGAACGAAAACATTCGGGGCGTCAGTTCTTCATAGGAAATGCCACAATCGACACAGGCAAAATGTTCACTAAAAAGCAGCTCCTTTGCACCAACCACATCAACCAGAACAATTCCCGAAGCGAGTTTCAAGGCGGTTTCCACCGAATCTGTCAGCCGGATCGCGATGCTTTCATCAACCACCAGCCGATCGACAACCACTTCAATATTATGCTTCAGATTTTTTTCAAGTTTAATTTCCTCGTTCAGATCCATTATTTTACCATCAACCCGGACGCGAACATAGCCATCACGACGCGCTTCTTCGAAAATATCTTTATATTCCCCTTTTCGTCCCCGCACAATAGGGGCTAAAATCTGAATTTTGGTGCCCTGCTGCAATTTTAAAATGCTATCGGTAATTTGCTGGACCGTCTGGCGTTCAATTCGTTTCCCGCAATTATAACAGTATGGTACCCCAATCCGGGCAAAAAGTAATCGAAAATAGTCGTAAATTTCAGTAACCGTGCCCACGGTGGATCGGGGATTTTTTGAAGTAGTTCGTTGTTCAATAGAAATTGCCGGCGACAAGCCTTCAATATAATCCAGATCCGGTTTTTCCATGAGTTCGAGAAATTGGCGGGCATAAGCCGACAGCGATTCCACATAACGACGCTGGCCTTCGGCATAGATGGTATCAAATGCCAATGAGGACTTACCGGAACCTGAAATTCCGGTAATCACAACCAACTGATTGCGCGGGATTTCAATGTCGATGTTTTTTAAATTATGCTCCCGCGCCCCTTTTATTAAGATAACCTGTTTTTCGGACATAGCTTTTATATAAAAGAATTAATGATAATTTCGAGCAAATTAAAAATACAAATTGGAAAATATAATTCATTTTATGAATAGAAGCAAGGGATTTTTCAAGTTGTTTTTAGTGAAATTGGATCGATTTTTATCTAAAAAATCCTATAAAAATCAAATGAAGCTTTCGCGCGTGGTTCCGGAGGCTTCCACCCCACTTTTGGGGGGCTTTTAAGCCCCCGTATTAATTCACCAGGGGATTAAAACCCACCCGTGGAATGGGGAGGCTTTGTTCTCCACGAGCTAAAGCTCGTGGCAATTCAAAATTAACTTATTAAAATTCATATATTTATAATATCAAGCTAATGGCTATGGTTCGGAAAGTAAAATTTTGTGATAATGGTGTCGATCTGATAAACATTTATCGAAATTCATTATCCACGCGGCTTTCTCCTCTCCTCGAAAAGCTGTATCGCCTCTAAATACTTATTAAGCATCTCAACCTTTTGCCTTTGCTCATGTTCACTCGGCATTGGCTTGATCATGAGGCCGAATTCCATGATTGCCAAAAATTTCTGCCATTTTTCCGCCATTGATTTTTTGCCGGCATTTTACACCCGTGTTTTAAATTCCGCGTCATTCCATGCCTGATAATGCGCAAGGGTGGTTTTCCATTGTAATTTTTATTTTTCATCCATTTAGTTGTTTTCCTGATAATTAGTCGGGGAAAAGGTGATGCGTGATACGTAAAACGTAATGCGTCATATTTCTATTGATGCCAATATTCTATTTAGAGTCTGTCCGAAAACACCAGAATCTGTCATTGCGAGGCGTTTTTTGCCGCAGCCTGTTTTTTAGGCTCGCAATCACCCCTCAAAAACAACAGGCGATTGCTTCGTCACAAAACATGTCCTGAGCTTTTGTCGAAGGAAACGTTCCTCGCAAGGACAGTACCGGATGCGTTTGCGGACAAACACTATTTAACAACTCTGATTATCACGCATCACGAATTACGCATTACGCCGCAAGACATTAACAAGATAATTCCCCATTTTACTTGTTATCAGAACAAAGTACTAAGATGTTTTACTCATTTTTCTTCAAATAAACCAGATACAGCCCCAAAGTTTTAAAAACCTCCGGTGCCAGCCAGTTGCGCATCGCGGCCAATTCGGAATTTTCGATATTTGCCTGATAAAGAATTTCACAAGCCAGCAGATGATTCATGCCGGAATGGATAAGTGGCTGAAGGGGCTGACTGAGTGGTGGAATATTCATCGCCGTCGTGATGGCAGCCTGTAGACCAATGGGGAAGGGATAAGTTAATGCATCTTTACCATAAGAACGATGGGAAAATCGCTTGATCCGTTCTTCATAACCATCATCATATTGCGTGTAATCTTTTAAATTGGTTGAGAACTCGCGAACTGAATACGCATCTGGCTCAATTCCTCCCTTAAAGTTTTTAGTATTCGTCGTATCCTGAAAATGAAGAAAATAATTAAAACCCTGACAGAGAAAATCCTGTAATTGCTGGCGGATCGGTTTTGTTTCCGGAATTGAGACAATTAATGGATAGAAATCCGCTATTCCCAGCAAGACCTGACTGAAGTACCAGAGCTGGTTGTCATCATGATCATCGAAATTATCATGGATTAATAAAAACCAGGGGTATCGTTTATCATTCACGATATCGGTACCAAAAAAATCCGGGCCGGATTGGATCATCCACCAATCGTAACGAACGGGTATGGGACCACCAGGTGACCAGCCTTCAAACCATCCGTAAAAATTGGGATCGGCAACATTTCGAATTCGCGTGAAGGCATCCCGGAAAAGCTCATTGAGAGGCCATTCCGGGGCAATTGGCAGACGATGGATGCCTTTATTGGTTAACGCCCGAATAACAGCCGCCAGTCCCATCGCCCGTGCACCGACTTCAGTGGCAGGTGTTTCCCAGCGATTTTTCAAGTCAAATCCATAAAGACCATGCGCAGCCGTGGAAATTATTTCCAGATATGCTTTCGATTCGGGAAAATCAGCTAAAATCGCCTGAGCATACGCTTGAACCGCTTTTGCAGTGACAATGGGATCCGGACGATTCATAAACTGTATATAATCCGGCACAACTCTGCCGGAATAGGTCAGGACTGAACCCACATTAAATTGACGGTGATAACCAACGGAATCATATAAAATTTCTTTATAATGTGAGGTTTCGAAAGGCGGCACACATAATTTCCGTAAATATTCAAAATTATTTTCCAGGGGATTGGGATTTTCAATGTATTCATATTTGAGGGGGAATAAATAGTGATGCGGAAAAACAGTTCGAATCGTCCAATTGGGAAAACTTCCAACAATACTCAATTCGTCCCCAAATAATTGATCAATCGGAATGATTGATTTCAATTGTTCCCGTTTCAGAAAATTGTCAAGAATGTTTGTCGCCGCATCGGCATATTCTTTGTTTCGGGTAATGGAATAGGCGAATAAATAAGCCTGCGCTACATCAGCGGCCACACCTGCCGCCGGATAGGGCGTGGCATTCATCTCCTCGCGATTGCCAGGAAACTGAATGTTGCCGCCATAAATATCCCAGGTACCAAGTCCATAACTCCCTTCAAAGCGATTTTTATCATTTGAATTTTGATGGTGAAATTGATGGTGCTTTTTTTGAAAATAATTCTCATGTAATTCATGGAATCGCGTTGAAACCTGTTTAAAAGATGGCGGGATCAGAATTGAATCGGTGGCCAAAAATTTTGAAGGTCGAATTCTGACCTGGCCCGTTTGTTCGGTTTGGGTACAATAGGCAAATAAAATGATGAGCAGGAAAAGAATGATATAACCTGTTATTTTTTTTGGTATTATCATGATAATTTTTTCATAAATTTAATTAAAAAATCCTCATAAAACTTTTTCGCTTAAAGATGATAATTACATATTAGAAAAAAGAAAAGAAAAAATCAAGTTGAAAATAATTGAATCGATATATAAGCGGAATAATGGAGGGCGATTTTAGCATCCGGATAAATTCGAAAAGCTTAAAGAATTAGAAGGTCGAAGATAAGGTGACCATAAATTTACGTATTGGGGCCAGGTTTCGTTCGACAGTGGTATAATTATATTGAAATATATTATCCGCATCGAACGACAGTTGAAAATGAGGCCAATTAAATGCCAGTTTGGCATCTGTAAAATGTTTGGCCACCCGGTCATCATCCGGGTAAATCAGGACTTCATCCAGCCGGCTATTGTATTGATAATCCACATTGAAGCCAACAATTCCATAATTAAAATTGAATCCCACGGTGGCTAAATGACGCGGACGATAGGCCAATGTTTTTTTAAGGGTTAAATCACGTGGTTCCATGAAAGTGTAACCCACATCCAATCCCACCATTCTATTGAACCACGAGGTTTTGAAAGAAACTTCAGCCCCGGAAATTCGCGCACGTGTCAGGTTCTGAAAGGTGATAGTGAGTGACTGATCGGGTTGACCTTCGATGAGATCCCAGTAATCCGTGCTGAAAACTGCCAGATCGAAGTAAATATTCTCCCTTAATGGTTGATTCAAACCAATTTCATAGGACCAGGAGTGTTCCGCCTTTAAATCTTCATTAGGAATGACCCGAAAACCTGAAACGATGGTACTGGTAAACATTTCTGCCATGGTTGGTGCCCGGAAGCCTTCGCCGGCTGAAAGTCGGATCGCTGTAATCGGTGTTGGCCGATAAACCAGACCAATTTTCGGGCTCACTTCGGTCTGAGTTTTCAAATCCACGATATGATGATAATCAAAACGCAGTCCGGAGGTCAGGGCAAAATTTTTAGCGAATTTAAATTCATCCTGCAGATAAACCGCCCAGCCATACGCGTGATGATTTCCAAAAAGCGTGGATTCGACAATATCAAAAATTACTTCTGAACCAGTGGTCACTGAGTGCTTTTCCCAGGGCTCCAGATCAAATTGGGATTCAAGGCGGAGATCATTACCCGTCGACCATTCAATACGATCAACAAAGGAAGTATTAAACCAGTTACGTAAATAGGCTGCCTGTACTTTATAGGCAAATTTTTGATTCACGACCTGGCGAAAAATCGAGTTTAAATTTAATTTAGTGGAAGTCGTTCGCTGATTAATGGCTTCTTCCGGAATCATCAAGGCGTCATGCTGATTTTTCCAGAGAACAACTTCACCGGCTTTTCGATAGGTCCAGCGACCATTTACAATAAGATAGGTTTCCGGCGTGAAACTGTAACGAATTTTGCCCAAAGTGCTCCAGGTTTGCAAATCGCCATTCTGGGAATAGCCGGTATCCTGTCGTTTATTCGCCGAGATGAGAAAATTTAATTTATTGATGCTTCGTGAATGGCTGAAATCCATTTGATTGAAATGCAGGGTCCGATCGGTCCAGCGCCACTCGGGCCAGTAGGGCTTGTCATAAATTCCAGAAGCCAGCCGGATGGAAGTTTGCGGTTCCGGCGATGGATCTTTGGTAATAACATTCACAATACCCCCCAAGGCATACGACCCATAAAGTGCCGAACCAGCGCCTTTAACGATTTCCACCTGTTTCACTTCGCCGACGGGAATAACATCCCATTTGATGTCGCCACTATCGCCTGGCATCATGGGGATACCATCCACCAGAAGCAATACCCGGCTACCAGCGCCGCGACTGAAGCCGGATGATCCACGAATATTGATATTGCTGCCCGCAAAATGAACACCAGGTGCGGTTTTCAACGCCTGATCAAGATAGGGCTCATTTAATCGCTCAATATCCTGCGAAGTCATCACACTCAGACTGGTGGGCGAATCCTGAATCGATTGGCGTCGTTTGCTCGCGGTAACGACCAGGGCTGGAGTTTCGATAACCGTTTCATCCAGTTTAAAATCGAGGATCACTGCCTGGTTGAGTATCGTGGTTACTGACTTTAGCTGCGGTTTGAAACCCATCATCGTGGCCTTAATCTGATAGGTTCCCACTGGAATCTTATTTAAGGTAAAGACACCTTCCAGATCGGTTGTTGTTCCCAAGACAGTTCCCACTACAATTATATTGACCCCTGGCAGCGGTTCGCTCGTTTCACGGCTTTTTACGGTTCCCTTCACCTGGGCATATTTTTTTGTCTGTGCCTGAAGGAGAGGCTGGGAAATCAGACAAAATACGAGTAATATGAAAATTATAGATTTTAAAGTATGCATAATTGACCTCTGATTTTTATTCCCCCAAAAAAGGCTTTAAAAAAACTAAAAAACAATATTAAAATCAGGTCCGGCGATTGCATCCTCCGGTACTGGTTGAATTTGCTGCAATTTCAGTCCACCGACTTTCAATGAATAGGTGAGATCTTCCATCGAAAGGGAACGATTCATTCGAAAAAAGATAACACCGGTAACATAATATGGCGTTGGTGCCGCGTTGATCGTATAATTTGCAGATGTCGAATTGGGCGTGATGGCATCACTAAAGCTCAAATCCAGTAATGTGGGCGGTTTTTGCAAGAGTGCAAAGACATTCGGTGTTGGTGCAGACGATGCCACCACCCGGACTTCCAAAATCGAATCTGGCCAGGTGCCCTGAAAATTAATTTTGCCGGTAATTCGCGCATTAACCACCCGCCGGGCTTTGGAGCGATCAACGACGATTTTTATCGCTTTGACATTCGAAGTATCGTGTGCCAACGTGATATCGCCAGGAAGCAGGGAGTCAGTTCCCGCAAAATATAGCCCACAAACACTTAAAATATCCCAGGTGGACGCTTGTTCCCGCCAGGCCACGCCCAATACATTATAAGTGCCAGGTTTCAGATAAAAACTAAACTGATGCGATTGGACATTAGGGGGAACCGTTTCACCCAGAATCAGATCACTCACTCCGGCCGGTGGAAACTTGCTGGCTGCAATCAGGCGAACTTCAGCCGGCGTTCCCGGCCAGTCACCTTTATACTGAATTTCACCCTGGATACTGCTACGGATGGGTTCAATCCCGTGATCGATTTCACAACCGATGATGAAAATTAGACCCGAAAAAATCAAAAAAAGAACTTTTTTCATGTCAGGCACCTCATATTTAAACACTATTTTCTATCATTTGAAACGAGAGAGTTTCCGTGAACTGGAATTTCAGACTAAAATGTATTAAGAAATTCATCCAAAATCAATAAAAAAGTATAAAAATGTTTACCAATCTATACAATTTTTCAAAAATAAGTATTGACAAATTCAAAATTTTTTATCATATTTAGCACTTTAACGGGAATGTAACTTTAATAATCAACAGCTTCATCAAATTTCAGCTATTGAGGAGGTGAGCGCTCTTTTAAAACTCAATATTCAACAGAAAAATTGCTTATTTAGTTAAGAAGAAAAACGACCCAAAATCATTTTCATTGACAGATTATTTTCGTAAAAGCATTTATTAGATGGAGGAGGAATTAAAATGCGTAAAAGTTTATTTGTCGTCATGAGTATTGCTTTGATACTTTCTTTTTCAACTTTAGTGATGGCTTCCGGAGTAGGTTTAACAGGCATCGGTGCGCGTGCCACAGCTCTCGGCGGAAACTATCGCGGACTTTCGGATGACTGGAGTGGAATGTACTGGAATCCGGCGGGTTTGACCCAGGTGGAAGGATTACAGGCAGGACTGAGCTTTGAGACCATCATGCCCGGTTCGGACTACACCTTAACACAAAATGTACCCGCTTTTGGTGTTTATAAAACTACTGAATTCAGCAATGAACCGCAAACTTTTTACATCCCTGCGGCCGGACTGGTTTATGGAACGGGAAAATGGGCTTTTGGTTTGAGTTTTTATGTGCCATTCGGTTTAGGCGCGAAATGGGATGCGATGGATACCAAAGTTTATAATGATGCGTATCCCGAATTAGATTTTGAAGATGATTTGAAGGTTATCAATATTCAGCCAACAATTGCTTTCAAAGCGACTGAAAAATTATCAATCGGTGTTGGTCTTGGATTGGTTTCAAGCAATATTATTATTCGTAAACCAACAACGACGCCAAATCCATTGCTTAGCGCTACCGATCCAAATAGTGTTGCTCTAAAAACCAAGTTATTGACTCCGCTCGGGCTGGCAGCCAGTACATATAATCATATATTAACCGAAACTGAACTCGAAGGCGATGGCATGGGTTTCAGTGCCAGTTTTGGATTGCAATATAAGCTGACTGAATGCTTAACTGTTGGTGCCTCTGGTACCTGGTATAATGATATATCACTGGACGGAAAAGTTACTGCAGCGACTTACTATGCAAAGGTCAATAGCCAAATATTAACAACGTTGGCAACACAATTAGCAGGTTTGGGTTTACCAGCAGCTCAGCAACAGCAAATTCTGGGTGTTTATAGTGGCACAAAACAGGTTAAATATGATAAAGCCAAAGCCGATGCCAAACTCCCCTTACCGATGACGGTTGGTGCTGGTTTCGCCTATACCGGTATTGAAAACCTGTTAATCAGTGGTGATGTCTCCTGGACGCAGTGGTCCGCCTGGGATGTCATCGGCATTGAAATGAAAGACGGTTCCAAATCCGACTTGGTTGAAAACTGGGAAGACGGAATACGCCTTGGTCTCGGCATGGAATATAAATTATCTAATCCATTAACACTTCGCGCCGGTTATTATACCGAACCCAGTGCTATTCCCGATGAAACTTTGACCATCACGATTCCCGATATCAGTCGACGACATGGCATTAATATCGGCGCGACCTTTAATCTTGGGCCAGTAGCCCTTCATGCCAGTTACGAAACCCTGTTATTTGGTGATCGGACTGTGGATAAGTGGCAATCTAATAATAATGCTGCTGCCCCTGGTTATGATAATATGGCCGGAACCTATAAAATGTCGGTCAACAATATCATGTTAGGATTAGGCTATAATTTTTAAGTAAGTTTCAATTGCAATAACCACCTTAAAATATCAACCTCCCAACGGGATTGATGCTTTTCGTCAGATTTTAAGGTTTTAAAAGCCCCTTTCCAGGATTAATCTACGGATCGGGGCTTTTTTATTACCTAAAATTCTAAAATAGAAATTTATGATGTTCTAAATTAATTAAGGACCGCCTTTTGCCATAGTCGTCAGGTTAAGCATCTAATTTATTTGAAAACAAGAGGTTGGATATATAAGAAATATTCAAGGAGAACCATCCATCTGACCCTCACCCCAACCCTCTCCCAGAGGGAGAGGGCG
>DYKB01000134.1 GCA_020722815.1 Caldithrix sp. | reverse complement strand
CGCTAAAACGATACTTTTTGCGCCGGATACGCGTGTAACGGTACGGGGCAACCTATTCATCAATGGTCAGTATGGCGCGAATAAAGTTTACTTAAGAGCGGTGCCGGGTAATACGTGGCGGCGGAACCTGGCAGGTGATCTGGGATGGCAAAAACAGCCAGCAGGCAGCGGTGACTTCGGGGATTTATTTCTGTCAATTTAAAACCCGTCAGTATTGGCAGACGGTGCGGGTGATTTTGCTGCGGTAGAGAGATTAGCTTTCTGTATGAATTTACTTTTTAAACTAAATAATAGTTGTGTGTAAATATATTTTTATAAATAAGATCAATATTAAAATAGTTAGATTAATTTTTACATTGAAAACGTCTATATATTAAAAGGGTATTGATGATTTTTTTTTAACCAACTTGCGCTGAATATAATACTCGCTTGCTTTGTGAATAAAATATTTGAAATTCGATAAAAATTTAAAATGTCATTCAAAGAGATTCAAATGCAATTATTGATTTTACCCCCCCCCTTATTTTCGTGATTATATTGAATATAATCGCAATATTTGGCGATTGTGTTATTTTTCTATCCTGCTGGTTTAATGGCAACTCTTTATCTCTTCTGAAATTTAATTTACCAGAATCAAATCGTTCTCCACCATTAATAAATATTAATCGTACGCGTCAAAATTAATTTAATGCATTACCACTGAGAGGAAATTAGAAATGGAACACAAGATCAAATTTATCATTTTTCAAGTTATTTTGATTTCACTAATTGCTTCGATTCAAATTACGTTTTCCGCTTCACCTTCATTTCAATTTAAGCAGGTGATGCCCCGGAGTCAGTGGATGTCAGATTCACCGGACCAACCTGAACGTATAGTAGTATTGGATAGTCAGGGTGGAGCAATCATCGTTTCAAATCCACTAACTGGGCAATTGATTACCCAAAGGATAGACCGTTATGGAAATACGTTATGGGGAGATCCAAATCAATTAAATGAAATTTTTCTTCGCAAGAATCAGAATGATCATGGATTTTCACCGATATTACTTAGCGATGGTACTGGAGGGGTCTACGTTGCTTATGCTTATAGCATTTTCGTTATTGATGAAGGAAAATGGTGGTACAACTACGATGTCTATGTACAACACTTATCATCTGCTGGAATTCGACTATGGGGTGAGCAAGGAGCTGCTGTCTCGACTCATGAAAAAGCCGACTATCCATATGGTATATTTCCGAATGAACAGAACGGAGTGGTTATCTATTATTCTGCACCGCCTGTAAATAATCAGGCAAATCGGAATATTCAACTAATTGAAATTAACGGAAATATCCTTTGGCCAAAAGGTAAAGAAATTATTAGTAATGACACTTCAGGTGTAATAAGACTATTTCCTCTCGGCGATAAAACTGCTTTATTATTAGGTTATCGCAATTATATCCAACGGATTAGTACCGAAGGTGAATTTATCTGGCCAGCCCCTTTTATTTCTCCCGGTATCAATCTTTATCGTAAATGGATTTTCAAAACTTCTGAATCTGAAATTTTGTTAATTGGAAATTCAACAGATTATCGAAAAATAAATGCCCAAAAACTAGTACTTGAAGATGGGACTATCCTGTGGGGGGTGAATGGTCGAAGCTGGGTCCCATCGGATAGCACCAAAATCTGGCCAATCATCACCCCTAATGGAAAAGGCGGCGCGTATATATTTTATCAGCATTTTCTTCAAGAAGTTGATGCAAACGGGAATTATCGTTATGAAAGACCTGTCGCTATCCTGGATACGACCCAATTTCGGTATCCACCTAAGCCTGTCAGTGGTGACTATTCACAGGGACTAGGTGCTTTTGTTTTGTATAGTAGTGAAAAATTTGGTGATTCCCACGAATCAGTGATCCTGCAAAGAGTTACCCGCGATGGTGAATTACCCTGGGGTAATCTGGGCATAACTGTTTGTGATTCGTTTGCTATTTGGGATAGTAATCAATCAATTATTAAAATCGATCCAACGACCGACGAAGCTTTTGTTTTTCTTCAATTTAAAAACGGTATATTTGTCACTAAAATTGATTTGGCACACCCGGATAATGTAGCTTTTGAAAAAATATATAAGACAACCGTGCCAGATCATTTCGAATTAGCCGTTTATCCCAATCCATTTACTCATTCAACATCCATCCAAAATACCAGTCATAATTTATTCCAGGCTTTTTCGTCCATAAAAATTTATAACATTTTAGGAAGGGAGGTGGTGGATCTTTCAAAAAATATCTGTAATGTATCTGTTTCACCAATTCTCTGGAATGGCCGGGACAGCGTCAATAATACTGTTTCGCCAGGAATTTATTTCATCAAGGTCGAGAACGAGAAAATGACAAAAGTACGCAAGATTTTAAAACTTCAGTAAAAGGAGGCAAAAATGAAAAACCGATTATCTTTATTAATAATCTTTTTTCAATTAACCCAATTAGTTGTATGGGCGAACAATATTGATACTGGCTGGATTAAATTCAAGCAACCAGACGGGACTGAGTTTATTGGTCGAAGTTGGGGTGATGAATTTGAATTTTATAGCGAAACTCAGGACGGATTCCGTTTTGTGAAGAATTATCGAACTGGTTATTGGTGTTATGCAACTCTGGCTAGTCAGGGTAATTTCGAACCAACAAAACTAAAAGTGGGCATTGATGATCCAGTAAAATATGGCTTAATTAAGGAGTTATCATTTGCAGGTCACCAACAGGAATTAATTGAGCAGAAAAGAAAAGAATTTGCTAAAGAATTAACTAAAATCAGGGAAGAAATGGCGAAAAATAAACAGCCATTGATGACCACACGAAATATTTGGGTCGATCTGGTTCTGGTCGAATTCCAGGATGTTCGGCATGACCCGGCATATACAAATCAACATTTTAACACCATGTTTGCTTCTAATGACGTTTATGAAGGAACAATAATTCATCCGGATGGAAAACCCGTATTCGGCAGTGTTCGTGATTATTGGGAGGAGATGACTTTCAATGATGTTATCATAACAGGTGCGGTTTGGAATCCTGCTGGTTGGATTTTATTGGATTATGATAAAATTCATTATGATACAACCGATGCCTTTGTCAATGATGTAAATATTAAATCCGGTTATCCACTTGGTGATTTGAATTCAAATCATTTACGTGCATATATATATGCAGGAAATGAATATGCTGAAGGTAGCGGACTACATCCACGACTAATACCAAATGGATATATGATGGCCGCTGAATTTTCTAGGCCGCAGGGACCAGGTTCTGACGATTGGCAAACTAACTTTTTGGGAAACATCGGTACACATTGCCATGAATTAGGCCATGCTGCTTTTGGACTTGGTGATCGGTACTACGCACCCGGTGATTTTAACCACTGGGGCTTGATGGCCATTGGAAATGAGAACGGACCCCTTGATGAATGTGCCTGCCCGGCGACACTAAATCCTTATGATCGTCAACAAGAAGGATGGCTTTCAATTATACCTTTTTCCGGAATAGAATTTAATAAATCTTTTCAGTATAATTACTATTCACCACAAGTTTATCAGGTTCAAGTTAGATCGAACGAGTTTTTTTTAATTGAAAATCGGCAGAGTTGGTGTAATGCCACTGATACATTTGATGAGTATCTGCCATGGCATCCGGATGAAGGCGGATTGCTCGTTTGGCATAAACGTAGTACTGGTGTGCTTGATTT
Organism: Caldithrix sp.; assembly: GCA_020722815.1. Lineage (GTDB taxonomy): Bacteria > Zhuqueibacterota > Zhuqueibacteria > Thermofontimicrobiales > Sulfurfontimicrobiaceae > DYKB01. The sequence continues at coordinate 5,236 of DYKB01000134.1, read as the reverse complement.
AATCGAAGCGGATAACTCCAATAGCGAAGGAGTAGGTGAACAAGGTGATCAATTTCCTGGGACGACCGATAATCGATTTTTGAACGACTTTACTTCGCCGAATGTGAAGCTAACAAATGGGACAAATTCACAGATTACTATTCACAATATTAGTGATGCTGGAATTACCATGTATGCCGATTTGGGAATTGGCTGGTTTGGTAATATTCCTTACAGTCTCACCTGGCAAAATAATATTGAAATAGGCGGCGATGTCACCGTCCCTGCCGACACCACCCTCACCATCGCCACCGGCGCAGTCGTGAACCTGAATGGCCACACGCTGCACATCAGTGGCAACGGAAATATCATCCGCCAGGCCGGAGTCACCGTCAATCCCGATATTCAGTTGCTGTCCGGCTCCACCCTCAAAGGCCAATACCCCACCCTCGCCTCCGCTTTTGCCGATGCCCAATCCGGCGACGAAATCCACTTGGCGTCGGACGACACCCTGCACACAGCCTGGGAAATTCCGACGGGGATTACGTTTAAAGTCACCAATGAAGCCAGCCTGGTGCTCGAAGGCGACCTGGATGTGGCCGACGGCGCCACGTTTGTGGTGGATGAGCATACGTATATCAAATGTTACGACCACATCGACATCCAGGGCGGAACCATGGAAGTCAGCCTTGGCACCCGGCTGGAATTTGATCACTACCGCAAAATCAAAGTCAAAGGCATCCTTAACGCCGAAGGCACGGCCAGCGACCGGATTGTCTTCACCTCGCACAACGGTGACTGGACCGGCATCTGTTTTTACGAAGAATGTTGAAAACACCGAAACGTTTCGCGCATAAACGGTTTTCAGTTTCGTCACAGGAAAAATACCTGTACCGAAACCGGTAACCCGATAATAGATTGCGCTACATTTTTTAACGATCGATTTCCGCCTGATTCATGAGAATTGGATGGGAGGCCGGGTTTTATGCACAAAATGCTAAAAAAACGATCTGCCTAAAAAAAATCATAAATTTATAATATCTAATTTCCAATTTCCAATTTCCAATTTCTAATAATGTTATAACTATATAAAAAACAATATCTGAAATACATGGAAAAAATTTTTTAAAATTTCATAAAAACTCACTTGACAATTACCAAAAATTTTTATATACTTACCAAAGTTGATTTTCATTACACGATGCTTACATTACGTTTTACAACCCGCCGCAACTGGTACTTACATCTTTGGGAAAAGCGCGGTTGAAGCCGGAAGTTTTCCAGGGGGAAAAAATCCGTTTCATTGCTTTTTTTCGTCTGAATCGTTTGTATTAAATTCTGCTGATTATTTTTCATTTTGTACGGGGTGAGATCGTTATTAGCGTATCTCTTTAATTAAGGATGGTAAGTTATCCGAAAATATTGAGCGGCTGCGCTTGATCCGAAATTTTATCTCGTACGCAATCTGCGAAAACACCCCGATTGCACGCGCCGGCAATGGCGCCGGGAGGGTGCAGCGTGACATTTTTTGGCGATTTTTGCTGGTTGGTTGGATTGCGCGATTCGGGCGTGGTTGGTGGCGTGTTGGTTTGATCGCATTTTAAGACAATTTGTTTGGGAGTTGGCGCCTTACGTTTGTGAGCGATTTTCCCAATGTACCGCTCGCGAACGGCAAATTTTATAATTGCTGCTTTCTTTTTACAAATGAAAGGACACATCCATGCAAATCAAGATTAATCCTGTCGTCCGGCCTTTCTTTTTCATTCTGCTGATTGTTTCCGTTACCATCAATTACGCTAATACACCCCAGTTCCAATTCAAGCAGGTGATGCCCAGAAGTCAGTGGATGGAATACCTGCCAGAAGAACCCAATCGCGCGGTGATTTTAGATGGTGAAGGCGGTGCGATTGTGGCGAGTGTGGCCTTGGGGCCAACCTGGCTACTGGTTCAGAAAATCGACCGGTTTGGAAATGTACTCTGGGCTAACCCGGGGCAGGCACGTCTGGTGGCGTTGAATATGCCCGGTGATGACGAGAATTATGCGCCGATTATGGTGAGTGACGGTAACGGTGGAGTTTTTATCGCTTATGCTTATGCAAATTACAAATTTAATGAAGTTGGTTATTGGTACGATTACGATGTTTATGTGCAGCATATTGCCCGCGATTTCGAACGACTCTGGGGCGATCGTGGGATTGCAGTGGCAGCAAGTGAAGTCACTGAGGAATATCCACGTAGTTTGATCACCGATGGCAAGGGTGGTTTGTTTATTCTCTTTCATGGTCCATTAGTTGAACATTCTTATGGAAGCAAATATCTTCAACACATCAATCAAAACGGTGAATTGTTGTGGCCAACGCCCGGCAAATTAATGAGCGCGCCGGATACATTAGGGGTGGTCCGAATGATTCCCGATGGCGATGGAGGTGCTTTTTTGTTTGGCGCAATAAAATATGCGCAACAAACAGACCACGAAGGCCTTTTCCGCTGGCAAGTGCCGTATATATCGACAGGCTTACCGCATTTATGGCGTCAATGGATTTTCAGAAATATTGATAAAAAAAATATTATGGTTGCGGGATATACTAAGGATCTTAAACATTTTGCCGCTCAGAAAATCTCAGAAGAAAACGGCACTGTATTATGGGGAACGGAAGGAAAATTATGGACGCCACCAAATGACGACAAAATCTATGCGATAATTACGCCAAATGGTAAAGGCGGCGCTTTCATTTTTTATAAACATTACCTTCAGGAATTGGATGCGGATGGGAATTTTTTGTATGAAACACCAATCTCAATTATTGATACAACGAAATTTCAATTTTCACCATTTCCAGTAAGTGGTGAATATGCTGAAGGGCAAGGCGCTTTTGTTCTTTATGTAAATTGGATAAATTTTAATAGCGCACGGGTAATTTTACAAAAAATTACATCTGATGGAGAATTAGCTTGGGGAAAAACTGGTATTACAATTTGTGATACGACTATTTTTTTAAATTCAGAGCATTCACTGATAAAAATTGATCCGGAATCTAATGAAGCATATATTTTTCTTGAATTTGGCCGTGGAATTTTTGTAACGAAAGTGGATTTGGCAACCGGCTTGCCGGTTACCACCGTCCAAAACAACACCCGACAAACACCGGCTGAATTTCGGTTAACAGCTTATCCGAATCCGTTTACCTGTTCCACTTCTATAAATATTACAAATCCAGCGCCTTTAAATTCAAATTTCACCGTTAAAATTTATGATATTCTGGGAAGGGAGGTGATTGATTTATCCCATAAATTGAATATTAATCAAATTCAATGGACGGGTCTTAATTTTCAAAATCAGGTTGTGGCGCCTGGAATTTACTTTGTTAGAGTTATTCTAAAAAATCAGGTTCAAATTAAAAAAATCGTAAAAATTCATTAAAAGCGGAGGTTTCCATGAAAAGGATCGTGTATATCCTGGTCAGTATTTTTGCTATGAATTTATCTTTTGTTCTGGCAAATAATGAAGATACAGGATGGATGAAATTTACTCAACCCGATAAAACGGAATTCACAGGTCGGGGCTGGGGGGATGAATTCGAATTTTATTGGGAAACAGAAGACGGTTACCGTTTTGTTATGAATTATGAAACGGATTACTGGTGCTATGCCATATTGTCGGAAAAAGGTGACTTCAAAGCATCAAAATTTAAAGTTGGAAAAATAAATCCAGCATCGGTAGGAATTGAAAAAAAATTGGAATTTTCCGCAGCTTTTAAAGCCGAAATTGGACGACGCCGGCAACAATTTCAGGATCAATTGCAGAAAATTCGGGAAGAAATCGCTTTATGGCAGAAATCGAATTCTAAAACAACCCGAACGGTATGGGTTGATCTGATTCTGGTTGAATTTGCTGTCGGCGATATCGAACACGATCCCCAATATACATTTGAAAATTTTAATAAGATGTTTGCTTCGGTTGATGAATATTATGGTTCTGCGGGAGCGGGTCCCCATCCTAATCAGAAACCTGTTTTCGGCAGTGTACATGATTATTGGGATGAAATGACGAATGGTGCGGTGAATATCACCGGTGCGGTTTGGAATACATCCGGGTGGGTACGATTGCCCCATACCAAGGCATACTACCATGGGTCTCCTACAAGCGTATTTGTTAATGATGCCATGGCAGCTTCCGGTTATAATACTGGCGGACTTAATTTGAACCATCTACGGGCAATTGTGTACGCCGGTAATGTTTATTACGGCGGCGGATTAAATCCGAAGAAAATTGATTATGGCTATATTATGGCCGAAGAATTTTCTCGACCTCAAACCCAGGAAAATCCCTCGAATTTTTTTGCGAATATCGGCACGCATGCGCATGAGTTAGGACACGCAGCTTTCGGATTAACGGATCGACGTCCTGGGTGGCAAATAAACAACCTATTCCAATGGTGTATTATGGGAACTGGAGAAAAAAATGGACCTGATAATGAACTGGCTTGTCCCGCAACATTAAACCCCTATGACCGTGAAGAAAGAGGCTGGATAACATACCAAAATTTTTCAGGAATAGAAAGTAATAAAGCATTTGTCTACAACTATAGTCTGCCTCAGATTTTTAAAGTTGCAGAAAGTGGAAACGAGTTTTTTTTGATTGAGTGTCGCCGTTGGTGGACAACACACGGACAAGGATTTGATCAGTATTTACCTTATAATCCCGACGAAGGCGGATTATTGGTTTGGCATAAGTATTATTCGGATGAAATTGATTTAATCGAGGCTGATAATATAGAAAGCCAGGAAACCCAGGAAGGAGATCCTTTTCCTGGTTCAACAAATAACAGATATTTAAATGATTTCAGTACTCCGAATTCGAAATATGTTAATGTTGCAAATTCGCAACTCATATTACATAATATTAGCGATGTAGCTTCTACCATGTATGCCGATTTGGGAATTGGCTGGTTTGGTAATATTCCTTACAGTCTCACCTGGCAAAATAATATTGAAATAGGCGGCGATGTCACCGTCCCTGCCGACACCACCCTCACCATCGCCACCGGCGCAGTCGTGAACCTGAATGGCCACACGCTGCACATCAGTGGCAACGGAAATATCATCCGCCAGGCCGGAGTCACCGTCAATCCGGATATTCAGTTGCTGTCCGGCTCCACCCTCAAAGGCCAATATCCTACGATTCAATCTGCCATGACCGACGCGACCAGCAGCGATCAAATCATTGTCTATTCAAATATTACGGTAACCGGCACGC
>DYKB01000224.1 GCA_020722815.1 Caldithrix sp. | reverse complement strand
TATGCGTAGGATCGTAGTATGCAGAAAACTATCAAATTACCGGAAATATCATTGATAAGATGATTGCCAAATACATAAGCCAGCAAGAGAGGGAAAATATCCGAACGGAAAGCGATTTTCAATAACTAATTACTAACAGAACTTTTAGTTCCAATTTGACCCACTGGCTTTGGCTGATGGACTGACGAGTTTTAACCGCGACGAGAATAAAAAATTTTAATCTCTGTCGCGATCTCTCAAATGAAGGATCGCTTACGATTATTTGTCTTTATGCTCTTCAATCAATTTGAGCAACTCTTTTTTTGAGGGTTCGCCGCTCAAGCGGATTATTTCTTTGCCTTCTTTATCAAGAAAGATAAAAACTGGCAAATTTTCATCGATTTTCCATTTTTCCACCATTTCCTTGTCTTTGTCGAAATCATAATATTCAGTTTTAAGCCAAGGCAATTCTCCCTCAATTTCTTTCCATATTGGACGCATAACAATGCATCCTGAACACCAAACAGCTCCAAATTTTAATACTTTCATAAGTTCTGTGTCTTATTAATTTTTTTTATAAATTTCGACCTTTGTTTATTATTAATTGATAATTAAATAGAAATGCCAAAATAAATCAAAATGTATTTTAGCGAAACATAAAGAAAAAGCAAACCAAACAGGGCTTTCAAAGCGTTGGGTTTGAATTTGGCAACTAATTTTGCGCCATAAATCGCGCCAATCGTGGCTCCAATTCCCAAGGTGATCGCCACCGGAATATCAACCACCCCATGATAAATTTTAAACATCGCGCCCACCAAAGCCATCCAAACAAAACTGGCCATTGAGGTTCCGATTGCCAGCTTTACCGGCGCTTTGAAGAAATAAAGGAAAGAAGGAACCAAGGCGTACCCGCCGCCGAGCCCGATGATGCCGGTTAAAAATCCGATGGACGACCCGAGCGCGCTTTTGGCTGGTTTTGAACCGGGCATTTGATTTTCGGCTGGATTTTTCGGGCCTTTGCCTAAAAATCCTTCATAAATCATCCGGACGGAAACGACCAAGAAAGCAAAACCCAAAATCAAATCAATGACATTTCCATAATTTTTGATATAGCCGAAAACGATTGAGCCGATGATCACTCCTAACACTCCGCTTGTCCCGATAATCCAAGCGGTTTGTTTATTCACATTTTTCATTTTGATATGCTGATAGGCGCCGGAGCCAGCGGTAAAAACCACCGCCATCAAAGTTGTCCCGACGGCAATGGCCGGATCAAAATGAAATCCGAAACGAATAACCGGCATCATCAGGGCGCACCCGCCGGTGCCCAAAAGCCCGCCGACCACTCCAGCCAGAAGACCGGTGATGAGATAAATGGTGTAAGGCATAG
>DYKB01000008.1:114527-124494 GCA_020722815.1 Caldithrix sp. | reverse complement strand
TCAAATCCAGCAAACGTTATCTTTCTTAATCTTTTTCAGCGACAATGTCGGATGACAACATTCAATAAAGTGTTCACCCTTTTCAGCAAAGCTGATCTTTTGATGAGGCGCAGTCGGCTTGAGGATATTCCAGCCGACTTTATCCACCGCTGCCCTGGACACAAAAAATAAAAATTGTTTGCTTTCACCCTGTGATCAGTTACAACATTTATAATATAACATATTGTTAATAATAAATATGCATACTATTTTGAAGTATTAAAATTATATAAAAAATAAATCGAATTGTTATTTGATTATGAAATTTTAAAAAAATGATATTTTCAATCAATTTGAAGCATTTATTTTTATAAAAGCAGTCAGAAATTTATTTTATCGGCCAATCATCACAAAAACAAATTAAATTGAGAATAAAAGCCCATTTCAAAAATGTTAACAAAGCAATTCGGGAACATTTCCAGCCGTATAAATTTAAAGAAGAAGTCTTAATTTTTTTCTAAATCGTTTCCAAATTATTAATCACCAAATTTAATTTCGCAATTGTCTCACGCCGAAAGGAAAAACACACCATGCTCGACGACACAAAATTCCAGTATTGTCCCCGCTGTGGTCAATCAACTTTAATCAAAAATGACAATCAATCACTTCTCTGTTCTTCCTGTCATTTTCTTTATTATCACAGCACGGCTGCTGCCGTTGTTGGTATTATTGAATTTGAGAATAAACTGGTTCTGACAAGACGCGCCCGGGAACCCCAAAAAGGACTGTTCAGTTTACCTGGTGGATTTGTGAGCTATCAGGAAAGCCTGGAAGACGCCTTACGCCGGGAATTAAAGGAAGAGCTTAATCTGGATGTAATTGAACCGCCTGTTTACTTTAGCTCGCACTGGGGTAATTATTTTTTTCGGGATGTTTTGTATTATTCAGTCATTTCATATTTTCTGATTAAAATCTGGCAGACTGAAAATCTGAAAGCGGGGGATGATGTTGAATCATTCCAATTAGTCAAACCGAATGAACTCGATCATGATTCACTGGCTTTTGAGCCGGATAGAGTCATTTTGGAGCGGTATTGCCGGTTTAGAAAGTGTTCGTGAATTTTTAATAGAGCGATTTTAATAAGATAGAGATTCTTCGTCAGGCAAAAAAACGCCTGACTCAGAATGACAGACATACGGAACTGTCATTCTGAGCGCAGCGAAGAATCTTTAACTTTTTTCAAAAATTGATATATTCTGTTTCTTCTGATTATTTCAGCTTAAAACCAATGGGAACCGTAATCCATACTTTCACCGGCTGGTTATCCTTCTTTGCCGGCTCCCATTTACTCATTTCGATGGCTTTCATGGCTGCTACATACAGTTCCTGAACCATGTGTTGCGTTTCTTCATCCATTTCGCTTTCTTTGAGCTCTTTTTCATCTTTTGGCTTTGCAGCTTTTGTTTCCAGCACTTTACCATCAACATCGATAAGCGCCTCCACATAAACTGTCCGTTCAACGCCTTTTTTTCGGGCAGCTTCGGGATATTTTAAGTTCTTTTGTACTGCGGCAAATCCACCAATTGGTTCTGGCGGCGTGTCAAATTTTACCAATTTTTCGCTTTCTGTTTCACCCTGAAGCCTGAAATTTATCGGCATCACAAGTTGGGCATTGACAGGTTTATCATCTTTTATTGCCGGATTCCATTTGGTCTCTTTGATGGCATTCATGGCCGCCGTGCATAAAATTTGGGTTAGTTTTTGCGTCTCTTCTTCACTCTCTTTTCCAGCTTCATTCCCTGTTGGATATTGCACTTTTAGAATTTTCGTTTCTGCCACCTTGCCATCCACATCAATTGTTGCCTGAACGAGAATGTTACGTTGAAAACCTTTCTTTCGGGCTTCTTCGGGATATTTCAGATTCATCTGAAGCGCATGCAACCCACCAACCGGTTCCGGCGCATTATCATATTCCGCAGCCTGTGATTTTTTATCATCAGGCGGTGGAGGTGGCGGCGGAAATGTACTTTTCTCAACTTTATTTTTTTCAACCTTCAGCGGTGGTGGAGGTGGCGGCACCTCACCGGTTTTTTCCGGTTTCAACGCGACATTAAGCTGATAATTTTTCCCTGCCTGCACATGGATATTACCCAGCTTTTCCGTTTTAAAGCCATCCTTTCGGGCGACTAAAGTAAACGTGCCGGGTGCAATATCGATAATTTTGTAGGCGCCCTTTTCATCGGTTTTAACATTAAATTGGGTGCCTTCCAATTCAATGGAGACATTGGACAATACCGTATTCTGCTTTTCCATTTTCACGACCCCGGTAATATTCCCCAGGTTAGAATCATCCGCCGCGATGGGAGAAGACTCGGCGGGTGTATACCAGGAAAGTGGAATGATGAATAAAAATAACAGTATTGCCAGACCAGAATATTTTATTTTTGGATACATGGTTTTCTCCTTTAATTGATAGTTAATGCGATTGAGTAATTTATGCTTCTGCTTGATCAGGGCAGTGACGGAAACATAGTTCCATTGAGTTTGAACCATGTTTTCAGCCATGAAAACCAGATATCTGGAGTATTTTACAGGAGTTATTTTGGTATTTGCAACTGCTTCATCATCACAGACCATTTCCCGATATTCATTCAGCCGTTCATTCAGGAACCAGACTAGCGGGTGGAAGAAATAAATCGCCTGGGCCAGCAGTTGCAGGAATTGGACGAATCCATCTTTGCGGCGAATATGCGCCAATTCGTGTTCCAACATCATTTCACGGCATTCTTCTGGCAAATTGTGCCAGTTTGCCGGTAAAATTATGCGATTGGGAAAAAGCCCAATGCTGAGCGGAACCATGGTTTGATTAGACAGATAAAGTCGAATTTTTGAATTCAGGATGGCGTCTTGTTTTAAAAATTCAGCTTTCCGAAATTTATTTTTCAGCAGAAAAGTGGAACCCAGCGCCAGCGTCAAATATAATCCAACTATTATCGCCCATAAAATGAAAACGATAATATTTAAATCAAATGGCGAGGAAGTCGGGGCGATAGCCATATTCAGCACTGAAATTTCACCGATTTCGACAGTACCAGTTGTATTAAAATTGATAAAAGAAATCTGCCAGAAATTTCCGGGTAAAAATGGCGGAAGCAGCAACTTTATTAATCCAATCAACGCAATGGTGTATTTCGCGCGGGCACTGGCATTTTTTAAAAGCAACAACACCAGAAAAGCCAGTCCCAGAAAGATGGTATTTTGCAGCACCATCAATCCGAAAAACTCAGTCCATCGGCTGCCGATTTCATTTATCAGATCAATCATTCCTGATTGCCTTTCAATTCATTTTCTTTTTCATTAATTAGCTTTTTGATAGCCTGAATTTCATCCAGCCCAACTTCGTCTGAATTGAGCAAAAAGTTCGCCAGGGCTGGAATCGACCCATTGAAGATTCGCGAAACCATCTGTTTCATTTCGCTTTTCACAATTTCATCCCGCGAACGGGTTGGCCGGTAAAAATTGACCAGGCCTATTTTTTCAGCAGTCAGGAGTCCTTTTTTCACCAGGATGTTCATGATGGTCTGGATTGTCGTGTAAGCTTTTTCGCCATTGGGGTAGGCGAATTCCATGACTTCCCGCGTCGAAGGCTTCCCGCCCATATTCCAGATATTTTCCATAATCTCCCATTCAACGGGTGTTAGTTTGAATTCACTGTTCATTCCTTCTCCTATCGGATTCGTTTATCTACTAAAACTATAGTAAATATACTAAAGTCTTCATTAAAAGTCAAGTTTTTTTTTAAAATTTTTTTTCTGATTCATTTCTCATTTCGCTCTAACATCTTAATTTTTAAGAAGATAAAATTTTAATTATTATAGAAAAAAATTATTGATAAGTCGCCCGGATTTGGTTATCTTTTATCCGGATTCTTCATAAATTTTGCCACGAAGGCACAAAGGCATTAAGAAAACAACAAGTTATCGATTATCGTTTATTAAAACACGATTTAAGTTTTGTTCATCTTCAGTAAAAAAATTGAAGGAACTTTTATATTCTGTATTTGCAATAACTTAGAGTCTGTCTAAAAATACAAAAACCTGTCATTGCGAGGCGTTTCCTTCGACAAAAGCTCAGGACAAGTTTTGCCGAAGCTTGTTTTTTAAGCTCGCAATCCCCCGAAGTAACAGCGGAGATGGCTTCGTCACAAAAAGCGCTCCTCGCAATGACAGTTATGGGGGCATTTGTGGACAGATTCTAATTAGTGTTTGTCCGCAAACTCTATTATGTAGGGCAAATTGCCAATTTGTCAGGCTTAGAGCCTGTATCAAACATTAGATTCAGACAAATTAACAATTTGTCCTACAATTTCGGACAAACACTAGTTAAAAAAACAATCGATTAAACGTCTTTCTTTAAACCTTAAAATTTCCTTCGTGCCTTTGTGTCTTCGTGGCGATAGTTGTTCAGGTTTACGAAATAATGATTCTGAAGTTTGAATTATTTCAGTGTGTATTATCTGCAGAGGAGATTTGTCATGGAAAACAACTTTATTAAACCAGTTATTCATATCAGTAAATGTATCGAATTTGCCCCCTGCCGCTTTAACGGGCAGATTATCGCATCGGAAGTGGTTCAGCGATTAAAACCTTTTGTTGAATTCCGGCCGGTTTGTGCGGAAATGGAAATTGGATTGGGCGTTCCCCGAGAATCGCTTCGAATTGTGCTGGATAACAATCAATTTCGTTTAATTCAATCGGCAACTGGCAAGGATTGTACAACTGATATGCAAAATTTTGCCGATAATTATCTCAATTCGATTGATATCGCCGATGGTTGGATTTTAAAGGGGCGTTCACCATCATGTGGGATTGGCGATGTCAAATATTATATGGGTGTCGGGAAAATGGCGCATCAGGGAAAGTGCAAAGGGCTTTTCGGCGAAAAAGTGATTGAAAAATTTGGCTATCTGGGCATCGAGGATGAAGGGCGATTGCTCAATTTTAAGCTGCGGGAAAATTTTTTGACAAAAATTTTTACATTTGCCCGATTTCGTGAGATAAAAAAGCAAAATTCAATGGGTGCATTGGTAAAATTTCAGGCGGAGAATAAATTGTTGCTGCTGGCATATCATCAACAGGCGATGCGAATCATGGGGAGAATCGTTGCCAATCCCGAAAAGCAGCCAGTCGCACAGGTGTTGACTGACTATGAAACGCATTTACACACGGTTTTTGCCCGACCGGCTCGTTCCAACTCCCACTTAAACGTGCTGATGCATGCCCTGGGCTATTTTTCGAAAGAATTAAGTGCTTAGGAGAAAGCTTTTTTTCTGGATTCGCTGGAACAATTTCAGGCGGGGAAAGTCCCGCTCAGTGTGCCGGTTAATTTAATTCGGTCGTGGATTATTCGTTTTCAGAACGAATATCTTCAGTCACAAACATATTTTGAACCATATCCTCAAAAACTGGTGGAAATTACGGATTCAGGAAAAGGAAGGGATTTTTAATGCGCATCGGTTACCCCTGCATCAACTGGACAATTGGCTGCAAAGGGGATCGGACTTTTCGATTGAATTCGTATTCCGAGGAGCGGCTAATCGAAACCGTTCAAAACAATCTGGATTGTTTATTCAAAATGCTGCAATTTAATGTGGCCAATGAGATTCTTTTCTTTCGCATCACCTCAGATTTGGTACCTTTTGCATCACATCCGGTTTGTAGCTTGAATTGGCAGGAATATTTTAAAACAAAATTTGCTGAAATTGGCCAATTTATTCGGGCACATCGGATTCGAATCTCCATGCACCCCAGTCAGTTTATTATCATCAATGCCAAAGACGCTAAAGTATTTGAAAATAGCCTGAAAGAACTCCAGTATCACACCGAGGTACTGGATTTGCTGGGGCTGGATAGTTCGGCGAAAATTCAGGTGCATGTTGGCGGCGTTTATGGCGATAAAACGGCGGCCATGGAGCGTTTTGTACAACGCTATCCCCTGCTCCCGGCAGCAGTTCGCCAGCATCTGGTCATTGAAAATGATGATAAAAGCTATGACCTCGCTGATTGTCTTAACATTTCGGGGGCGACGGGAATCCCGGTTTTATTTGATGTTTTTCATCATCAAATTAAAAATAATGGTGAGGCGACGCGGGAAGCTCTGATCCTGGCGGGCAAAACCTGGCATGCTGCCGATGGTCGGCCCATGGTGGATTACAGCTCGCAGCAGGCGCATGCGATAAATGGCAAACATGCTGAAACCATCGATCCGGATGATTTTTCAAAATTTATGACGCTGTCCCGACCACTGGATTTTGACATCATGCTGGAAATTAAAGATAAAGAAACCAGCGCGCTGAAAGCCGTAGAACTTCTCCATTCGGATGAACGCTTTATCAGGGCTTAAAAATCACCATCAGAAAATAAATAAACTGGGCAAAATAGGCATGAATCGCGATTGACGGCATTTTTTTTTCAAATATTTCGCTTTTTAACGCGATGTATATCAACACCAAACTAATGACAAACCACGCCAGATAATTTTGTAACGGAATCTGATTTTCAGCCCAACTCCAGTAGCCCAGTTTCATCGCGGCCGGTTCCATCACCAAATCGAAAATAACCATGAGGATAGAAATTCCCAGAGCTTGCAATAATTTATTTTCCACTGCAAATCTGGTCTGAATTCGCTGAAAAATCGCGGTCGCTGACAGTAACATCACCAGCCAGGCAAATCCAATCGCCAATGGAACGCCCTGAAAAACCGGTTGCAGCGTGGAACCATATTGATAATTCCCAAAAATTCGCCCGGTTTTAACCCCAAGCCACTCAATCCCGAAAGTAACGAAAATGATTGTAACAACCCAAAACCCATAGTGAATCACTTTTCGCCGTCCAACAGATATTTGCCGGATCAGACTTCCATACTCCCAGGCGATCCAGAGTGCCAGTCCAATAATTAATGGCGTCGCCAACAGCCGCATGGTTGTCTGGAGCACATTTAAAATATGCCAGAGCCCGCCGGCTATCAAAAAGAAATAAAGTCCGGCAATTTTAAGCATTTGCGTATTTGAGTATAGTTTTTTGACTTTTGAAAAGCTTATCATGGTTTTCAATTCTCTTTCTTAATTCCCCGGTCTTTCAAATTTAATTTCTCTCCCTTTCCAGCGAATAATCCCGCGTTTGGCGCTGAGATAGGAATCAAATCCGATGAAAATCGCCAGCAAAATCGCGAGTGGATTTAAAATAACCGCTGTCCAGAAAGGATGTTTATAACGGATTGCCAATAAACCGCGCAACAGGATATTCAATCCAATGGCGCCAACTGCCAGCAGGCGCACGGATGAAAAAATCCAGAGGAAATAGGGAGCAATAAAACCAATGAGCAGCCCGATGATAATACTAAAAAAAACAATATCGTTATAACCAGTCAATCCATAGAAATTTTTGGCGAAGCCTTCCCGGACTTCTTCAAAATTGTGGTACATGCGGCAGAAAACCGCCTTTGTTCCCGCGGTCGTTAAAGTTTTGATACCGCTTTTTTTAGCCAGCCGGCTTAATTCCGTGTCTTCAACCAGGTGATTTTTGACGGTAACATGACCGCCTAAATTTTGATAGGCCTCACGGGTCAACGCCAGCCATTGTCCATTCGCCGCGGCCAGTGATGGCTGTGGTGCAAAATAAGTTAACCATAACGGGAGCGAGCCATAGACAAACATATCCATAATCGGAACGGCCAATCTTTCTGCCAATGTCACGGTTTCCTGCTGCGGGAAAGCGGACAAAAGCCCTAATTTTAATTTTTCCATATAGGCGACAGTATTGGAAACCACATTGGGGGCATGGCGATTATCCGCGTCGGTAAAGATCAAAATTTCACCGGTTGCCGTTTCACTGAGTTGATGACACGCCCAATTTTTTCCGGTCCAGCCGGCGGGCAAGGCTTTTCCCGAAATCAGATGGAGTCGATTTGATTTTAGCTGGTACCCCTGAACTATCTTTGCCGTCTCATCTTCGGAATGATCATCCAGGACCGTGATGTCAAAATCCGGATAATCCTGTTTTAACAAACCCTCCAGGCAGTTTGCGATATTTTGGGCTTCATTCCGTGCCGGGACGAGCAGGGAAACTTTGGGTGTTCGCTTCAATTCAGGTGCTTTTGCCAAAAATGGACCGAGAAAAAAATTCACCAGCGTTACGCCCAATAGCATGAAAAGAAGGCCGTATGCGATATAAAGAATGATATACACGATTTAATCCTTATTTTTATAAAAAATTTTTACCACGAAGGCCCAAAGGCACGAAGAAAAAAACAAATTGAAACAGGTTATTTTTCATAATTATCTGAAATTCTAAACTGGAAATTTATGAGGTAATAAATCAAAGAAAGACCCCCTCCTGCCTCCCCCAAATTCCAAAAAACGGAATTTGGGGGAGAGAAAGCCGGTTTCTCTCCCCCATTTTCGGTTTTTGAAAACTGGGAGAGACAGCGGGGATCAATTTTCCGCGGAAAAAGACTTCTCAGGAGAAAAAACAGTTCATTTTAGAATTTCAAGAATTATGTTATGAAACGCAAATTTATTAATTTCGACTTTTTGTCTGATGAATTTTTCTCATTCCCAGACTCTTTATTTTTCTTTCTGCCTTTGAGCCTTCGTGGCGAAAAATTATGACTCTTAAATATATGACATTTTTTTTAAATTTCAAGCAATTGTTTTACGAATTACGCATCACGCTTCACGCAACCTGTCCCTCACGGTACACTTCAATGAACCTGCCGGAACGTCTTCGCTTCGAAAAATCTGATTTATGAAAAACCATTAATCACCTATATCACTAAAAAACAGCAAGATAAACATGTCTCACAAAAATTGGCATTACCTTTGCCTTAAAGCAGGTTGAACAGTCGAAGAGACAGGTTTTTATTTCAAAAACAGTTAACGAATATTCCATGGTTGGCGTTCGAAATGTCAACCGACAGTTCAAACAAATGAATATTTAAATTTAAAAAAAGTACAATAACACAAAAGGAGTTATCGTATGAAACCGAGTAATTTTTCACGTTATCTAAGTGTCGGGCTGTTAATTATCATGCTGGCAACATCGGTTAATGCGCAATTTGGCCGTCGGCGGCGACCGGAACCGAATCGTCGGCCTTCGCCAGTCAGTTTTCTGGGTTTAAAAGCCGGCAAGGATTTTAAAAATGATCAATTTGAAGTGGGCGCCCAGCTATTATTGCCGGTCAGCCGTTTCTGGTATCTGGCGCCAAATTTTGATTACTATTTTGCCGAAAAGATGAATCGCTGGCAATTTAATGGTGATGTAATTTTTAAGCCGCGTCCAATGAGTGCCTTCTATCTCGGCGGTGGGGTGGCAGTCGATTATGCGCGACCGGAAGGTGGTGAATTTGGGACGGAAGTGGGTGGCAATGCGCTGGTTGGCCTCTCATTCAGTGGTCGGCGTTTACGCGCCATGCAGCCGTTTATTCAGGCACGCTGGACTTTTTATGATAAACATTCGTTCTTCACCCTCCAGGGCGGATTAAATCTCGCCTTGAGATAAATTCCCTTACATACTAATCCCGCGGCTAAAGTCACCATCCGGAAGATGGTTCTGACTTTAGCCGTTTTTATTTTCTGCATGATATTTCTTCTAAATTTCATTAAAGCAATTTTTTAATATTGATTGATAAAAGGTAATATCTGACAACAACAAATTTTATAAAGACGGATGTTCATTTCCTGGTGACGGATCTACTTTTCGCAATGGTGGATCTTCATTTCTGGATGGCGGATCTACTTTTCGCAATGGCGGATCTTTATTTCTGGATGGCGAATCTATTTTTCGCAATGGCGGATCTTTATTTCTGGATGGCGAATCTATTTTTCGCAATGGCGGATCTTTATTTCTGGATGGCGGATCTACTTTTCGCAATGGCGGATCTTCATTTCTGGATGGCGGATCTACTTTTCGCAATGGCGGATCTTTATTTC
>DYKB01000008.1:0-114427 GCA_020722815.1 Caldithrix sp. | reverse complement strand
GGATCTTTATTTCTGGATGGCGGATCTACTTTTCGCAATGGCGGATCTTCATTTCGATGTGGCGGATGTATATTTCGCAATGGTGGATCTTCATTTTTGCATGACGGATGTACATTTCACAACGGGAATCGCCTGAGAATAAATCCTCAGACTAAAAAAGTGGAAGCATCCTGAAGAATGCTGATGGGGATAAGGCCAAAATCGCTTTTATGCGCTGACATCTTTGCGCCGGTGGATTTACCTGACGGCTTTAGTAAATCATTCTTTTGAAAACCATTTCTTTAAAGTATTCAGAAATTTCAAAAAGGTGGGATCGACACATTGATGATAATCAACAATTCGGGCAAACCGGGCATAAATTGCCGAGGAATGGGGAATTTTCTGTTTTTTCAGGATAGCTTCAAATGTTTCTTTTGGATAAACCGGTTTCTGGGAATTTTCTCGAAACTGATATCCTTCCTGAATCAGCCAGTCATAAATATTCTGTTCATCCTGCCAGTCAACCAGTCGATGTAAAAAATTATGCCGGACCCAGAACCAGGCTTCCAGCTCGGGTTCGAAAAAAATACAGGCATTTCGGTCCGGCCATCCATTTTGATTGAATTGATTCTCGAATTCAGACTCAAGCTGAACGCGCGGGATATATTTTTTACCCGAGCCATTATAATCCGAAAGCACCAGCAGAAAACGAAAATCATTCACAAATGGCTGCACATAATCAAAAGCCCGATTCGCAATCCCCTCATCACGTTGGGGATGGCGAATAATTTCAGACGAAAACTCGGTTAAATTTTCCAGGTGCGGAATTCGCCATAAAAGCTCTTTAATCAGCAATTCCGCATCTTTATCCGCCACCAGCACCAGCAAATCTTTCATCCTAAAATTCCTCCGGCAAAAAGATCGCTGAGATTAACAATCCCTTTCCAGTTCTGGAGTTTAGGATGCTGTGCCCCATTGACAATATCGGTAACACCTTCTTTCGTTTTGGCGAAGCAGAGTAATTCCTGTGGCCTGACCAGTGTTAAAATAATTGGCGAGTGGGAAGCCAGCAGGATTTGGGCTCCATATATTGAAGACAACGCTTGATAAACGGTTTCAATCGCCCGCGGATGGATGCCGTTTTCCGGCTCTTCGATGAGAAAAATGCCACTCAAATTCGGTAAATATGCCGGAATAGTCAGCGCCAGTAGCCGTAAAGTTCCATCCGAAACCAGCCAGCTTGGAATTTTCCCGCCATTGAGATAGTTTATCTGAATATATTTATGCCGATCTTCCGGCCGTTTGATGATGCGAATATCTTCAATCTCCGGTAATGCCGTTTTAAGATGCTCCAGCCAGCGTTGGAATTTCCGGGGCTCATTGATTTTCAGGTCATCAATGATCCAGGGGAGATTGGACCCATCGGGCTTGAAAATACGCGTTTGGCCTGGTGGACTGGGCATTCGAATATTTTGACTGTCGAGAATAAATGATTGAATACCTTCGGTTAAAATCATTTTCAACCAGTTTCCGGCAGGAAATTTCGTTTCATCGGCGGGCAGATTTCCCAGCGCGGTCTTTTTCGGACCAAATTTAAATGAAGGCATCCAGCCTTTTCCAGGACGTTCCTGCGTTTCATCATAATAATTATCTGTCCCCAGTGGATTTTTTCGAAAGATACGCCGCGAAGCACCAGCTTTATATTTTGGATTAAGAATTTTTTCAGGAATTTCACGAAGCGCCGGAAAATCCGGAACACGTGACAATTCAACGACATCTTTCAACGGCTTGTCTTTTAAAAGAAAAGCGGATTCTTCCAGAATGGCATGTTCGCCCTCTTTCAATCCAAATTCAATTTCATACCGGATGTATTTAAAATCTTTATCGACCAATGATTGCTGAATCTGTTCTGGCAGAATCAATTCAATTGCCAATTCGATTGAACCGCCGGCCCCGATAAAAGTGAGATCATGGAAGGAAGTGGTGCGCTTTTTGATAGCCTCATCAATGCCCAAACGAACAATATCCGAAAGGAAACCAATCACATCCAGAAAAGTGGTTTTTCCACTGGCATTCGGGCCAATGAGTACCTGAAATGGATTCATGGGCCGCCGAATATATTTGATACTTCGATAATTTTTTGCTTCAATACAATGAATCATGCATTTTCTCCTGTCAGACGCTTGTCGATCTTTAAAATCTGGCCTGACGAAATTCCCCTTTTTCTCCGCCTGATTGACAGGCGGGGATTGTATGCCAAATTTATACCAGAAATAAAATTTTTACCTGAAAAATCGAAAAAAGTCATTCCTGCAGCCGGAAAATTCAATTTTTCACGAGTTAAGATAAAAATTTCTGATCAAATAAGCAATAGATTTTAGCAGAAGGATTGGGATTTTTAATTGATCGACTCAAGTCGTCGTCGTTTTCAGCATGAGTAAAAATCAATCCTGTTCATCCGGTTATCCTGTCAAAATTATTACTTTCCTAGACAGGATTAACTGGATGAACGGGATACGATTATGTGGAAAAAAACATCTTGAACGCCATATAAATTTCCCTACTTCAAAGCATCCTTCAATTTAATCACCCAGGCATATTGACAGGGATTATTGGCCGGTGTTACGGGTGGCGGTGTAATTGTTAATTGGCCATTTTTATAAGTCGTTTTTACCGCGCTGGTAACTCCCAGCAATGCCGCGGTCGTCGGTTGCGCGATATTTTCAACCACGAATGGCTTTTCCGGAAATTTTGTACAGATGACAAAAAGGTCTTTGCCTTTGGTCGTAAAAAATATTTTAGTTGCTGCAGTTACCTTCGGTGATTTCGCCCATTTACGGCTGCCATAAATCGCTTCACCATTCACTTTGAGCCAGTCACCCATATCTTTTAAGCGCTGCTGCATGATCACGGGAATTCTGCCATCGGCGGTGGGGCCAATATTGAGAAGTAAATTCCCCCCGCGGGCCACTTTTTCAATTAAAATATGTACCAGTTGCTCAGATGTGGAATAATTAGCCAGATTTTCATTCCGATTATAGCCAAATGAGGTTCCGATACCCCGACATTCTTCCCAAGGATGTTGAATTTCCATCGCGGTGGCGTTGGCCTCGTGAACCAGATCGTATTCAGTGGTATAAATACCACCATGCTTGCTTCGGGTCTCTTTTCCCCAGCGATCATTAATCACTACAAAATTTTTTACCGTCGATTCGTTGAAAAGCCAGGCCAGAAACTCCGTACTGCGCCAGACTTCACTGGGATGATCCCACTCGCCATCGGTCCAGAGAATATCCGGTTCGTACCGGGTCACCAGATCTTTCATCTGGGGTAGCATGTGGGTATCGACATATTTATGAATGTCCTGCTTATAAAGCGGATTGAACCACTCATAAAGCGAGAAATAGTATCCCATTCGGATCCCTTTTGCCCGAACAGCTTTAATCAAATCGCCGGCTAAATCACGATGGGGACCAACATCCACGGCATTCCAGTTCCAGGCTTGTGAATTCGGCCAGAGGGTAAATCCTTCGTGATGCTTCGAAGTCAAAACGACGTATTTCGCGCCCGATTGCAGAAAAACGTTCGCCCAATCATCCGGCGCGAACATTTCACAATTAAAATCCTTCACAAAATCCTGATATTTGAATTTTTCGCCGTAAACATTATCATGAAAGGCTTTAAATTGGGTGTGACTCTGTCGGCTGGGGTTCATTAAGCTATACCAGTACCATTCAGCATATTTCTCGTAGATGCTTACATCCTTCACCGGGCCCCAGGCGGGTACCGAAAAAAGACCCCAGTGAATAAAAATCCCGAATTTGGCATCTTCAAACCAGGAGGGAATCGGCCGGCTGTCGATTGATTCCCAGGTTGGTTCGTACTTTTGTTGAGCAAAAAGAACGGTTGTCAATACCAATAGAATCAGTAAAACGAAAATTGAACTTTGATTCATAACGCCTCCGCTTTTCATAATTTTTTTCTGTTATTCTTAAAGTTAAATTAAGCTAATCTCTTACCGGAACTTCAGATATTTGTAGAAAATCTATGTTTCTGGTTTTTAAATGAAACGGATTTTTATTAAGATCGATACTTTTAAAATATGAAATTAACAAATTAAGTTCAATAACTCAAGAAGTTTTTTATCAAAAATACAATCATCGAATTGTAGATGTTGGAAACCATTTTTTTACTTGATTATTAAATCAAAACTCAATAAATATAGATACAATAACCTCACTCTTTTTACATGGAGAATTTGATAAATGCGTGTTTCAAAACTTTTCAGTCACACATTATTTGAAAAAATATCCAGTCTGCCGGCTGGATTACAACGACTTCAACGGGCGGGATATTTACGTCAAATTGCTGCCGATAAAATTTATTTTCCCCAAATGGGAACAGCACTTTTGCAGCAGATAGAAAACATGCTCGTGAAAGAACTTGAAAAAATGAATGGGCAGCGAATAAAAGTCCCTGTTTTCAATGGGAATATGACTCCCGGCTCTCAAAAATCACGGGCCACCGAGTCAAACGTCGCAACCCATATTGCCAATAAAGAAATCCATTCCTATCGACAATTGCCGGCCCTCCTGTTTTCAGTTCAGCCTCAATGCGCTGCGGATAAACAGCCCAATTACTTATGGCCATTTTCCAATGAATTGACGCAAATGACTTTCTATCTCTTTGCTGAAACCGAAATCCAAATAAAGGAGATCGGCCAAAAAATTCAACAGCTATTACTGGAATTTTTTAAAAATATTGGAATCACGCCGGTTCCCGCTATTTTAAATCCGGAACAACCGGATTTTATAGAATTTATTTATTTTCATCCTGAAGGAAATCGGGTTTTGATACAATGCCCCAGGTGTGGTTATCAGGCAGAACAAATCCATGCACAGATATCAAAACCGGCGCCGGCAACCGAGCCATTATTGCCCAGTGAAAAAGTTGCGACACCTGACACAACGACAATTGAAGCCCTGGCAAAATTACTAAACGTGCCGGAATCCAAAACCGCGAAGGCTGTTTTTCGCATGGCAGAAATTGATGACGGTGAAAAAAAATTCGTGTTTGCCGTTGTCAGAGGCGATATGGAATTAAATGAATTCAAATTGGCACAAGCCATTGGCGCCCGAAAAATACAACCAGCCGATGAATCACAAATTTTGGCAACTGGCGCCGTTCCGGGCTATGCCTCCCCGATTGGTTTGAAAAATCTGATTGTGGTTGTCGATGATCTTATTCCGAAATGTGTCAATTTAGTGGCTGGCGCCAATGAAACCGGCTTTCATCTGCGGAACACAAACTTTGGCCGGGATTATCAGGCCACGAAAGTGGCAGATATTGTCATGGCGAGACCAAATGATCCCTGCCCGGTTTGCTCAAACCGTTTGGAAGCAAATTCTTTCTTTTCATTTTCCGGAATTCATCCGTTTGGTGAAGCTAAAATTCATACCAAACCAGTTACTTATCTGAATCCCAATGGCCAGGCGAATCCGGTCTGGCTGGGAATCGGCTGGCTGCACTTTGAACCAATCATCACCCTTCTCGCTGAAACTTATTATGACGAAAACGGTCTCTGCTGGCCGATGGCGATTTCGCCGTACCAGGTTTATCTGATCCAGTTGGCCGGTAAACAGAATGATCCGGTGGTTCTCGAAAAAGCTGAGGCGCTTTATCAATCCCTCACAGCGGCGGGAGTTAATGTGCTGTTCGATGATCGTTCGGAAAGTCCCGGCGTTAAATTCAGCGATGCCGATTTACTGGGAATTCCACTCCGTATAACCGTCAGCAATCGTTCTCTTGAACAGGGTGGGGTGGAATTTAAACGTCGTGAGTCCCATCAAAAGCAGATTGTTCTCTTTGATGACGTCCACTCATTTATTTTAAACCTATTATAATTTAAAGGCAAGTTTCAAGGGTTTAAATTGTTATCTTTTAAAAATCTTCGGGTTTAACCATAAAATTATCTTGAAAAAAAAGTATATATTTTGTATCTTTTAGCCAGACTAAATCTATTTTTCAGTCAAAAACAGGGTAACTTCATGCTAAATTTGCAAAACAAGAAGCTACGAATATTATTAATCTGGTTATTTATCCTTTCTATTTTTCTCATCCTGGCACTGATTAACGCAACAGACCAGTATATTGATAATCTGCTGAAACAAAATGATTCAAAATTTCTGGTTGAATTTTTCTGGAAACTAACAACATGGATCCCCTGGTTCTTTTTACTCCCCCTGCTCTATTATCTCTGCCAAAAACTTCCGGTTTATCGTTATGGAATTATCAAATTAATTTTGATTCATTTCCCGATCAGCCTTTTTATCACCGCCATAAAAGTATCGCTCTACTATTTTCTCAGTTTACCTTTACGGAGCTATCTGGTAACACCAACTTTTTTTTATAAAAGGATGTTGGAAGTTTTAATTGTCAACTATCTGGCCGATTATTTGATTTATTGGTTATTCCTCATTTTGATATATGCTGTTGATTATTATAAAAAAACACGTCAAAAGGAATTACAAACGCAGCAGTTGGAAACACAATTGGCCCGGGCACAGCTCCAGGTATTAAAAATGCAGTTACGACCGCATTTTTTATTTAATGCGCTCCATACAATTTCTGCTCTGGTGCATAAAAATGCCGATTTGGCTGATAAAATGATCACCAGACTAAGCGACTTGCTCCGGCGTACGCTTGAAAATACCGATAGCCAACTGGTCTCATTAGCTGAGGAAATAGAATTTGTGGATAATTACCTGGAAATCGAAATGGTTCGTTTTCCAAACCGTCTAAAAGTTGAAAAAGATATCCAAAAAGAAACTTTAAATAAACTGGTACCGAATCTGATTATACAGCCGCTCGTGGAAAATTCAATCAAATATTGTGTCGCCCCCTATTCGCGGCCGGGTATTATTCAAATTCAGGCAGCTTTAAAAAAGAATCGGCTCAGTATTCAGGTAATTGATAATGGCCCTGGCATTAAGGGCACCTCCTCAGAAGTGGTTCGAAAAGGAATTGGACTTTCCAATATTCAGGAACGCCTTAAGAAACTTTATGGTTCGGATCACCGGTTTGAATTGATTAATATTCCCGAGGGGGGATTAATTGTCAATATCGAATTTCCATACAGCATCAATCTTTAATAAAATTTAAAAATGCAAAAAATACGTGTCATCATTATTGACGACGAACCGATTGCCAGAGAACGACTCAAGAATTTCCTTCGGCAGGAGGCTGATATTGAAATTATTGGCGAAGGCGAAAATGGGTTGGAAGCGGTTCGGCTTATTGAAGAGAAGAAACCGGATCTGGTTTTGCTGGATATTCAGATGCCAGAAATGGATGGCTTTGGCGTTATCCAGTCAATTGGGGCTGATTTAATGCCCGCAGTGGTTTTTATTACTGCTTACGACAATTTTGCGCTTAAAGCATTCGAAGTTCATGCCCTTGATTATATCCTGAAACCATTTAATAATGAGCGTTTTCTGGAAGCATTGAATCGCGCCAGAAATAAAATTAATAATTCCCAATTAAATCAACTGAGCGTTCAATTTAACAGTGTGCTCAAGACTTTGCAGGATGGGAAGAAATTTCTTTCACGATTGGCCATCAAAACCGGTGGGCGGATTTATTTTATAAAAACTGAAAACGTCGACTGGATTGAATCGGCGGGTAATTATGTTCTTCTTTACACGAAAAATGAAAAACATATTTATCGTGAAACGATGAAGTGCCTGGAGATGAAACTCGATCCGGAGAAATTTATTCGAATTCACCGAACGCAGATTGTCAATATTGATAATATCAAAGAACTTCAGCCACAATCGCATGGTGAATATACAATCATTTTACAGAGTGGCAAACGGTTGACACTCAGTCGGAATTATCGGGATCGGCTGCTGGATTTTTTCAGGTAATCTCAATTATGTGCTAAAAGGAATTAATTTTTTTTTAGTTTCGCACTGATTTACTGCCTGCTTTTTTTACTATTCAATTTTATTATGATAAATTAGAACAAGCCAAACGACGGTCTACTCAGTTATAACCTACAAAAATATTGAAAATCCACCGCAGCCCCAGCTTGTCCCGGTTTGTTCCATCAATTTCATCCCACCATAGTCCTTTTTGTAACAAAATACCCTCATTTCATCCCAAAAATATGGTCAGGTTAATTTAACTTTTCTATGATTATAACGGTAACGTATCTGAAATATTAAATTAACCTGAGTGACATTTCAGTATCAAAGAAATCAAATAACGCATGAATAACAGGCGAGAATCGATAACAGGTCTTCATGTTTTAATTGTCGATGACGAACCATTGGCCCGCGAGCGAATTCGGGATTTAATGGGTGAGCATCCTGAATTTGAAGTCATTGGGGAGTGCGAAAATGGCATCCAGACCATATCCGCCATTAACGATCTTTCGCCCGATCTGGTTTTCCTGGATATTCAGATTCCTGATTTGAATGGATTTGAAGTGGTAGAAAAAATAGGGTTACAGAATATGCCATGCGTCATTGTTATCACTGCCTATAAAAAGTATGCCCTGCGTGCTCAGGAATTATATTCCTTTCAATTTTTATTAAAACCATTTACACCTGGACATTTCCATGAAGTTTTAGGGCGTGTTAAAGAAAAAATTGAAAAACGAATTAAACAAAGTCATCACATCTCAGATAACTGATAAATCTGAATTAATTTCAGGCTGAGCTTGCGGATGATTTTATAAAATTTTTATCAGGGATTTAGATATGACAAATTACCTAGTTCGATAAATAAAAACTAATTTCCAATTCTTTTATCAACAATCTGCTGGAGGACAGGAAATGAAAAAGATGTTAATACTTTTCTTTCTTCTATTTTTACTCTTCTCCTGGTTATCGGCTGCTACGACCGGTAAAATTTCGGGTACGGTAAGTGACGCCGAGACCGGTGAAGCATTACCCGGTGTCAATGTGCTCATTGAGGGCACAAATCTCGGTGCAGCAACCGATTTGACAGGCAAATTTTTTATCATCAATATCCCCCCAGGATCTTATTCAATCAAAGCCCGATTTATGGGATATTCGACCAAAACCATTACAGATGTCCGGGTGAGTATCGAACGAACGACCACCATTAATATAAAAATGTCCCCCACTGTTCTCTCCGGCGATGAAGTAACCGTCGTCGCTGAAAGAGAAAAAATTCAACGGGATGTTGCCTATTCACAATCCGCCCTGATTGCGGAAGAAGTCACCTCAGCGCCCACTGGCACGGATATTCGCGCCACTATCGACATGGCGGCATCAATTGACCGGAATGAAGATACTGGTAATATTATCATCCGCGGTTCCTTTGCGGATGAAGTTGGTTTGATTATCGATGATTTTGCCTCACAAGATAAAAGACATGGAACGCCAATCTTTAAAATTTCCCGTGCTTCGATTAAGGAAATCCAGATTTTGACCGGCGGTTTCAGTCCCGAGTATGGTCAGGTACGTTCTGGCGTCATCAATATTGTGACCAAAGAAGGGGGGGACAAATATCATGGCATGCTGGAATATCATTTTCGGCCACCAGGTGTTCGGCATGTGGGGCCCAATGTCCACAGTCGGGCGAATTGGTGGGAAAAGGGTAAATTCACCTTCATGGAATTACGGGAACCTGGCCAGATGACCGTTGGGGGCGCCACCTATTCAGGTTACCGGACAGTCAATAATGAAGGGAATACGATTTTTATCAGTGGCGACCAAACTTATACGAAATGGGATAATTTTACAAACACCACCCGGACCAATTGGCGCGGTGAAACAATTCCGGTTTACACCAATGAACTTGGTGAAAACGTTGATGCCAATTATGATGGAACACCCGATTTCAAAGGTTGGAATACATTTTATCGGGAATTAATGGCGAATCGCCGAATCAAGGATTTTAAAGGGGTTCCTAAAACCAGCCTTTCTCCGGAAGATTTACTGGAAGCCGAAAACTGGTTTTTGCGCCCCTGGGAATACGATTTTTCTGATCATTACATGGAAGTTTCAGTGGGCGGACCAGTTCCGTTCACAGGTCATAAATTAAGCTTCCATCTTGATGGCTATTATGATCAGCAAGCCTTTCCGACTAAAGTTTTCAAAGATAATTATATCGACTATGTCGCAAAGCTCAAATTGCGGTATGATATTACCCCATCTATGAACATCCGCTACTATGGCAATTATGGAGCCATGCAATCCGTCGCTTTCGGCAACTATGAAGCTAATCTTGATCCACGAAATACCATGAATTCCGAATCGTCGGTATTGCGGAATTCGGCTGGTAAAAATATGTTTAACTGGGGCAGTCGACAAACGGCCTATTATAAATGGTATGCTTCAAATGGCCTGCGTTTTACGCACGTGATGAGTCCCGAAACATTCTGGGAAATTAACACCCAGTACAATCGCAATAGCTATGGCTTACGCTGGGAAATGCCCTTACGCGATACCAATACACCGGCCTACACTTTCTATACCCAAAAAGATTCAACCCCAGTCTTTCTCAGTGAGGCCCCTTATGGAAGATATCGAACCTTCTCTGGCGGAGCGATTCCCGAGGGAAAATGGACGGATCCCGCAACCGGAATCGAATATCCTGTCTGGAACGTGGCGCCGGAAATGGGTTCCTTCCACTTCGGGTACCAGGATGAAAATCAGGATGATAGCTGGTATGAGGAATATAGTTTAAAAAGCGATATAACCAGTCAGCTCAATCAAACCCACCAGATTAAAGCCGGTGTTCAATTCTCATATAATTTAATGCACATGCACGCGGGTAACCGGGATGGCTTTATTCAAACCTGGGGACGACAAAGCTGGAAACCATCTTCAGAGCATGGCAGCTACAGCTACCTCGAAGGCGGTTTATATGTGCAGGATAAGATCGAATTCGAAGGCATGATCATGAATATTGGCCTTCGAGGTGATTTTTTCAAGGCCAATTCACCATATTTTACCGAGCCGTGGAATTATTACTATGGTTCCAGCGCACAATTTGATGAAAACGGAAAGCCGATTGCGGGTACGTTTTATAGTGTTGCCTACGACAGTATGGATTTTGCGCCCCATGAAGCTGGTCCACTTCATTTCGCGCTCGCGCCGCGAATTGGTATCGCCCATCCCATTAGTGAAGATGCCAAAATCTTTTTTAACTATGGCTATTTTTATCAAAAGCCCGGTCAGAACTTTCTTTTATTAAGACGCATCAATCCGTTCTGGCCACTGCTGGAGATGAATAATCCGAATCTCGAGTTTCGGAAAAATATTAATTATGAATTTGGTGTCGAACATAATATTGCTGATTTATTTACCTATCGGGTCACCGGCTATTATAAAGATGTTTATAATGAAATTGGGGGGGTTAGCTATCACCCAATTGCCGGAACTTATTTAAGCGGCGATACGGATGCCTATACCCGCTGGGAAAATAATCAATATCGCGACATTCGCGGTGTTGAATTTGAAGTCAATGGCGGTTTTCTCCGCTATTTCAAAACCCGTTTGAATTATAATTATATGCTCACCCGACAAGGGTACTATGGCTTCAGGGATATTTATCAGGATCCATTCCAGGACAATCAACTTCAGGATCCGGACGCTTCACAGCCAAAGCCACGACCGATTTTTCGTGCCTGGCTCATGTTAACCACCCCACAAGTGCATCTGGGTAGCTCAATTCTGAATAATCTATTGTCCAACCTTCAGGTTCATACTTTTTTTCGCTGGGAAGCGGGAGAGTGGTTTACCTATAAGCGTAATAGCTGGAGTAATAAATTCCCGGAAGAAGAGCAGAATGTCCAGTGGAAGCCATATCACAACGGCGTCGATCTTCAACTTTATAAAGGTTTTAATATTGGAAAGTTGACCTTAACCGCCTATCTCAATGTCCGTAACTTATTAGGTACCAAGCAGCTTTTTCGGCAGGCGTTTAGTGGTGTTCGCAATCCGGGTTTCAATATGGATGATTATATGGATTACCTGGAAGCCAAAGGAAAATATGAACCCGGCTATTATAACGATGAACTGGAAGAGATTTTAATGCGCGCAACGCCCTATTATGCCATTTTTCAGATGCCGCGAACATTTATTTATGGATTTCAGCTCGAATTTTAATTTAAATCGATTCAGATTTAAGCTAAAAATCAAAGGAGAAAAACAATGCTTAAATTTTTCTATAAATTAGTGATGCTCGTGCTTGTTGTTTTTACAACAAGTTTATTCAGTCAGTCACGAAGTACCACCTGCAGTCGATTTGGTATCGATGTCGGGAGCACTGGTGGCCTGAGTGGATTTGATTGGCCCCGTGATTTCCGCTACGCCGCAAATGGTGGAAATAATCAATATGACATTTTAATCGAAAACTGGAATAAAACAGGTGGTAATCTAAATGGCTATGCGGTTCCTGGCGATGTTGAAGTTGGTGCCTGGATGACAGTTTATAATAAAAAAACTGTTAAATATAAATATCCGACTATTTTAGTTGCGGGCCAGGATATTACTGACCCGGATGTCTATGATGCAGTCGATGCCAAATTGCCAGCCGATCAGGTTATTGAAACATTGGCAACAACCTATCTTGGCATCAGCTTGCGCCAGCGCGTCTATGCCTGGAGTCATCCCAACTACCAGGATTTTGTACTGGTTCATCAGCAATGGATTAACACCGGTAATACCGATGCCGATCCCAAAACCAAAGAATTACCGGATAACAGCTTTGCCAACTTCTATTTATTCGAAATCAACACTTTTAAGCCAGGCGATGGCAGTCATGATGAGATGTGTGATCGGAACCATACTAAAAGTGATCGCAGCGATATCTATAGTTCAACCGAAATCTGGGCTTTTGAAGGCGATGACCCGGCGCAACCCGGCATCATCGATCCAACACGTCCGCAGTTACTGCATGTATCTGTCGGTCCGGATCTAAATGACCGCTGGTTTGGTAAAACCGTGAATAATGAAGGCGACCCGAAACCGGAAACCGGCGAGTTGATGTCGCCAATGTATGTTGGCGAAGGAATCATTCACCTCGATAAAAGTGCCAAAGACCGGACAAATGATCTGACGAAATTAAAAATGACCCGGTGGGATGAATATTACTGGCTCTTTCATGGTGAAACGCAGGCGCGGGAGGATCGCTATAACGTGTATCGAAATGGTTATCATAGCGAATTCTTTGTTGCTGATCAAAATCCGGATGCTGCCGATATTTACATTGGAAGTCAACGATGCCTGTCAACTTTCGGTCCATGGGATGGTTTTGCCATCGGTGATACGGTTAATCTTGTTTTTGTCCGGGCTGCCAAAGGAATTTCATCTCAGTTAGCACGGGAAAAAGGCGCCGAATGGTTGAACTGGTGGCAAAATGGTCAGGGTGCTTTTAATGATCAGGAAAAAAATAAACTCCTCAGAACGGGCAAGGATTCATTAATTGCCTGCTATCATAAAGCCAAAACGTTATGGGAAAACAATTTAAAGCTTCCGGAAGGCTGGAATCCGCAACCACCTCAAAAACTGGAAATAATCAATACCGACAGCAACTATCTGGCATTAACCTGGCTTGAACCAGCGAATTCGACAAATATCAGTAAATATAACATTTATTACGCCATTGGCAGCCGGGATGCCCAATATGAATTACTGGCAACGACCCCGCATAATCCTGGCCCGACGCAATATCAATACGTCTATCGGAATCCCAAACCGGGTTTTGCCCATTATTTTAATTTAACGGCTGTCGATATGAATGGAAATGAAAGCAGTCAATATCTTTGCCGAACCAATCGCCTGGCAATTTACCCGGGCCTTGCCAAAGGTGAATCCATGAAGGATGTCCGTGTGGTTCCCAATCCCTTTGTTTATGATAAAAATGCGGTGGAAAATTATACCGGTGAACGCGATAAAATCATGATTGCCGGCTTGCCGCCGGGTAGAACCGAAATTCGCATTTATACCCTTACCGGCGATCTGGTGCGCTTCCTGGTGCATGATGTGAATACCGGTGGAAATGATGGCCTGGATTATAGCAATCTGAAAAAAGGCCGTCGTTATTTAACGATTTCGGATAATAATCAATATATTGCCAGTGGTGTTTACGTTTATCAGGTGAAGAGCCTTGATGGTCATGGTGAAAAAACGGGCAAATTTATTGTGATTCGTTAGTTCGAATGCTGAACTCATATTTGCTTTCTGGTGAATTTTAAAAATGATATGACAAAGCGATCCAGCTAAATCAAATTTTAGCCACCGTACACTTTTTAAAATCACCAAATCTGACCCCTCATCCTAAGCCTCTCCCCAAAGGGGAGAGGGAATAGCTACGCCTTCTCCCTTTGGGAGATGGTTGGCGTGAGGGTCACCAGGGTGGTAAAACGATGATTTATAAAAAAGTGTACGGTAATAAAATAAAATTTAAATAAAGGGAAACGACAATGAAAAAATTAATTTTTCTGATAACATACATCTTGATTGCGCTTATCGTTACGTCAATTCAGGCGCAAACCGGCGACGTTATTGAAAAATTTCCCGATGCACCGAAGCTTAAAAAAGTCGCCCAGGCTGGTTACACTTTTCTAAAAATTGGGGTTGATGCCCGTGCCACGGGATTTGGTGAGGCCGGCGTTACTCTTGAAGGCGATGCCTCAACTGTATTTTTTAATCCAGCCGGAATTACTTCCATTAAGGGATATTCGATTTTTACCGGCTATACCACCTGGTTTGCCGATATCCAAAAAACAGCCATCGCGGCCGGATTTGAATTAAATAAAATTGGTCATTTTGCCATTAGTGCCGCGATGATGGACTACAATTCAGTTGAAGGAACAGCAATTGATATTACCAATCCACTCGGCTATCGCGATACCGGCAATTTGGGCATTCAGGAATATGTTGTGGGCCTGACTTATGGTCGAAGATTTACCGATAGATTTGGCGTGGCCCTTACCGCAAAATATTGTGCGCAGGATCTGATTGCCAAAAAATCGAATATCTTCGCCATTGATGTGGGAACTTTGTACGATATTCGCTGGAAAGGGCTCAAAATTGGCATGAGTATCCAGCATTTCGCACCGAATATGAAATATGTCGAAGAGACTTTTCAATTACCGTTAACTTTCCAGATTGGCGCCCAGGCGGATTTACTCTCTTTTATCAATATGGAAAGTAATATGCACCGGCTTAATTTTCATTTCGCGGCCTGCAATCCAATTGATTACTCCGAACGATTTCATTTTGGTCTGGAATACTGGTTTAAAGATATCGTTTCTCTCAGAGGTGGATATAAAAGCAATTATGATGAAGAAGGAATCAGCCTGGGTATTGGGGTACGTTATACCGGCATCAACTTCAATTACTCCTTTGCTGATTTTGGACCATTTCTTGGTTCAGTCAATCGTTTTTCGGCGAATATAAATTTCTAACAATCAATAAGTTTATCTTATATACTCAAGCCGAAATGGTTTTCGGATATTATTATGGCTATCCTAAAGCCCTCACCCTAACCCTCTCCCAGGGGGAGAGGGAATAGCGACGCCTTCTCCCTTTGGGCTGAGCGTGTCCCACATCTTTTACTGGACACGAGGAGGTGGCCAGTCCCCTTCCCTGATTTGAGGGAAGGGGTAGGGGGATGGGTTAGAAAATGGTGTTGATAAGAATAAAATTAAACTTTTATTTTTGTCAAAAAGAAACCTTATTAAAAAAAATATTTCGTTGTTTTATCAGCATCCTTTTTTACCCAGCCCCTGGCCCCTTCCCTAAAAAAACAGGGAAGGGGAATTGATTATTTTTCGCCATCTCCCGTGTCCAGTAACGAGATATGGGTCAAGATTAGCCCTTTGGGAGAGGGTTGGGGTGAGGGCAAGAAAAACCGAAAATCACGCTGGCTTTAGTATAATTTATTAAAAACCTGTTTGAAAACATGAAAAATTGAAAGGGGCGATGAAATTTATCCAAGCTTATTTAATTCCTAAATCATTAAAAACATCTATCTCAAATTTTAATTTACTTTTCATCTCAAACTAACAAAGAGGAGAGTAGCAAATGAGAAAGAAAGCGTTTGTATTTTTTATTTCACTATTTGTTCTATTGAATGGCCTTATCATGGCACAGGATAACAACCTGGCGTTAGGTCAAAAAGTCTGGGTAAGTGGCGGTACCAATCCCGGCAATCTGATTGATGGTGATGACAATACGAAGTGGACCGTAAAACCCTGGCCCGCAACATTTATCATCAATCTGGGTAGTGTGAACAAAATTGAATTAACCGACTTTCTAACTGTCAGCAATCGGGCTTATTATTATACGATTGAAGTCTCCACCGACAGTGCCAATTGGACAAAAGTCGTTGATCGGACAGCCAATACAGATAAGGGGCCTCGAATTTATGATCTCTTTGCCCCGGTGGATGCCAAATTTATCAAAGTCACCGTTTCCGGCGCCAGTAATTATACGGGTCAAGAAGTCGGTTGTAGCGAGTTCCGCGTTTTCGGTGCGCTCAATGTACCACGCCCCCCCGTCGTTACAATCAGCTATTCTGAAACGCACGAAATCGCTTTATCCTGGGTTGGTCGATCAAATGTCGACGAAAGCTATACCGTTGCCTGGTCTCCCGATGGCGTGAATTTTACGCTCCATGGGACTTTCGGCGTTGATGTCAAAACCGACACGATCCGTGATTTATCACCTTCTACCGAATATCATTTCACTGTTTCAGCTAATATGACGGGTGCTCCTTCGGCAACATCAGATGTTATCAAAGGGATGACCAATAAAGCCGCCCGAATGATCAAAGCCAGTCGTTTTTCGATTAATCAAATTATGGTAACCTGGCAGGACCATTCTGATCGGAATATCGGCTTCAAGATTCTTACATCCACGGATAAAGTGGCCTGGGATACATTAACCGTTGCCAATAAAGCCGATACCGTCGTTGCGGACACCACATTGGTGGGCAAATTATTACCCAATACGACTTATCATATTATGGTCGCGGGTTATGATGACCAGGGAGTTTGGCCAGCACCGGATGTGGTTTATGCCACCACTTATCCAATTCGGATGCCAAAAGAGGGAATTAACGTATTGCTCGACGAAAATTTTACTGACGGAACGTTAAACGATCCCATGAATTGGCATATCCCGGGCAAGGAATGGGGCGAATATGGATTCCTGACACCCAATAAACGACCAGTACCTTATGTGTTTGCACGCCGGTTGATGGCCGGTGGGGACTACTGGGTACATGTTCCGATGTGGGGTGATTGGGACGACCGAAACATGAATGGCACTATCGATGCGGGCGAATTTCAGCCATATAAAATCAATCTGGAAAATGAAGTGGTGGTGTTCAAAGCGCATCATTTCTCAGATATTGCTGGCAGCAGTACTGAATATTATAATATCAATCCCCGCGTGATGGGACCCGGTGCCAGTGGTGACGGTGTTGTTGCCTTAAAATTCAATTACAACAATAAAGGCAAAAACGGCTACAATCGGCAGGTTCATCCTTCTGTAAATGGTGAGCAATATCCGATTGGCGCACCCGCCTATCAATTACCCGGGCCACTTTCTTATGGAAATTTCCCATTTTCACATGATTCCACGCTATCGCGAACCTGGGAAAATTTAATAATTTTCCGAAATGTCATGGATACTCTTGGTGATAAAACCAATGTGGAAGCCTGGACTCATGAAGCACCTGCTTTTGAAGCGATGTATAATAAATCAATGGCCGTAAACGGCGAAGCACTTATTGATCATCTCGAAATTATGATGGTCCGTCCCACTGACGCAAATATAAAAGTCATGCGGGATGGTGTCAGTAATCAAGATGCCCAACTGGGTTTACTGCATTTAGGTGTTGGCGTAACTAATAAGGCCGATTTCACGCTGGATTATTATGTCGGTATTGAAGATTTCTTCCGTATGGCAACTGGCTGGGGCAAACCGGATACAGTCGTCGTTGGACGGGACAAGATTATTTATCCCAAAACCTTAATGCATGGTGATGCCAATAATGATGGCGTTGTGGATGCCACGGATTATGATGTATTAAAGGCAAATTGGGGCAAAGGCGAGCGTAAAGATGTTGTTCGTTATCATTACGACAAACCGGGCGCTGTCCTACCCAATCATGGTTTAGTTGCAGAAGTGAATACGAAAACCGGAACAATTACCTTACGTGGATTTGATGGTCTCAATGTGACGGGCTACAAAATAATGTCGCCATCTGGTGGATTACTTTATGCAGCCAGTTCGCCAATGTTCAGCAAAGGGCTGAAGACTTTTACAGGAACCGAATGGAGTGAATGTAATAATGCACCTTACACCTTCAAAGCCCCAACTCCCCGTGACCCGGAAAAACGGATCAAGGTATTAGGGAAAATGTATAACACGGATGTGAATCCCAAAGACCTTGTGTTATTCTGGCATGATGATTTTGGTGGCAAGACTATGATGGGTGGTGTTGTTTATATGGACATGGCATTTGATGGCATTTTTACCACGACTTCTGGCGGAACTGCACCGGATACAACCGATGCAAAATTGTTTGCATTTTATGCGGGCGTTTCTGAACGTCGTGATTGGAAATGGGTAAAAGGAAATGGCCGCGATCTGGGTACTTCATTTACCATTCCAACTGCTACTAAAATTGGTGAAATTACGGTTGAACTCTTCAAAGGCGGCTGGGCCAATACGCCAACCAAACTCGATCTGGCC
The DNA here is from genome assembly GCA_020722815.1 of Caldithrix sp. Taxonomy (GTDB): domain Bacteria; phylum Zhuqueibacterota; class Zhuqueibacteria; order Thermofontimicrobiales; family Sulfurfontimicrobiaceae; genus DYKB01. The sequence continues at coordinate 95,702 of DYKB01000008.1, read as the reverse complement.
GAAGGTGATGGCGTTTTCTTAAAACTGGTGAAATGTTCCGACAAACATCAATCCGCCAGCTATGTGGAAACAATTGCTACCTACTATGGTAACTTGCCTTCTGAACTGGATACAACCGAACACCGCTTCCTGACTTTCCATCTGCCGACCGACGCGGATAAAGGGGCTATTACTTTAACGCCATTACAGGGTGATAGTGCGTATGGTTTTGTTTTGGGTTTTGTCAGTCCAAAAGAAGGACGTGAAGTCAATCTTTCAATTACCCATCCGAACCAGACGACCTATAAAGTTCCCAAAGGCTATGCCGGCGGTGAAAAACTTGATTTCGGCTGGAAACAAGATCGGGATGTCGATGGAAGTTGGAAGAGCCTGCCCGATGCCCACGCCTGGGCGCAGGAACTGACTTTCTGGGTCAAAGCGGCTGAATTTGGTGGGACTGCGGTGGAAAGCGAACCCGTGGTTTCCTTACCCACGCATTTTGATTTATCCCAAAACTATCCAAATCCGTTCAATCCAAGTACAACGATTACCTTCAGTCTGCCCAACGCGGCTGATGTGAAACTGACCGTATTTGATATTACGGGTCGAATTGTCAATGAAATTGTTACGGGAAAATATGATGCCGGTATCCATCAGGTCCAATGGGATGGAACCGATATCAATGGCCAATTGGTAGCCAGTGGAATTTATTACTATCGCTTCCAGGCTGAAAACCATATCTTTACCTGTAAAATGACACTCATTAAATAATTCATTTTTTGTGTTCCTTGAAAAGCCAGAATCAGGAAACTGGTTCTGGCTTTTATTATTAAAATTAATGAAAAAGGAGTTACGATGCATAAAGTTAAAATTTTGCGCTTTTCCATCTTTTGCATATTCATTATTATGGCCAGTTTTATACAAGCGCTTCTGGCACAAAAACCGGATTTCATCTTGATTGTCGAAGCCGATACGTATATCAGCGGTGCAAATGATGGAAATCATGCTCACGGTCATCCCGACAGTGCCAAAAGAAATATTAATGATTTTGAACACCTTGTCATCAAAAATGAAGGTGAACCAATGGCCGGCAATAGTTTTTACCGTGAGGTAATGCTGAGATTTAATTTGTCAACAGTAACAGATGAGATTGGTACTGTTCGTTTGCAACTCTGGCCATTAGGCAAATCGGAAACGGCTCCTGATACCATAAAATATGGCTGTTATTTAATACCCGATGATAATTGGAATGAAGAAACCGTCACCTGGAATACGGCCCCCTTTCCTGATTATGATATTAAAATTGGTGGTAATTTTATGACCACCATCCATCAAACGGGATTCTATTTAAGAAACGGCGAAAAAATTGAACGCACCCATTATGGTGGAATTATTGGGGGCGATTTAAATGTTCAGATAGTCGAAAAGGAACGTACCGGTGACCATAAACTATCATTAGATGTCTTTGCATATACGAAAAAAATGGTCTGGTCCGATCCGGACACCTGGTCGGCTTTTGTTTCTAAAGACAGTGTTTGCGCTGATTCCTTAAAACCCCGGCTTTTTATCTGGAAAAAGGGCAACGAACCGACAGAAGTTGAGGAGCACCTTTCACCAAATGACCTGAATTATCGACTGGAAGCCAATTATCCCAATCCATTCAATCCATCTACCACGATTGGATATACATTAAAAAAGAATGGTGAAGTGACGTTATCCATTTATAACATTCTTGGTCAGAAAATCTGGACTTTTAAGAATCTACCCAATACAGTTGGTCAACATCAAGTGCGGTGGAACGGTCAAATGACAAATGGGAAGCAGGCGCCCGCTGGAATATATTTTTATCAACTCCAGACTGAAAAATTTACCGCTGTTCGAAAAATGATTTTAACTGAGTAAAATTTTTTCTTATGCCATACACTTTTTACATTTCTTTGAAAATTCTCGTTTAAAACACGCCAGATGCCCTCATGCCAACCCTCTCCCTGAGGGAGATGGCGTAGCGAGTCCCTCTCCCCCTGGGCGGATCTTGTCCCACATCTTCTACTGGACACGGGGAGAGGCCGAATTACCCTTCCCTATTTTGTGAGGGAAGGGGCCAGGGGATGGGTAAAAAAGGATGTGGACATAAGAAAGAAATATTTTTTTTAATTAAGTTTCATCGTGACCAGGAGAAAAGTTTAAATTTGTTCTTAACACCGTTTTCTAACCCATCCCCCAACCCCTTCCCTCAAATCCGGGAAGGGGAGTGTCCACTTCTCCGTGTCCAGTAACGAGATGTGGGTCAAGCTCAGCCCTCAGGGCGCGGGCTAAGGTGAGGGTCGGTTTTACCAAATCAAAAAGTGTATGGTAATGATTAAAATTTAAAATCAACAATCATCTCAAAATCTAAAAAAGGAGATCCAAATGCGCCTCTCTCTATTTGGAATTATTTGCCTTATTTTAATAAACCTCGGTTTTGCCCAAATGCAGGTCTATACACTCGAAGAAGGCCAGGTCGACCAGACAACGGTCGTTATCAAAAATGATTTTTGGGAAAATAGTCAATGGACCTGGCGGCTCGATCCCGAAGCCCAACCCCGTACCGATGGCTGGGAACGCCATCGGGACCTGGGACAAACTTTCATTCCCAAAGAAAATTTTATCCTGGATAAAATTAATGTAGAAATTTCGAATGGTTCAAATCGAGTTGCCACGCTAACAACTTGTCAAAACAGACCGATTCATCTGGATATCCTGCTATTCGATCTGAATATCACACCTCCCAATTCCAAAACACCTCCTGTTGATACGATTAGTTCACAATCGGGTCGTCTACCGGCGGTGCTGGATTCTGCCCAAATAGCAAATTATGGGCTGGGATATTTACTGGTTTTTGATATCGTCGATGTGCCGCTTGAAGCGGGCAAATTTTATGGCTTTTTATTAAAATTTGATTCACTTTTAACCAAACAGACAATAAATATTGAAAAAAATCACGGCCAATATCCGGATGGAACCATGCTACTGGTTTATTTTGATGGTTCCAATGGACGGGAGAATGTCAAAGAGTGGCAGTGGTCACATTGTGGCCATGGCGATAATCCTGAGCGTGATTTGCGATTTTATTTACAGAAGGCGACAGGGAGCAGTATTGCCGGCACAGTATCTCATCAGCCAACATCTGTCAGTCTGGCACAAAATTATCCCAACCCATTTAATCCTGTAACCACAATTCAATTTAATTTACCAGTTTCTGGATTCGTTAGCCTTAAAATTTTTCAATCCGATGGTAAACTTGTTAAAACACTGATTCATCATCTGTTGAATACCGGAGAACACAAAGTACAATGGGATGGTACCGATGGAAGTGACAAACCCGTTGCCAGTGGGCTTTATTTCTATCAATTGATATCAAATCAACAAACATTGATTCGAAAAATGACTTTGCTTAAGTAATTTTGATCCGGTGAATCGTTCCCAGGTATCGTAAATCGTTAACTCATTTTCGTTTATTGAAGTAATTATTATTACTTATCATATTGTTTTGTCATTCTGAATCCCGCGTTTTTGGCGGGATGAAGAATTACGGCGCGTTCAAAAAGGGAGATTCTTCTTCAGTAAAACCTGTTCTGATCCCTGTCGAAGGAAACGCGTTCTCAGAATGACATCCAGCGCGAGTTTATCATAATTATCGGCGCTAATCTGACTAAATCGAAATTCTTAAACCGTCGTCACAATAAAATCGAAATCCATAATGCCTGAATTTTTTTACAAAAATTATGCATGAAGGAGAACATTCATGAACAAAGTAACTCTTTTAATCATATTACTCTCGCTAATTTTAAACAACAATTTTATAAATGCCCAGAGTAAAGATGGGCTGGTGATTTCAGATATCGTTATTAAGGGAACCACCGGCACCCAGCCCCTGCCAGAGGATGTGATATACGATGGACTTAAAGCGGAGGTGGTTTTGTGGTGGGATAGAACCTATCCGGTGGTTTATGTGGCTGATACGGTGAAAAACGCCACTTATCTAATCATGACGGCAAACGATAAATGGACATCAACCGTGCCTGATTTTTTAAAATTTAATGTCAACCTGCCAATCGAACTTTATATTGCCTACGAAAAGCGTTTTAATCGCCCGACTGAAGCGCCATTCAGAGCAATCTGGCTTTCTGAAAAAGAGGGATGGAAGCTGCTGCCGGATTCCATTGTTTATACGGATACCTATAATGCCGATAATCCAGTGAATCGCGCCATGGAACTCTGGCTTAAAAAATTCCCCGCCGGCGAGATCACGCTGGGAAGTAACAATTGGGATACCACCGGGGCTGGACTTTATGCCTTCAATCCATTACAATATGTGCCGATTTTTAAAGTCGATAAAAATCCATCTTCTACCGTTGATAATCGGAGAATACAAAATTCATATAATCTAAATATCACGAACTATCCGAATCCTTTCAATCCCGTGACGAATATCGAATACATTGTTCCGGAGAAAAATCATGTCAAGTTGATTATTTTCAACCTGAAAGGTGAAATCCTCCAACAATTAATCGATGAAGAACAACCGGCTGGAAAATATATTGTCAAATGGTTTGCACATTCGAACCTGGGTAATATATTGGCGTCCGGTACTTATTTTTATCAGCTCCAGATCGGAAATCAGATGATTAATAAAAAAATGTTATTGCTTCGGTAGTCTAAATTTTAAGCCAGAAGGTTATCATGATGGGGACAAAATTGTTATCGATTTACAAAATATTCATTATTCTGATACTTCACCTGTATTTTTCTCATAAATTAAGTGCTACAGAGTTCAATTATCCCAAACCACCTGAAAATTCACCAGTGAAGTATGATAAATACAGTTTTTTAATAAATGGCGAACGTATTTTTATCGCCAGTGGTGAATTTCATTACTGGCGTCTCCCCTCACCAACGATGTGGGAGCCGGTGTTGCGCCGCATGAAAGCCAATGGCCTCAATGCTGTCAGCATCTATTTCAACTGGTCATATCATTCTCCGGCAAATGGGGTATACGATTTCACTGGTATTCGGGATGTAAAGCAGGTGCTGGAGGCAGCTCAAAAAGCGGGATTATACGTTATCGCCCGTCCCGGGCCGTATATCAATGCCGAAACAGATGCTGGTGGCTTACCGGCCTGGTTATTAACCAGCAAAGCGCTTTTACGATCAGCCGATCCGGCTTATCTGGCAGCGGTTGAACAGTGGTTTGACGAAATTGTCCCCATCATGGCAGATTATCAGTTACATAAAGGCGGTCCGGTCATTCTATTCCAGATTGAAAATGAATTGGGCGATGGTGATCCGGCCTACATGCAGGCGCTTTATCGCATGACCCGTGAACGTGGTATCATTGTCCCTATTTTTCATAATGATAGCATCGCCTGGATTCAATATCCTAATTCAGTCGACATTTCCGGTCATGATGATTATCCCGCCTGGTTTTTCTGCCGGGAACCCTGGACCATGGACTTTCTGGCACAAATTACTGATGAACATGAGGAAATGTATCGCCAAAAATTCAATCAACAACATATCCCCATGTTTGAGGTGGAATATCAGGGCGGTTCCATCGACTTCTGGGGAGGTCCTGGTTATGAATGCTGTTATCAAAAATTAGGGCCCGAATTTGTAAATGTTTCCATCAAGAGTCTTCTGGGAGAGGGGACCACCGCCATCAATCAATACATGTTCTATGGCGGCACCACCTGGGGCTATCTGGGGTATCCCGGCGTTTATACGTCTTATGATTATGGCTCTCCTTTACGGGAATGGACCAATCTGGGCCCGCGTTATGATGCTTCAAAACGACTCATGTTTTTCTGCACTGCCACGCAAAAAATTTTGACGAAAACCGATCGATGCAACGAAATCGTCGAAGCATCAAATCCAGCGCTCCTCTTCCGGGCACGAAAAAATCCGGATTCGGAAACGGTTTTTATTTTTCTGCGAAATATGGATGAAAAAAAGGCTCAGCACACCCGGCTCAATGTGAAATTAAATGCTGAAATTTACAAAATCCCAGAGGATGCAAAAACGATTCATCTATTGCCGCGTGGAATGAAAATATTATGCGTCAATTATCCACTTCATTCTGGTAAACTTTTATATTCAACTTCGGAAATTCTGACCATTGAACAGCAGGGGAAGCTTGAGACAGTTGTATTATGGGGGAATCCGGGTGAATCGGGCGAGACCCGACTCAAACTTAACGAAAACAAGATTAACGCTGAATATTCAAAATCCATGGAAGTTCGCCAAAGGGATGGTGATTTTCTGATCAAATATAAATATACAGCTCAGCCACAATATTTTACTATCAAAAAGGATGTCAATCCACTGCTCATGGTGATTGTCGATGAAGCCACCGCCTCCGCTTTCTGGCGCGTTCCCACCGAAAAGGGGAATCTTCTCGTACAGGGTGGCTACTTCGTTGATTCGCCTGATCATCATGGAATTATCCGAATTGAAACAAGTCAGCCAACCCGATTTCAGATTTATGGTGATGAATTACCAGAAAAAATTCACCTGAATTCATCCCCAATTCCAGTTCAGAAAGACAAAAAGTTCCAGTATGGCCAATTTAGCATAACCAATCAATTAAAACTCCCCCAATTACCGATATTGGAAAGTTGGTCTTACAAATCGGAGCCATTTGAGGGGATGCCCGATTATGATGATAGCCAGTGGTCACCCGTGACCGAAAGACGCTCCCTTTCACCAGATGAACATGGATTTCATCATGGATTTATCTGGTATCGGGGTAAATTTGCGGCAACTGGTGAAGAAAAAGCCTTAAATATCCAGGGCTACCATAGCTATACGGTCTGGATTAATGGTGAATTTCTTGGTTCATCAGACGAATCCAGTTTGCAAACTTTTAACCTGCCGCCAAAACTGCTAAAAATTGGAAAAGAAAATACCATTGCCGTTTTAATAGAAAGTCTGGGGCATGATCAGGGAGGTGAACCAAGTAAACGACCAATTGGTATTACTGAAATATTCTTTTCCAGCAATGGCAGGGAGCTTCGGTCAGCGCGTTATCATGTTTCAAATATGGATATTTTTCATTTTGATGAAAATTGGGGATTACGTGAAAAGGAATTATTTTATGGCGGCGGTGGTTTTCAGGCGGAAAAACCAGGCGCAAAAGTTAAATTTAATTTTGAAGGTGCAAATTTAAAGATTTTTGGTGCAACCGGTCCGGATCATGGACAAGCCAGCGTGATAATAGACGGCCATAAAGCCGGTGAAATCGATGCCTATATCAAATGGATTCCCGGTCAACGGCCATTGCTTTTTGAAATCAATGGCTGGGATTCCGGAACGCATACGGCAGAAATTGTCCTGGCAGGGCAAAAAAATCCGAACGGCACCGGCACCAAAATCACCATCGATGCCATTGAAGCTTCCAGTTGGCAGCCAAACATTTTGCCGGTGAAAACAAACTGGTGCTTACAGGGAACAGCCGGCGGTGAACCCCCCAAAGACCCGATCCGGGGTCATTTTAATGCCAGTGGTCTTTATGGGGAACGTCATGGCTGGTACGAACCTGATTTTGATGATACCCAGTGGCCGACAGTCACCATACCTCACCATTTTGATAGTAAAAACACATGGATAGGCTGGTATCGAACTCGATTTCAACTCAATCTCCCTGAAAATTTAAACTTACCACTTGGTTTACAAATGGAAGGCCAGCCAGAGAATGGCGCAAAATATTTAATTTTCCTGAATGGCTACCTGCTCGGTCGTTATTGGCCAGATAAAGGACCTCAGACGCATTTCTACTTGCATCCAGGTATATTAAATGAACGAGGCCAAAATAGCCTGGCAATTGCTGTATGGCGCCGGAGTGTGTCCCCCGGTCGGCTGGGGAAAATATATTTGAAACCATGGGCGGGATCAAACATTTCAATAATAGAAACAGATAAGTTTTAAATTTTATAATAACGAATCCGGAGCATTCATAAATTATGCCATAAAGGCACGAAAGCATAAAGAAAACAATATGTTACAGAATAGGATATTTTCTAATTTGATTCTGTTTTTATAAAATTCATAAAAAATATAACAAAATTTCAGTGCTGCATTCATGCGATAACTAATTTAAAATTATTGCATTAAATGTCATATAAAAAAAACTTTATTCTTCGTGCCTTCGTGTCTTCGTGGTGATTAATTATTCAGGCTAAATAACCTATTCTTTGTAGAGAAGATGAAAAAATGGGATAAGGTGGCTGTTTTTCAACAGAACCAGCCACTTCCCATTCATATGGAATTACGAATTATGAAAAAAAATAAAAGTTCAAAAAAAACCTTTCTGGTTAACCTGTTATTTTTATTGATACTTGCTCCTGTAATAAATGCCCAGGATCTCTTGTCACAGGCAAACCATGCCGGAATATTTGCTGAACAACAGATAAAAACCTGGCTTACACAAAATTCTGATTCCACCCAACATCCGGAAAGAACAGAAGCAAATGGTCTGTGGAAAAACAGTTCCCGGAGTGGTTGGACAAGTGGATTTTTTTCGGGTTGCCTCTGGTACTTGTTTGAAAAGACAAACGTTACCGACTGGAAATTGAAGGCTGAGCGCTGGACTGGCGACCTGGAGAGTCAAAAAAATAATACGGGTGATCATGATGTGGGTTTTCGTATCATGAGCAGTTTTGGAAATGGCTTTCGGCTCACTGGCCGGGAGGATTATCGTCAGGTAATCCTTACGGCCGCCAATTCTCTTTCCCGACGTTTTAATTCAAACATCGGCTGCATTCGGTCGTGGAGTTGGGGAGCCTGGAATTATCCGGTGATTATTGATAATATGATGAATCTGGAACTCCTTTTTTGGGCCGCGGCCAATGGCGGATCGAAAAAATTATATAATATTGCGATTCAACATGCCCGGAACACGCGAATCCACCATATTCGGGAAGATGGGAGTACCTGGCATGTGGTCGATTTTAATGATGATGGCACAATAAAATGGAAAGGAACCTGGCAGGGTTATGATAACGAATCGACCTGGTCGCGGGGACAGGCGTGGGGCATTTATGGATTTACGATGACCTATCGTTACACGCAAAATGATACTTTTTTAACCACGGCGATTAAATTGGCTGACTATTTTATCGATAATTTACCCGCGGATTTTGTGCCCTATTCTGATTTTGAAGCGCCGGACATTCCCAATCTCGAAAAAGATGCCTCAGCCGCGGCGATTGCCTGTGCAGCATTTTTCGAACTGGCTCAATATACATCTCATGATAAATATATCCAGACAGCCCTGAACATTCTCAGTTCCCTTTGCAGCCCCAATTACCTTGCTGAAGGGAAAAATTATAGTTCGATTTTACATCGGGCATCGAGTCGGTACCATGACCCTGAAAAAGGGCTTATTTATGCCGATTACTATTTTCTGGAAGCTTTAAGAAAGTTTAATGCCTATACCAGCAAAATCGAAATGAATTCATCAATTGTAAAAGATTTTGTATTGGGACAAAATTTTCCAAACCCCTTCAATAGCTGGACGGTTATTCCTTTTTCTATCAATCGTCCTGCTCACTTACTTATTAAAATTTATAATTCCAAAGGACAATTCATTCAAACTATTTATGATGCGTTTCATACACCTGGAAATTATTCGCTGAGATGGGAACCACGAAATTTAACCAGTGGAACCTATATTTATCGATTGGAGGCCACCCAATTACAGTCCGGCAAAAAATTGATCTATCTCAAGTGAGGATATAAAATAAAAGTTGAGGGAAAAAATGCATTTTTTAAAAACATTTCTTAGTTTATTCATAACGATTAATTTAATATCATTTTCGCTTCAGGCGGCTTTTACAGCGACCAATCCCGTAGAGGAACGCTACCCAGGCGAGTATCCATGGACCAATAACATCAACTGGAACAATGTCAAGCTTATCTATAAATATAGCGGAACCGATCTGGAAAAATATAATTCTGCCCGTGACGAAGCCGCACTTGAGGGCGGCGGTGTTATTTATTTCCCCGCCGGAACCTACTATTTTGACAACGATTTGTATCTGGTGAATGGTGTTGTTATCATGGGTGAAAAACCGGCCATTATCGATGCGAAAGACTCCCTTTTCGCACCGCCAACCCGGTTTGAATTTCCAGCCTACGTACCATCATTTGACGGCGATGGCACATCGAATGCAACCGCATTTAAAAAGATACGGACACTAAATCCGGATACCGACAGCAATTTTGGTATCTGCTGGATCGACATCAACCGGGCCGGTATTTCCTGGAGCGGCAACCGTGATACCGGTAAAAATCAAAACATTTTTCTTTTCGGTATCCGCACGAATAATGTAGCCGATCCGCAGTCTGACATCCCCGATAAAAGTTTTCAGCATGGCTGGCAGCGCTGGAGTAATCGACACACGGCAAATGTGAGCATTATGGCGTACACAAACGTGTTAGTGGCGAACACCCGGCATAATGATGCCATTACTGATGATTTTGGTCAGGAAGGGTATCTTATTCAGCGGAAAGGAGTACTTACCGCATTAAAAGCAGATGAGGCGCCGTTCTCCTATACAAATCATTATGGAATTCGTGTAAATCGATCAGGCGGGGGAGGAATGCACACCCCGGAAACCGCCCCATATCTTTTTCGGGAGGGGATTGTCATTCGGGATAATTGGGTGTTGACCACCATGCGGGTAAAAATAGAAGCAGCCGGCAGGGGACTTCATATCAAGGATAATATTTTGCGGGACTGTGATGGGAAAGTTGCCTGGATCCATCCAGCCGGCAAAAAAGAAGCAGAAGGTTCCAATACCTTCGAAAATCGAATCATTGACTGGGCGGGCTGGAACGTCGTCATTGAGGGAAATGATGGTAAATGTTACCGGCATCAGATAGAGAATACACACTATCAAAGTACCGATGGTGAAGGGATCATGATTCAGGAAGTAAATGCATCGACTGTGAATGGTGCCATTATTCGGAATAATATTATCAATTCAACTTATAATTTCTATAAAATGCGGCATATTCAAAATGTTCAGATAATGAACAATACCTGGTATCAGGAACAATCCGGCGGTTATAAAATAATCGTCTGGGCCACCCATAATGACCAGAAAGCTTATACCGCAAATGAAATTCGAATCGAAGGTAACACCAATTGTAATGGCGACATCGAACTACTTGGTATCGGCGGTGGAAAAAATAATTTTATTCTCAATAATTCCAGTGATGGAAAACCAGCTAGAAAAATTAAATATACCCCAGCCCTGGAAATCACAATTAAAGGGAATACTGGTTTTACTTATGAACCACCATTACCGACATCCAATCCCATCAACAATCTTTATCCAGGTGAATACCTCTGGACTGATAGTCTGAAATGGGAAAACATCAAAAATATCCAAGACTATCCTGGCCAATCTTGGATGCAAAAATATATTCAGGCCAGAGATGAAGCCGCAGCCGATGGCGGCGGCGTAATTTTTTTCCCTGGTGACACGACATATTATTTCGAGGACGATCTCTATCTGACCGATGGTGTTATTATTATGGGAGAAACTCCAGCGAATTTTAGAGAGCCTCTAAAAAATGGTGCTATTCAGTTAAAAACGCGGTTTATTTTCCCGGAATATATCCCCGTTTTCTCTGGTAATGGTACGCCGAACGCATCCGCATTTAAGAAAATAAAAACACTTCAGCCAGCCAGTGATAGCAATTTCGGCATCTGCTGGATTGATGTGAACCGGGCGGGAATTTTTATCCGCTCGACTCCCGGTACTGAAAGAAACCGGAACATCGTGATATTGGGTTGTCGAATGAATAATATGGCTGAACCGGATCCGGATATTCCCCAATCCATACAAAATCCCTGGCAGCGTTATAGCTATCGCCACGCGGCGAATATTTGTGTTCAGGCATTTGAAAACGTTTTAATTGCCAATAATTTAATCAATGATAAGGTTACGGACAATTACACCCAGCCGGGATATAAAATTCAAAAAGGGAATGAAATTATTGAATTGGAAGCCGAAAAGGCCATTTTTAGCTATACCGATCATAGTGGAATTGTTTTGAATCGCTCAACGGTTGGGAGTGGTTTTCATACGCCACTGACAGCCCCTCAACTTTTTCGGAAAGGTCTGGTCATTCGTGATAACTGGATCTTGACAACAATGGGGCGTAAAATTTATGCTGCCGGTGATGGATTGATTATCAAAGATAATATTTTGCATGATACGCCAGAGAAAAAGGTTTGGATTGATTCAACAGGATATCAGACGATTGGACAAACAGCATCATTTCAAAGCAGTTTAATTGATTGGACTGGCTGGAATATACTCATTGAGGGGAATGATGGGCGATGTTATTCGCATCAATTGGAAAATAGAACAGATTATAGCCATGATGGCGATGGGATTGTGGCCAATGAAACCAATAGCTGCACCATTAATAATGTTACCATTCGGAACAATAAAATCAATTCGAACATTTTCATGAATAAAATGAAAGCGATGAAAGATGTTTTTATTCAAAACAACTCATGGTACCCTGAAAGAGAAGGCGGCAACAAAATCTGGCTTCTGGCGACTGATCATGAAGGAGCCGGTTACAGTGCGGATAATATCCGAATCGAAAACAATCTGGACTGTAATGGGGATATAGAAATTCAGGCCAGCGGCAATGGCTCAAAGATTATTATTGGCGGGAATAAAAGTGATGGTCAGAATCGCTACATCCGATATTCAGCAGAAATTCAGAATATTTTCTTCGGCCGACAGCCCAATGTTGGTTTCCAAATCGAAAAATTAGCCGGAATTCAATCTGCTTCAGGTGAAAAATTACCCCAAAAATACAATTTGGGCCAAAATTATCCCAATCCCTTTAATTCTTCAACCTGTATCATTTATCAAATTCTGGAACAAGGTCATGTCGAGCTGTCACTCTATAATATACAGGGACAAAAAGTACTTATTTTAGTGAATGAAAAGCAGCCAGCCGGAGTTTATAAAATCAAGTTTGCGCTCACGAATCTGGCCAGCGGCGTCTATTTTTATCAAATCAAATCTGATAAATTTACCGGCACGCGAAAAATGATTTTAATGCAATAGTAATCCTGAATAATTCATGGCCACGAAGGCACAAAGGCGCGAAGATGTTTCTGTGGTTTTCAATAAGACATTTAATAGATTTATATTAAATAAGTTATCTAATATTACAACGTTAAGTTAATAACGCCAAAAAATAAAATTATTAACAATTATAGAATGAACCGTTTTGTCCCGGCGGAAGTCGTTTTCAATGAAAAATTGCCCCCCTCTGTATCTCCCCCATTTTCAAAAAGCGAAAATGGGGGAGAGAACCGGGCGTCTCTCCCCCAAATTCCGTTTTTTGGGAATTTGGGGGAGGCAGGAGGGGGGCCTTCATTAATCGAGATCATCATTACTTTCGACTTAAGAATTTCAGGTTTTATGAGTCTTTTAAACTTAACGTTGTAATACTAATTAACCAGGAGAAAAATTCATCCAATTTTTATCAAGGTTAATCTATAACTTATTGTTTTCTTCGTGTCTTAGTGCCTTCGTGGCAAAAATTTAGGAATAATCCAGGTAAAATAGAAATTTATACAATAAAATTTATTTATTTGAAGTGACAAAAAACAATGGTCATCAGACTGATCACAAAACTGAATTTTATCAGCTTTTTATTATGCAGCAGCATTCCCGGACTTTTATTTTCACTGGAATTAAATTCCATAAAATTAAAAGTGCAGGCTTTCATTGAAAACGCTATCATCCCGGCTGAAGGAAATCTTTCAGTTCAGGAGATTGAGGTCATCCCGCCTGAAAATAATTTCCCGGTGCCGATATATTTAATAAAACTTAAGCCAAGAGGATTTATTCTGGCCGGTGAAAAGCAATCGACAATTAATATTTTCGCCTACTCGATTAATGAACCACTTCATCAAAAAGATTTGTTAAATCAACATGTTCAAAATTTAATACTATTATCCTTAAATTCAATTGACACAAATCCAATTTCACCATCAGGAAATCCGTCTCATTTAGCCAATTATACTTTCCGACAATGGCCGGCTAATTCCAAATCAGGCGGATGGCTCCAGACAACCTGGCACCAGAATTCGCCGTATAATGACCACTGTCCAATAGATCCAATAACTAAAGTGCGGAGCCTGACCGGATGTATGGGCACGGCATTGGCACAAATTTTTTATTATCATCGATCAGTTGAAAATTTTAATCTAACTGAAGGAAACCAATATCAAACCAGAACGCGCGGCATAAACATCGATGCCGATAGTACGATATTTAAATTTCCTTCATTTCGGCAGCTAAATCAACTTCTTTTTCAGATTCAATCAGGATTTGACAGCAATTCATCCCTGAATGAATCCGAAATTGCTGCATTGAATTTTAGTTGTGGTGTAATTTTAAAAACCGATTTCACTTCATCTATCTCCACGACCAGTACCGTCACTATTGAAGCGATTCGAAAAAATACCGGATACAACATCCAATCAATTCGAAGTATCGATCCAAAATTATTCAACAAAGTCAAACAAAATATCGTCAATGCGCAACCAGCTATTTTGCTACTACCCGATCACGCCATAATTGCTGACGGCTATAACACCGAAGGCTTTTTTCACCTGAATTTTGGATGGGGAGAAAATTCACCCGTACCAATTGCCAGTGCCTGGTTCAAATTAAATACTAATGCTAAAGAAAATTCATCCGTGATAATCGCCGAAGCATTTTATGATATCCGACCCCGCAAAGAAATAAAAAATATCCTCGTCGTTCGGGACAGTGTCGTCAATTTATCAGCGCCAGCCCCGCACCAGGCATCGATTATTCAGTATTTGCATTTAAAAAATCCATCGAATTCGCCCTTAAATATTGATTATATCCTGGCACCACCGTATTTTCTTGTAAGTAGCGCAGGCGAGAGTTTGGTCGATTCAACAGGTGCTTTAATAATTCCCCCTGAAAATGCGATCAAGGTTGGCATTCAATATCTCGCACCTGATTTCGCTAAACAGGGAGGTGATTTGATCATTGCATATAATAATGAAAGAAATTTTTTAGTTGTCGATTTAATCGGTGAAGTTGCACCTGTTAATGGCACAACAATCACGGATGGCTGGCTTTCCGGTAAGTGGACGAAATCAAAATCTCCTTATCATATTTTTTGTGACCTGATTGTTGGAATTGGTGAGCGGTTCGAAATAGAAGACGGCTGTGAAATTATATTCTGGGGACCGTACAATCTAACAGTCAAAGGGGATGCCCGTTTTATCGTCAGTGGGAGCAGTCATGATTCAGTCATATTCAGGTCAATCAATCCCCAAAATGGCTGGGGCGGTATTCGTATCTGGAATTCAGGTGCGGATGACACATTAAGTTATTGTATTATCAAAAATGGCCAATCAAAAAGTTGGGGCGGTGCATTATGGATTACGGAATCAGTGCCTGTTGTCCGGAATTCCTGTTTCGTGCAAAATCAGGCCCAATATGGCGGGGCAATGTATCTCTGGAAAGCCTCACCGATCATTCAGAATGTATTAATTTGTCATAATCAGGCTGATTTTGGTGGTGGTATAGCCGCCGAATGGTTTTCGCAGCCGAAATTAATAAATATGACGTTGAGTGACAATCAGGCCAATACCTGTGGTGGTGGAATTCATTTAAGCCTGCAGAGTAAAATTGAGGTGCGTAATTCAATTATCTGGAATAATGATGCCCCGCAAGGTAATACACTGGCGCTTAACCAAAAAGATACGGTGAATTTCTACTATTGTGATGTGGATACACTTCAACAAAACTGGTATTTTCAAACAACTTCAGTCCAGAACTTTATCCATTGGGACAATTCAAACCAATCGGCCGATCCATTATTTATAAATTCGGATGCGTTAGATTATACGCTACATTCAAGTTCACCCTGTTTTGATGCCGGCGATCCATCTCCTGTATTTTTTGACACAGCCGATCCGGCTGATTTAGAAAATGCTTTATGGCCAGGCATGGGCACAATTCGGAATGACCAAGGTGTGTATGGCGGTAATAAAGGTCAATATCGCACCCATTTACAATCTTTTTTAAATAAATCTAATATAGAATCGGTGATCCTTTATCAAAATTTTCCAAATCCATTTAATGAAGATACCCAAATTCATTTTTATCTGCCAGAAACACAGTCGGTGGGAATTTCGATTTTTGATTGTCAGGGAAGGCTGGTGAATCATTTCACCCATCAAATTTTTCAGGCTGGTCAGCATCAGTTTCATTTTAATGCCCGCTTATTGAGTAGTGGTATTTATTTTTATCAAATTAAAACGCAAAAATTTTTATTAGCCCGGAAAATGATTCTTTTACGCTAATCAATATTTAAACCAGATCCAAAGTGGTTTTTGGTTTTTCCTGCCCTCACCCGAACCCTCTTTCGGGGGGAGAGGGCGTAGCTATTCCCTCTCCCCCCGAAAGAGGGTTCGGGTGAGGGCTTTCGGATGGCTATAATAATATCCGAAAACCATTTCGGCTTGAGTATAACATTACGTTGTCGTACTAGCAGCCATCCAAAATCAGGAGTTCATTATGAGGCAACACAAATCCAGCTTTATCATCAAACATTTCATTCAATTATTAACAATAATCATCATTTTATTTCAGATTGAATTATCAGCCGGCGAGCATCCGCGACTGTTATTCGATCAGACCGATATCCCAGAACTTCGGACGAAACTGGCGCGAGAACCTTTTCAATCGATGTTTCATTTAATTGAAAAAGGTACCGGAAGCACATTTTATTCATCAACGGATTACGTTGTCGATCATCAGGCTGTTAATGCTGGCTTTATGTATGTTTTAACAGGCGACACGAGCTGGGCAATTCAGGCCAAAACGCTCTCTGAATCATTAATTGATCTGGCAGAATGGGGCGATAAAAGCATAAAAGGCTTACGTTCCTATATGCATGCCAAGGCCGTGGCACTCACTTATGATTTTTGTTTTTCAGCGTGGTCGGAGACCTTTCGAAAAAAGGTATCGGAAAAATTAAAAATTCAGGCGGATATGATTCATGATTACGGCGGCACCCAACAGAACACCAATGCCGCCAGTAACTGGCAGGGAAATCGATTTTCTGCTGCCGGACTTTGCTACCTGGTCATCGATACGCCTTTTGATGCCGCCAAATTGAAAAACTGCTGGCAAAAAGTGGTTCTTTATTGTCAGGAAAATATGGGGGACAGTCCGGACAGCCGCGGCTGGAACATCGAAGGAATTGGTTATACCACTTATCCTTTTGGACAATTCATTGGCGCTTATGGCATTGCCCAGGCGCGGCAGGATTCAACAAAAGATTTGCGTTACCATATCGAATCGGTGCGCTGGCTTCCCTGGACGATCTATGCCAATGGCTGCCGGATCGAAAATAATGGTTATATTGGCCTGCATCCCGATTTTGGAGATGATAATGCCAATTTATGTGGGGAGGGCACCTTTGGACTTGCTTTTTATTACTGTTTTGAAGAATTTTTACCCGGATTAAAATTCTGGTATGATAAGCTGGTGGGCAAAGAAGGCGATCAGCGCTACGATCAATTTCGTCACGGGGCAATTTATGGTTATCTCTACTATCCGGAAGCTTTGACGGCGGTAAATCCAATGCAAATTCCAAAATGGACCGATGGTTTTTTCGATACCGGTGGAAATGGCTATTTTACCTACCGAAATGACTATCAGGATCAGGATGATATTGTGGCCCAGATGTATATTAAATTACGCGGGAATAAAGGACACAATGGCCCGGACGCACTCAGTTTTCGAATTTTTGGACTAAATACACCCTGGGCAGTGGGTGGCGGCCGGTATGGACTTAAGCTGAATGGCCACGATGCTTATAAAAGCTCCATGAACACGCTCTATCCATTCGATCCGGAGTCCGCCGAATTAAAAACCAATGGAAATTCTGGCACAATTATTCATTTTGAGCAATGGACGGATAAATCCGGCTATGTGATTTCCCAAATTCGGCAAAATAATCTGGGCGTCGACTTGCATAAAAGATGGTTCGTCAGTGATTTTTCGCATATTAATGGCGATGCTGAAGCGGTCTTCATCATCGGGGATACCTCGCAAAATGGTTTTTTCTGGCAAATTTGTACACTGGAATGCTGTCCAATCCGCATTGATGAAGCAAATCAAACTTTTATCATCACCGGTGCTGATTCAAGCACACTGCTGGGCAGAGTTCTCTATCCACAAGGTAATCTCGAAATGCAGGCTAGGAAACGAATCCGTGGCAGCAATATCAGCTATCAGGGGATGAGTTATGATGAAAATAATTATCTCCACTTTCAAAGCCGCGACGGCGACTATCTGGTCACCCTTTCGCTCGCGAAAAAAGGGCAAAAACATCCGGAACTTGGCTGTTATGGTAATTGGCCAGGTGATTTTTATGTTGTCAATAGCAAAAAAAATAGTTCCATTGCGCTCTTTTCAGATAAAGTTCAAAAAACGTATCCCAATGGAATCGATACGGTCCCTTCCACCGAAAAAACGGGATTTACATTAAATGAGAATTATCCCAATCCATTTAATCAGGAGACGTTTTTTTCGTATTCAATCGCCGAGACAGGACCAGTGGAATTGAAAATTTTTAACCTCTTAGGTCAATTAATCTATTCGTTTTCAGTTCCCGAAGAAGCGGCAGGGAGTCATTTATTAAAATGGAATGGCTGTACACGGGAGGGTGATTTGCTTCCCACCGGCGTCTATCTTTATCAACTGACAGCCGGAAATATGAGCCAGACAAAAAAATTAATTATTTTAAGATGATGCCTGGACTCTTGATAAATTTTTGACACGAAGGCCTGAAGAAAACTTCATGTTTTTTAACAGAAAATTTAACATATTGTTTTTTAATTAGTTATATTTTATAAATAGTATCCGTTCACTGGGAGGATCGAGTTTGTCCTTCCCGCATGTTTTTGGCGGGAATCCATACTTTTTTAGACAAATGGATGCCCGACAAAAGCATTCGGGCATGACAGAAACATTTAACTTATTCCCCTTGTGAACGGTTACTATAAATAACATAAAAAATTCGTTGGATTTTTTGACTCATTTTGAAAAGAGTCAAAACCAGGTTTTAGCAATGATAATTCAAAATTTATTGTTTTCGTGGTGTCTTCGTGTCTTCGTGGCTATAAATTATTAAGGGATAACCATTTTATATCTTGTGATTTTTTTAACCGGATTAACTCGATGAGAGAGAGTTTCAGGATTTATAACCGATCGGTTTTCTTTTCCTGTCAAATCCAGTATTATCCAGTTAATCCAGTCATAAAATTATGATAGATCATTTTCGACCAATTTGTTTTTAAATCTGGGCCATTTTAAAAAGGAAAGTGACTCATGCATAAAAAATTTATAAAAATTTTATCATTTATTTTATTCGTGATAGCGTCAGTCAGCGCCCAAACACCCGATTCAATCATCCAGAAGCAAATTCGACCCGGCGCTGAATGGGAAATGGATTATCAAATACGCCTGAAAGCGC
Source organism: Caldithrix sp. (assembly GCA_020722815.1). Lineage (GTDB taxonomy): Bacteria > Zhuqueibacterota > Zhuqueibacteria > Thermofontimicrobiales > Sulfurfontimicrobiaceae > DYKB01. The sequence goes on along the minus strand of DYKB01000008.1, from coordinate 76,112 downwards.
TGGTTGAAAATCGCTATCCATGGGGAATAGAAAATGGCAATGCCGATCCGGATGCCGGCAAGCGTGCCTGGCCTGCCCTTATGGCTAATATGTGGCATGATCGGGCTGATTCCAATAAAATCATTAATTGGATTAATACCAAAGGACGCGATCTGATTTTTAGTTCAAAAGCCGGTACTTTTTATAAGCCTTTTTCATGTCCGGGGTATTCACAATATTATTTTCATTTCAAACCGCTTTTGCCGGCCGCACAGGTGAATCAGGCGCGAAAGATGATTGATGATACCGGCTGGGAATATATGACCCGGCCGGACGGCCAAATGGACCCGCTTTATTCGATTACCGAGTTTAATTCAGAAAATTTCAACTGGATGGCTCGGTTGGCAGGTTATCTCTGGGCTCACGAACTGAATGAGCCGGATAAAATTAAATATTTTGATGATTATGTGCAAAACTGGGTCCGCGCTATTTTCAATGCAGGACGCGTGGAATGGGATTCCAATATCTATTTCGCATACTGTTTTCAGCCGGTACTGGTACTCCATGAATATGCAAAAGAAGAAAAAGTAAAACGACAGGCGCGCGCCGTGTTGGACTGGATGCTCCTTGCTGCCGCATTGCACTATCTCGATGGCTTTCAGGTCGGTCCTGACGTTCGGGCAAAGACGAATGCGTATTTACCATTCAATGGTTCCACCTGGTTTTATTCATATCTCTATTTTGTGGATAAAAATTATCACCCATCATTCGCTCCGGAAAAAGCGATTCAAAATTCAGCCAATCAGTATGTCGGATTTCCACCCTATTCTTCATATCGCCCCCCGCAGGTTGTAATCGACATTGCACAAAGAAAATATCAATTCCCGGTCGAAATGCACAACGCCAAACCTTTTTATCATCTGGATAATGAAAATTATAAACACTGGAAAGGGGATACACCTGACAGTCGACGATTCGAATTTGAAACGCTCTATCTGGAAAAGAATTATACACTTGGCAGTCTCGCCACCTATCGTCCGGATGGGAATGCCTATCTGAATCCGAATGGTCATATCTTTTCTGAACAAAGTGTCTGGCGTTTGGGTGTCAAAGGGCTTGATAATGGTACAATTCAGGTGTTTGGAAATGCCGGCGATGACAATGATATGGCCGGACGCTGTCCGTATGAAGAAATTGGTCAATATCGAAATGTGATGATGCGGCTGATTAAGGGTACTCAAAAAATCTGGACCGCCTTGCCGAAAGATAAAGTGGTGGATATTCATGGCGATACGTTGTTTGCCGATCTGGGACATGAGGTTTATTTGGCGATTATTCCTTTTCAATTTAAATTAACAGGTAATCAAAATTTCTCAGCCAGCCATCAGCGCTATAATTGGACACAACAAGACAGAACTCCGCAATTGGGCGCCCTTATTTTTGAGGTCGGCACAGGAGATGAACACGGTTCTTACTCAAAATTTAAAAAGAATATTGCCACTAAAACGAAATTGACGCATCCATCCAACGATCAACTGATTTATCAAAGCACGGCTGGCCGCAAATTGAAAATGGAATTTATGCCCACCACGAGCTATGAATTAGTGGATGGAACAATTATCCGGCCAGCCGGGGTTGTGCCCAAAGTCTGGTGTGACGGAAAATATATCGATTACGAAAAATGGAATGTTTATGAAGTCATATTCGGTGAGAAAATTGTCGATCAAAAATGGGGCGAAGGCCAATTAACAACCCGGGTAAATGGAAACGGGATGCAAATTTCCGTAAAGGATGCAAACGCAGAAGTAACATATAAAATTATCGGGGAAACCAAAACTGGTTCAAATCAAAAATCCAACTTGCCGACTGGTTTTTCATTAAAACAAAATTATCCAAATTCATTTAATGATTCAACGATTACTGCTTTTGAAGTACCTCAATCTTGCAATATCTCTATAAAAATATTTGATTTAATGGGTGGTGAAATTGTATCAATTTTCAAAGGCCAGGTATCGAAAGGATTGCATAAAATTCACTGGAAAGCTCAAAATATCGCCGGTGGAATCTATTTTTGTCAGTTGGAAGGTGAAAATTTTAGTGAAACCCGGAAGTTGATCTATCTCAATTAAACGGATAATTCAAAAAGGAGTTAATTTAGAAAAATGTTAGTTAAAAAAAGAAAATATTTTCAGGTGATCGGTTTGTGTTTATGTTTAGTAGCGATTTGCATCACTGGTTGCGATGATAAACATACATATTTGCGACATCAAACTTCTCTCTCCATTGATGCGGCTCCCTGGAGCGTGGAATTCAACGCACTTCCGCCCCATATTGACAAATATCCATACGAATTGACGTCAATTACGTCGGGACGTATTGATTCATTGATTGACTTTGCGTCCCAACTGGGCGTCAAATGGGTGCGTTTATCAATAAACTGGTCAAATATCGTTGATACCAGTGGTACATATCATTGGGAACAAATGGACCAAATCGTTGATGGACTGACCTCAAAGCGGATTAATATTTCCCTCTGTATCAACGGCGGGCATAAACTGTATACCCGATCTCAGGCACCGAATACGCCGGAAAAAATTGAATCATGGAAAATCTTTACAAAATCCTTGATTCTTCGTTACAAGGATCAAATTGATCATTGGGAATTGTGGAATGAGCCGAATACAGTCTGGTTTTGGAAGCCCCGACCCAAAGCCACTGAATATATTGAGTTGATGAAGGCATTTCATGAACTTATTAAAAAATTTGATCCCCAGGCAAAGATTATCGGCGGCTCACTGGCCCGGCTCGATATGGAATTTGCTGATTCGCTTTTGCGAGCCGGGATCGGAAATTATATTGATGTCATATCTTTCCATCCGTATAATGAAATTCCGGAAGCGACGCTTCGTCCAATAAAAGTTTCTGTCAAAACACCCTTGTGGTATGCGGAAGTCGATAACCCTGTTTCACGACTTCAGGAACGTCTTGACGCGATTAATCCAGCCATTTCAATCTGGCAGGGTGAATGTGGCTACCCATCGCAGGATAATGGTTCTGGCTGGATGGGAAATGGCCCCTGGAGCCCAACAATTCAGGCCAAATGGTTACTCCGAAGGATGTTGGTTGATTTATCATCCAATGCTGACGTTATCAGCTATTTTTGTCTGGCTGAATATACCACCGGCAGAAACGACATTTTAAATAGTAAAGGATTACTCACGCTTAACCAACTGAAGATGAAACCCGCTTACCGGGCCTATCAAAACCTGATCACCATCCTCAATGGTAATTTGAAAGCAGTAAATACGAACCAATATCAGGCCGAAATTCAGGATGCAGGGTCATTTTATAACATCAACGTCAAAAACATCCAATTTGTCGAAATTCAAAACGAGAAAGGACACAGGTTTCTGGCTTACTGGATTGTCTGGCACATGCAGGATATGGTAAAAGAGGCGATTATTTCAATTAAAACGGAAAATATTTTTTCTCAACCGGTACTGATTAATCTGCTTTCTGGCGAAGTATCAAAAATTGAAGTACAAGAAGACGGGAACAGCCAACGCTTACAGCGCCTTCCACTGGCTGATTTTCCATACATTATCACCGACAATAACAATATAAGGACAAAATGACTATGCGATTCATATTAACGATTCTCTCGATTTTAGTACCTGTCATAACCAGTTTTACCCAGCAATCGGATGAATTTCTGACCGAACTTTATGATAAATTGCACGATTCGCCTATACAGCAAAAATTTCGGCAGATTGCTCCCATGCCTTTTGGCGTGGTTTTTCTGCCCTGGGCTGGCTGTACCGAGCAGGATATGCGGCACCACTTTCGCCTGATGAAAGAACTTGGCTTTACCAATCTCAAACAAACCATGGCCACACCGGAATGGCCTGAAAAAGAAACATTAAGAATTGCACTGGAAGAGGGTATCATTCCATTTTGGTACGGTGAAGGTGGTTGGGAAGCCATCACCCCTGAATTACTCAAAAAATTGGGGATTCCCAAAGACACACCAATTGACGTCATTCGGAAAAATCCCCAAATGCGGGAATACCAGCAAAAAGTCCTTTTTAAACAGTTGGAAGTCTGGAAAACGCAAAAAGGACCCGGTGGGAAAAGTTATTTCAGTCAACCAGACGCCTGTTTGAGACCGGATGATGTGCGGCTTTTTCGCGATTGGGTGAAGAGACAGTATAAAACCATTGAAGAACTCACAACGGCCTGGAATCAATATGAAGTAGGTATTTGTGAAAATCCTTATCAATCCTGGCAGGATTTTGAAAACGATCCGCTGATCACTGTTATTCCAGGGACAGACGAAATTATTCCAGCCGCTGGTCGTGAATATGGCCGGGTAAGGGATATTCTCCGCTTTAAAGCTGATATGAATATCGAATACCTTCGAAATAATGTAGTTTCTGACTTCCCGGAACAGCCGGTACGAGCTGGTGGCGAAATGGGGCTTTTTTTGCCGTTTGCCTCACGCGGAACGGATATGGAAGGAATCGCCGAACTGATGAAAGATCGCGGTTCATTCTACCCGTCAATCCATCTCGCCTGGCATTATGAAGAAGTGGACTATGAGGTGGCACGTTGCATTTACATGCAGTCATCTCTCGCGACGGATTGGTTCAAGGGCGGCTGGGCAGCCACCTGGGAAAGTACCGGCGGACCACAACAATTCAGTGGCGGCAAAGGCTGGGAACGGCACGGTCAGGAAGGAACCCCAGGCTATACGGTCAATGCCGGCACCATTACCCAATTGTTACTCTCATATCTGGCTGGTGGATTTAAAGGCGTCGGTCTCTGGGCCTGGAATTACCGTCGCGCGGGTTGGGAATCGGGTGAATATGCCCTGCTCAATCGGCAGTACGAACCTTCCGAACGCGCCATCCGGGCCGGACAAATTGCCCAAACCGCCGATAAATACCGCGATGAACTCTGGAAAGCTCATAAGGAGCCACTGGTGGGCGTTTTGGTGAATTGGGATAATGAAGCAATATGGGCAGCTATTGCCGGTCCGGGACGCACGCATTTCAAACATTACCCGGTACAGGCGAGAATTGGCATCAGTCGGGCCCTGATTAATGCCAATATTCCTTACGAGTACGTGACGCCATCGGATTTGAAGGCTGGCCTGGCGCCCCGGTATAAAGTGGTTTATCTGCCAGCACAGGTCGCCATCAATGACGATTTGTTTCCGATTTTTGAAGCATACGTGAGACAGGGTGGGCGGATTGTGCTGGATGCTCCCGGTGGATGGTGGGACGAACAGGGGAAAGTGCTCGATACCGGCAAAGGCTCGCCTTTCGAACGTCTTTTTGGAACTTCAATTACTGATTTTCAATATTCCAATAATGTTCCCCGAAAAATCGGAGAGGTTATGCTTTCCGGCTTTGTCATTGAGTTAAAACCGACAACCGCGCAAATTATTGAAAAATTCCAAACGGGCGAACCATCCGTTACTGAACATAAATTAGGAAAAGGCAGTGCCAATATTCTGGCTGCTGATGCATCCTTTGCCATGAAACGTCCAGGGAATTCATTGATAGAAAAGTGGACTTTAAAACATATATTAAAAAATAAGACATTTCCTTATCAATGTCCGAATGCTATTGTTTATCGATTGGCGAGCCCCAAAGCCGATCACTACTTTTTTATTAATGACGATCAGGCTAAAACAACCTCGCTAAAGTTCACGCACTCTCATTACAAATCAATCATCGATGCCATTACCGGTGAAATATTAAAACCTGAATCAATTTTTCTCGAAGCGTATAGTGGCAGGTGGATTAGAGGTGAAAAATAAAAGGAAAATAATATGAAACGACGTCACTTTATTAAATCCGCCGCGTTCGGTGCGGCTAGTTCAGCACTTTTTTATCCATTAACGGGAAACCGGCAAAGTCTGAATTATGCTTCCAATTCCAATGTATCCAATGCGAGTGATTCCATTCGAAAAGTTCGCATGCGGGATGTAGAAATTCAATTAGTCGACCGACAGGGAAATCCCTTAAGAAACCATTCGGTTGAAATCGTGTTAAAAAAACATGCTTTTCTGTTTGGCGATTGTAATCCACCGATGGACGTCCTTTTTCGTCAGGGAGATGCTGCTGCAGAAAAACTGGATGTCTATCGAAAAGTTTTCGCCAAGGTTTTAAACGCAGTGAATTCAACCTGCTATTGGACTGAACGGCCGCGAAATAATCTGGCCAAAACCGAAGCTTATCAGGGAGCATATAAACTGGATGGTTTCGCGGATACGGTTGACTGGGGAAATGCTAACGGTTTGACAGTCAAAGGGCATCCACTTTTTTGGACAGTACCGAAAGCGGTGCCCGAATGGCTGTCAAAATATGAATATTCTACACAATTGAAATTTTTGGAAGTCCGGCTGCGGAGTCTGGTCGCGCGTTTTAAAGGCAAGGTAAAGCTCTGGGATGCGGTAAATGAAATGCTTTGGGAACCGTCCCTTAAAAATCTCCCCAAACGTGATTGGCCATATCGGGAAACTCTCGATAACATGGCTGAATATATTTCGTTTGTCCTTCGTATTTGTCGTGAAGAAGACCCAGATGCGCAATTTCTTATTAATGATTATGGACTGGAAAAAAATCACAATGAAAAGGCTCAATTGGCTGCCAATGATAATGATACCAATGCGGCTCAAGCAGGTGGAGTGAGGAGTAAAGACGGCACTATTTTCACCGCCGCCCTGCAACGGAAACGTTATCTGGAACTGGTAAAACGATTACGGGAATTGGGTTTTCCACCGGCAGCAATTGGGATGCAGGGCCACAGCGGCGCAGTTACCGCCGCGCAACAAATTGAACTATACGATGAAATGGCGCAGGCCAGGTTACCCTTACATATTACCGAATTCTGGGCGCATCCAAAAGATTTTGGAAACGACTTTTCAAAATTGCCACCTAATGAGCAGGATCTGCACATTGCTGAGTATGTGAAACAATTCCTGACCAATGCATTTGCCCATCCCGCCATCGAAAGTTTCTTCTTCTGGGGTTTTATGGGGATGGCGACCACCTGGCAGGATAATAATTCACCTGCTTACGAGGAAAAACCGGTTTTGCAAACCGTAATGGATTTAATTCATAAAGAATGGCACACACACGAAATTTTAAATACAGATGATAATGGCAAAATTCGTTTCCGGGGATTCTATGGTGATTATTCGCTGCGATATGGGCTTCCGGAAAGTGATAAAAAGTATCTGGGAATTCCATTCTCCGTCGGAGAATATGCGAGCATGCCTTTCCGATTCGAAACAATGATATAAAATTTATAAAAAAAGGAGATGGACAATTTTTAATCGAAATCAAACCCGGAAGGAACATTGCCGTCCGGATATGATTCTAACTCATCAAATACCAAATGAATTGCCACGAGTTGAAGAGTCTGTCCGAGAACTAGAAAATTGGCCTAAAATAACCTTGCGAAGGTTAAAAATAATGCAATATATAGATTAAAATTGAAATATTAATCAATATATATCGTTATACCCATTCAAAAACCTTCGCAAGGTTAGTGCTCGGACAGACTCTTCAACTCGTGGATCAAATTGCCTCCCCAATTTTAAAGTGGATTTTAATCCACTGGTGTATCAAAACTCGGGCTTAAAAGCCCGGCAATTTAGGGGGCGCGATCATGGAACCACGCGCTAAAGCTCGTGGCAATTCAACAGTAATTTATTGAAATTGAAACTATTATTAACAAGTATTTCAACCTATTCATGAAGGAAAAAATCACCATGAAACTGAACAAAATTTTATTATCATTATTAATTATCAGTGGCTGGGGATTTCATTGGAATTCAACCGCGGGCGCACGCGAGTACAAAGCCGATGTCATTGTATACGGCGGGACTTCAGCAGCCGTGACGACAGCAGTCCAGGTATCCCGAATGGGGAAATCAGTTATGATTGTATCACCCGATAAACATCTGGGCGGTATGACGTCTTCAGGGCTGGGATTTACCGATACGGGTAACAAAGAAGTTATCGGCGGGTTAGCGCGCGAGTTTTACCAGCTTATTTATAACCACTATCAAAAACCGGAATCCTGGAAATGGCAAAAACAATCCGAATATGGCAATAAAGGCCAGGGAAATCCCGCCATCGATGGTGATAAACGAACGATGTGGATATTTGAACCGCATGTAGCTGAGCAGGCCTTTGAATCGATGATCAAAACCCATCATATCAAAGTTTTCAGGAAAGAATTACTGGATCGGGAACAGGGTGTTATTAAAAAAGGCAGCCATATTGTCTCGATAAAAACCTTAAGCGGAAAAATTTTTCAGGGGAAAATATTTGTGGATGCCACTTATGAAGGTGATTTAATGGCTGCTTCAGGAGTATCCTATCACGTGGGACGGGAATCGACCGCTACCTATAACGAAGAATGGAATGGCATCCAGACTGGTGTGCTGCATCATGGCCATCATTTTAAAACCAATATCGATCCGTATATCATTCCCAGAAATCCAGCCAGTGGATTGCTGCCCAGAATCTCGGCTGAAGATCCCGGCAAAAAAGGCGACGGTGATCATCGGGTGCAGGCATACTGCTTCCGGATGTGCCTGACCGATCACCCGGAAAACCGGATTCCTTTTTCCCGACCGACTGGCTATGATTCCACGCAATATGAATTATTAATACGTGTCTACGATTCAGGCTGGAATGAAACTTTTCATAAATTTGATCCCATTCCCAATCGCAAAACCGATGTGAACAACCATGGGCCTTTTAGCTTCGATAATATTGGAATGAATTACGACTATCCAGAGGCTACCTACGAAAGACGCCGGGAAATAATCCAGGAGCACAAGAACTACCAACGCGGCTTATTATATTTTATTGCCACCGATCCCCGCATTCCCGAAAAAATTCAACAAAAAATGCAACGCTGGGGCCTTGCACAGGATGAATTTGCTGATAATGATAACTGGCCATATAACATCTATGTGCGTGAAGCCCGCCGGATGATTGGTAAATTTATCATGACCGAAAATGAACTTCTCAAGAAACGTCCCACGCCGGAATCAATTGGCATGGGTTCTTATACCATCGACTCCCATAATGTTCAGCGCTATGTCAAACCGGATGGCTTTGTGCAGAATGAGGGTGATATTGGTGTTAAATTAGATCACCCGTACCAAATCGCCCTGGGTTCCATTTTGCCAAAAAGAAACGAAGGTGAAAATCTGCTTGTCCCTGTTTGTGTATCCAGTTCACATATTGCCTTTGGTTCAATCCGGATGGAACCAGTTTTCATGATTCTGGGACAAAGTGCCGGCACATTGGCCGCCCTGGCACTCGCTAAAAAGAAAAATATTCACGACATTTCGTATAATGACCTGAAAGTTCAGTTAATTCATGATGGGCAGATTTTAGAATATTAAAAGTTAAGCGTCTCGAATTATTATCAACTGAATTAAAAAGGACTACGCGATGAATACCACCAATCTTACGCTCTTTTTTATCATCATTTTATCCGGAAGCCTCATTTTCCTTAGCTGTCACCAATCCCAACATCCGCAAAAAGGTGTTTTTAATATCATTGATTTTGGGGCAATCGGCGATGGAATGACTTTGAACACACGCGCCATCCAGCAAGCAATTAATAGCGCCGAATCAGCCGGTGGGGGCCGGGTCATTATTCCGCCGGGTATTTATAAGTCCGGCACAATTTTTCTGAAAAATAATATCATTCTTGATGTGCAGCCAGGCGCGACTATTCTCGGTTCAGAAAATATCAATGATTACACCGAAATGACCTGGGGTCACAACAGGGATCGCCAGCCCTACCATTTAATCATGGCCAAAGATGTTCAGAATATCACTATTTCCGGCGGTGGCACTATCGATGGCAATGGTCCGGCATTCTGGCAGCCGCATAATCCCAAAGACGATCCCCAATGGATTATGCCCAAAGCGAAAAAAATCAGTCCCCTGATGGAAATTCAAAATTGTCAGAATGTGCGAATTCAGGATGTGCTGCTGAAAACCGGTGGCGGCTGGACGCTCCATCTCTATGACAGCGATTTGATTCATGTCAATCGGGTACAAATTCTGAATCATCTCTTCAGTCCCAATGGGGATGGGATCGATATCACTGGCTGTTTCGATGTGACCATCAGCGATTGCATCATCAAAACCTGTGATGATGCTATTTGCCTCAAAACTACGGGTGACAGCCGCGAGTGTAAACGGGTAACCGTGACCAATTGTATCATCGAATGCTCCTGTGCCGCACTGAAATTGGGGAATGAATCATTTCGGGATATTTCACAGGTGACTCTTAGCAATTGTACCATCTTTAATTCATCCCGTGCCTTTGCGATTTATGCGGAAAGTGCCGGGACAATTGAAGATATTGCGGTCAGCAATATTGTTTGTGATACCAGATCGCCACTAATTTATAATCGACCCATTCATATCAGTCTGCGAAAGCGATTCAGTGAAAATGGTCTGCTTTATGACAGTCAAATAATAAATAGCGATAAAATTTTCGATCCAGCAGGTCGGGAACCGCAACTTCGGAATATCATGATCAGTAATTTCATCGCCAAAACCGAAGGGCGGATTCTGATTACCGCGGCGCCTGGCCAGATGATTGAAAATCTGACACTGCGTGATATTCATCTGACCTATCCATTTATCGAAGATCCCGTGCCATACATTGATCGGGCAAAGAGTTCACAATTTTCACCTCAAAATCCCGCCGCCAAGCAAGCTCGTGCCGCCGTAGTTGTCGAAAATGTAAAAAATTTTGTTCTGGAGAATTTGAATATCACCTGGCCGATGAGTTCAGCAGTTCCAAAGGACTGGCAATTTCCGAAACGGATCGCCAATGGGACTATTGATAGTTTCTATCCCGACTATTTCAAAGCCCGGCAAACAGAGTTCAGTGCCGTCTGGGCCCGGAATATCCAGGGAGGATACATCCACAGTCCACTGGCAAAGGCTTCAAATACGACACATGCAACTTTCGATATTCAAAATTCAAGTTTGCCGATCATTCGATATTAAAACATCTCCAAAAAATCGGAGTTCCGAAAGGGTAATATCATTATAAACAGATATTTTATCGGCAAAACGATTAAAAAATTTGTTATCTCATAATTGTTTTAAACTTAACCGTATTATAATTGAGATTGACCCAATGGATTGCTTCTATTGGTTGCGCCCCTTTGGGAAAATCATTTTTAGAAGTTCGATATTCATCTCAGACCAGGTTGGTAATCACGTTTGACATATCCTTACGAAGCTTTTGCATGAGCTCTTCGGAAACAAAATTTACCGCAACACTTGTTGTAAATTCAAAAATAAATTTAAGAATGCCACCAGTCGAGAGAATCATCGCCAGTTTTCCTGAGTTAATTGGGTGGAGTCTGAACAATTTGGAATTTATTTGGACAAGATAACAGGATTGACGGGATTTATTGTCCTGTTCATCCTGAGAATCCTGTAATCGTGTTATTTTTTTGTAAGGATCGATTTATCATAAATTAAATGATTTTTTAGTGAAAAGCAACACTTTTTCGAAGAAGATATGTGAATTGAGGCAAATGGATGATAATTATACAATCGGAGCGCGAAGCGTTCCCGCTGCCTTCCACCGTAGAACTGTGAAACGAGAGAATTATAGTTATTACTAACAGCCTAACAACCTAAAACCTAAATGACTTATAATTCACTTTATTATCGAAAAGCCTGTATATGGCCGCAAAACAGGCGGTACGATAATGGTACCTTCGTCTGTTTGATAATTTTCGAGAATGGCAGCCACTGTTCGGGGAAGGGCCAGGCCTGAGGCGTTGAGGGTGTGGACAAATTCCACTTTTTTCCCGGCATCGGGACGATAACGTAAATTAATTCGCCGTGCCTGAAAAGCTTCAAAATTACAACAGGAAGAGACTTCCAGATAGCGACCGATACCAGGCGACCAGACTTCCAGATCATAGCATTTGGCGGAAGCAAAACTGAGCTCGCCTGCACAAAGTAAACTGACGCGATAGGGCAATTCCAGCAGTTGAAGGACTTTTTCAGCCTGCTGACATAAAATTTCAAGCGTCTGATACGATTCTGCCGGTTTTACCAGTTGCACCAGTTCCACTTTATCAAATTGATGGATGCGGATAAGCCCCCGATTTTCCCGCCCATGGGTACCGGCTTCCCGCCGAAAACAGGGGGTATAGGCAACATATTTTATTGGCAGTTCTTCGGCCGTAAAAATTTCATTTTGATGAAAATTGGTTAAAGGCACTTCAGCCGTGGGAATCAGGAAAAAATCGTCCCGTTCGAGGCAATACAGATCATTTTCCAATCGGGGTAATTGGCCGGTACCGAATAATGCCTGACGCCGGGTGACCAATGGCGGGGAAATTTCGGTATAGCCATGCTCTTTCACCTGCAAATCCAGCATAAAATTGATTAAAGCCCGTTCCAGTCGTGCCCCGGCCCCTTTGAAGGTCACGAAAAATGCGCCGGTCAATTGAGAACTGCGTTCAAAATCGATGATACCCAGCTTTTCGGCAATTTCCCAGTGGGGCAGAATTTTAAAATCCGTATCAGCTGGTTTTCCCCAATTTTTGATAATCTGATTTTCCGATTCAGTCCGGCCATCCGGAACCGAAACATGCGGCAGATTGGGGATTTGAATCAGCCGTAAATGAATTTCCTGATCCAGCGCTTTTATTTGTCTTTCCAGCGAATCGATGAGCGAGTTTAACTGGTGACTTTCTGTTTTCAGATTCGCAAGGGTGGTTGAATTTTCCTTTATGAAATTAATTTGCCGGGAGATTGTGTTTTTTTGTTGAAGATGACTTTCAAGCGAGGTTTGAAGTTCCCGTCGATTTTGATCCAGTTCCAGTAATTTATCCACATCAATCGACATATTTTTTCGTTCTGCTCCCTGGCGAACGAGTTCCGGATATTTGCGAATGAATTTTAAATCGAGCATTTTTATTGCCCCTTGCCGCGCAGCATGATTAAAATTGTGTTGAAGATGATTTTCAAATCCATTCGCAGTGACATACTTTCCATATAAAACAGATCATATTCCAGTTTTTTCTTCACACTTTCGAGGGAGGTATCATAATCGCCTTTAATTTGCGCCCAGCCGGTAATTCCGGGTTTAATTTTGAGACGTCGGGCATAAAGCGGTACCTGTCGTTTAAGATGATCCACAAAATAGGGGCGTTCAGGACGTGGGCCGACCAGACTCATATCGCCATCGAGTACATTGATAAACTGCGGTACCTCATCCAATCGCAATTTTCGTAAAATACCGCCAATAGGGGTGATTCGCGGATCTTTTTTGCCAGCCCAGACCGGTCCGGTGCGTTTTTCGGCATCCTGATACATGGAACGGAATTTATAAACGGTAAAAATTTTACCATCCTTACCGACCCGTTTCTGTTTATAAAAAACCGGGCCAGCAGAAGTTAATTTTATCAGGAGGGAAAGGAAAATCCACACGGGTAAAAAACAGACGATCACAATTAACGAAACCATCACATCAATAAACCGCTTAACTTTCTTTTCCCAGGCCGGCATCATTTCAGGCAGAATTTCAATCAGCGGAAAACCATAAATCTGGCTGGTTCGCGCCTGGCCAATAATGATATGGTAAAGCGTGGGAACAATTTTGAGATTTACAGGCAACCCATCGCATTGGTTGATGGCATAGAGGACTTTTTTTTGTGATTTTGCCTTCAGGGCGATGATGATCTCTTCCACCCGGTAGCGCTGAACCAGTTGACTTATTTGTCTGATATTCCCCAACACAGGTATATCCCGATGGGATTGATTGGTAGCATTGCCTTCGTCATCAATAAAGCCAATGACTTTATAACCCAGTGCCGGGAATTTTATGATTTCGTCATATAAATGCCGGGCCTTTTCATTCCAGCCGATAATTAAGGTCTTGCGAACGCCGATGCCATTTTCCAGCAACTTACGCTGAAAGGTGCGAAGGATCAACCTTCCGGTCGTTACCATAATTAACAGCAGAATCCAATAGGTAACAACGGATAGGCGGCCAATTGAGGGGATCTCTTCAAAGTCCCGTTGGGGGTCGATCGTCAGCAAAAAAATGATACCGCAGCCGATGATGAGTGTTTTAATAATGGATACAAATTCATCAATTCGGGATTGAGCGTACCAGGAACGATACAGGCCAAAAAAGATGAAAATAATTAGCCAGAATAAAAAGCTGACCGAGCCGAGATAAAAAATCTCCTTTAAATCCGCACTGGCAAAAATTCCGATTTCACGACGGATGATACTCAGCAGAAAAAAAGCCAGCACCACCATGGTGAAATCACTTAGCAGGAGTAATATTCGTTCAATTGATTTTGGCATAAATAAACTTATGGTTTCTGTTTAAATTCCTGAATTTTGATTCCCCTTGCAGACAAGAAACACTGATTGTCGCACGTTTAATTATGAAAATTTCTGATAAAATGCAAATAAAAAATAGAGCTGAAAAGTATTTTTGTAACAGGATTTGTATGATGGCGGGGAAAAATAAGGAAGTGGCTACATAATTCTACGTCGTCGAATAACATTCTTCTGCCATGCTGAATGCCGACGTAATGCCTGCACTGGATTCTTCGTCAGCAAAACTTGTCCTGAGCCCTGCCAACGGAAACGCTTTCTCAGGAGGATATGAAAAGAAAATTAATCTTAATTATTGGCACTCATCAAACGAAGTGTTAACAATATCCCCCCCAAAATAATCCACTTAAATCTTTTTTATCACGCCAATCCTGTCCAAAGAAAATATTAATTTATGAAAAAGAGGAGCTAATGCCTGTTCAAATTATACGCCAATCGAGGGAAAATATAAAAAAGTTCATTTCTGGTGCAAATCACTGCTAAGTCGGTTTAAAATTATCTGGCTTGTTTCACCATTCCCATAAGGATTTCTCACCATTTGCATAAATTGGTGAAAATCAGGCTGCGCCATTCGCATGACTTCTGCAACAATTTTTGATTTATCGGTACCGGCCAGGACATTTGCGCCGGCTGCAATGGTTTCGATCCATTCGGTATTTTCACGAATTGTCACACAGGGAACCTTCAAAATCAGCGTCTCTTTCTGAACCCCACCGGAATCTGTAATGACACACGCGGCATGACCCATGAGATTGAGAAAATCAAAAAAACCAACCGGCTTAATTAATTTAATATTCGATTTACTGACCAGTTTCTCATACAGGTTAAATTCTTTCAGCTTCTTGTCGGTTCGGGGATGCACCGGAAAAACGATGGTAAAATTCTTGGCCAGTTCGATCAGGGCGTCAACGATATTGGCCAGATTTTCAGGGGAATCGGTGTTGCTCTGCCGATGACAGGTTATGAGCACAAATTTATCGAGATTCAATTCCCGTAAAATTTTGGAATTTTCCTTCGCCAGCGAAAAATGGTCATTCAATACATCAACATGAATATCGTAGGTGAAAGTAATTTTGTCTTTTTCAATTCCTTCAGCCACGAGATTATCAATCGCCTGCTGCGTGGGGGCAAAAAGCCAGCGCGAGACATGATCGACTACGATGCGATTCATCTCCTCGGGCATGGTGCGATCAAAGCTCCGCAATCCAGCCTCCAGATGCGCCACCGGAATGTTCATTTTGATAGCTGTCAGCGTACCGGACAGGGTTGAATTGGTATCGCCAACGACGAGGGCAACATCGGGATTAAAAGGCTGCAACTGTTTTTCAACCAGGATCATGGCACGACCGACCTGATGCGCCGGCGTACTGGAACCTAAATCGAGGAAAATCGGCGGCGGCAGTTTTAACTCTTCACAGAAGATTTTATCCATTTCATAGTCATAATGCTGCCCCGTATCAATAAACTGAAATTCGAAATTGTTACTCATGGATAATCGTCGCAACAGGGAACTGATTTTGATTAATTCCGGACGGGTACCGATGATGATGGATATCTTTATTTTTGAGGACATAGGGTATTATTTCGATATGTTTTCAAGATTACTGTTAAGAAAATGATTTTGCGATTCCAGCAGCATTTTTTCAACGACTTTTGCACTGGCCAGCCAGCCGAATTTTTCATTCTGAACAAATTCTCTGGCATTATCGCCTAATTTTTTAATAAGTTCTGGCTTTTCAACCAAATAAATAATTTTGTTAGCAAGCGCATCCACATCACCCGGGGGTACCATCAACCCGGTCTGATGATCGGTGATATAATTTTCCATACCGCCCACATGGCTGGCAATGACGGCTTTTCCAGCGGCCATATATTCCAGCACTTTTAATGGTGACATGAGTTGTTTCTGATCGGTCACCCGGGTGGATGGAAAAGGTGCACAAGCGATTGTTCCCAGCGAAATAAAAGCCGGAATATCAATGTATGGCAGGGCATCGGTGAAGATGACATGATCCATTATTTGAAATTTTTGCGCCAATTCTATAAACCATTCTTTATCACCACCGCCGCCAACCAGCAATAATTTCAGTTCCGGATGAACCTGAATCACTTTTCCAAAAGCTTCGATGAGGTACTGAACGCCTGCCCACTGGCGCATGATTCCTACAAAAACAACATATTTTTCTGATTTTTTCAAGTTAAATTGCAGATAGCGGGCTAATATTTGATCAACCTGGTTCTGATTGATATTAAAACGACTTAAATCGATGGCATTCGCAGCCACACCGATATTTTCTGTCGGAATCTGGAAACTATCTGACAAAACGGTCCGCAACCCTTCAGATACTGTCACAAAATGGCCAATCTTGCGGGTACAAAATTGTTCCAGCATGGCACCGACTTTATATTGAATCGATGAATAATGCGTTGCCCCCCATACATCATGAACATTGATTACCATGGGTATTGAGGCCATGCGACTGGCAAGATAAGAAGCTGTTCCCACCAAATATGGGGGATTATCGGAAAGTACTACATCAATTTTTTGCTGACGAATAATCTGATATGCCTTACGGGTCATCAACGGGATGCTAATTGACCAGTAAAGAAAATTTGGTGGATAATAAGGAAGCCGATAGACATGAATCCCGTCATATTCTTCCTGAAGCTTGATTTTTTCATCGGTGTGATTGACATTGCATTGCTCAATCGAATCCGGATGATGAACGAGCAGATGGACTTCATGCCCGAGTTTGACCAGATTTTTGGCGATATTATAAACCCGAATCGTGCCACCGCCTGTATGCGGAAAAAACCATCGTGCGGTCTGCAAAATCTTCATTTTTTCTTTAAAACCCTCAGCGTAAAATATGGAATTAACTGACTTGGCTTAATCGGCTGTAGGGGTTTGGTTTTCAGGAAAAGCTGGCAGCAATTCCTTACACACTACCTGAAGTAATACTAAAAAACATTTGGTTGACACGAACAGCCTGAAACGCTAAAGTCTAAACAACCTGAATAGTTATAAAAACAAAAAAGTCATTCGTTAAATATCCTAACATGATTTTCGGATTCGGTGATCAAGGTAAAGAAATAAGCAATAAACCCACCCCGGGCCCTTCCCAGGAGACAATTTAGGCTTTTTCTTTTAAATTTCGTATAGCTCACAATTCCAAGTCCCTTTTCTGAAGGGAATTTAGGGGTGGGTCCCATCTCTATAAACCCGAAAACCATTTCACAATAAGTATAATTATCTAATCAATAAAACCCGTTTGGTCTGATGAAAAGCCTCAGCTCGTACAGCAATAAAATAAATCCCGCTGGAGCATGTCTTTCCCTGAAAATCAGTTCCCTCCCAACAGAAAGTTGCTGAGCCAGCAGTCAGCGGTTTTTCGTTTACAATTTTGACGATTTGCCCGAAAAGATTATAAATGCCAATAAATAAATCTTGTTCCCATGGCAAGTTAATTTTTATTTGAGTTCCAGCATTAAACGGATTTGGAAATATGGAAAATTTAAATTCATTATTTTTCTTAATGCTCAACCATTCCGGTCCGACACCTGTTTCAATAATGGCGGGAGAAGCATGCTGAAAAAAGTCAATTTTGGTCAAGCCATCCCACTTATTTTGAATTCGAACGACCCCACTATCCGATTGAAAGAACCAGCGTTGGCGATTTAACACCTGATTATTGATATGAATGGCCTTTACCGGCGTATCTTTAACGAAAAAGCTGATGCGATAATCGCCTTTTTGCGCATAAATTTTCGCGGAAAGGAATCGGGCTGAATCCGGCGTCACAACAGCATCAATAAATGTCAGCCGGTAATCGGGACAAATTCCCCAGTTCGCGACTTTAGTAAGCGAGGGATAACCAAGATAATGTTCATAATAACTTTCTTCAGGCTTTGATAAAAATGACGTAATTTCCCCCGCGCTTTCAACACGAGTTCCCCGATGGGGAAAAAGTCGAAATTGATATTTCCACGATCGTTCAGGATTAGCCGCGGCTGTATCAATTATCAATCGTAATTCAAAAACATCCTGCTCTACCCTGGCAATCCCTTCCAAATCGTACAACGTGATTCCGATCTCCCCATAGTTGGTATCACTCGTGCGAATGTCCCGGATGAAATCCGTCAGTTTTTTCACCAACTTAACCCGCGCGGAAAAGGGCAGACCAATATATAATGTTCCAACTTTCTTTTGAATCGGTGCGGTGATTTCTCCTGAAACGGTTATTTTGTCGCTTTCGGGATAAATCCGATAGCTCAACCGATTTCCAAGCGAATCGACCAGCCAGGTCACAGTACCTTCGTACCAATCATTTCCGGATTGATTTTCTACATTTTGAAATAATTTGACCCGACCATTTTGCTCTGGAATTGGCGTCAAATCAATTTTTTGGTTATTCTCATCCTGATGAATAACCCGTATGTCAAATAAATGTGGCCAGGGACTGCCATTCTGACATCTTGGAATCGAGACGGCCCGAGGCTCAAACAATTCCTGAGTATTAATATAATTCGAACTGGCCTGGGGAAAGGTCCAGGTGTATTGTCGTAAGTAAGCGCGACGCCCCCCCCAACTGGCGATCGAATAATCTTCACATTTTTTGCTATCAAAGTGACTGTTATTAAAAAGATTAAGATTAAACCTGTCTAATGAATCAATCGAACCGATGCCGAGATAATAGACCATTTTCATGCTATATTCAGTACCGGCCTTCAACAGCAATGCTTCGCTGTCAGCTTTTCCGAACCAATTGATTTGACATTCCGAAAATCCCGGATGCCGGGGCTCGGGCGTTCGGCCACCGCCATGGTACGAAATTGTCATTCGCTGGTTAGCACTCACCCAGGGGATGATAATACCAAAAGTTACATCATATCGTGACTGATACCACCCTAACGCTGGAAACCGTGAACTTTTTCCGCAATCAATCGCGGTGTACATTGAATGCTGAAAACTCGCCGAACTTTCCATGGCGCCGGGACCCACATTTCCTTTCGACATGGTTTGAAACCAGTTTCCTTCATAATTAACCAAAAAAGTATTATCAAAATCGGAATTGGCCATGACACACTGTTGGTGATTCGAATAAACGGCTGTGGTTTTAACCAATCTTTTCAAATTTACGATAAAATACTTTTGATCCTGAAAGAAATTATAATCCCACCCGGTTTGAATATAAGGATTATCCCAGACAAATTCCAGTCGGGCATATTCGTCATCTTCAAAACAGAACGAATTGACTGTTCCACCAAATGTTTTCAGTTCGGAATTGGAAAAGATTTCATAAATTGAATCTGGTAATTGTAAACCAAACTCAGTGAAAAACAAGCTGAACCCCGGATAATCCGAAGCAATTTGAAAAGAACTATTTTTCAAGCGGGCTGATTCGAGCATCCCGCTATCTTTTGAAACAAGTAAAATGTAATTGTGCGTATTTATAAAATAATATGTATCATTCTCATAAACTATCTTTTCTGTCGCATTTGTGGAGCTAAAATAAAATCCGACCAATATGCTCAAAATAACAGGCCAGACTTTTGTAAAGTACCTGTACATAAAACATCCCTGTTAAAAAGCTCAAGACAACATCATCCGGCAAATAAGATCATTTTAAACATGAAAAATAATGATAAAATCCATTAAAATCAAGAAGTTTCTTACCAATTCAGGAGAAAACCAACTTCTGATAAGTTAAATTTTAATTGCAGCTTATGCAAAATTCTGTCCAAAAATATTGCTTTGAATAGCCTATTCCAGGGCTCACACTCATTAAAAGAACGAAACCATGCACCAGCAATAAACGATAGAGCCGTCAGGTTAAATATTCGAAAAACCTGACGGCCATCATGAAAAATTTCTGTTTTAATCAATTACTTTTTTGATTTTTTATAGCTTAAATAAGGTTCCCAGTCATAAGCGTGTTCAAAAAAGCCCATGCGACAACCCAATTCATCAATATTTCGGATGACTTTGGCTGGATTTCCGGCGACCACCGAATTTGGCGGGACGTCTTTGATGACCACTGAACCGGCCGCGACCAGAGAATTTTCACCAATGGTGATGCCGGGGAGAATCGTACAATTTGCCCCGATACGCACCAATTTTTTGACCGTTGCGCCACCAACGCACTCCGGATATTTCGGGCAGTACATCGGATGGGGATCATTAATAAAAACAACATTCGGGCCAATAAATACCTGCTCTTCAATCACCACACGCCCGGGAATAAACGCCATGGACTGGATACGGCAACCATCACCGATCACAACCTCATCCTCGATTACCGCATTACTCCCAATCATAATATTATTCCCGATTTTGGTGTTTTCCCGAATGAGCAAATTATGACCGCCCTCAAATTTATTTCCGATTTGAGTATCACAATAAATCACCGTTCCCGTACGCAGCACACAATTATCACCAAGCGTGGTTACCGGCCATTTGGATTCATCTTCTCTGAGATAGCGACGTGAAGCGAGGCCAATCGTGACATTATGTTGAATAAGACAATTCTGACCAATTCTGGCATTCTGATAAATCATTCTACACCTCCACAATTTGATTTTTTTCACAAGACTTTATGGCTTTAAGGGCGATATCCAATGCGATCAATCCTTCCTGAGCCGTCACTAACATTTTTTTACCATTTTTTACACAATCTAAAAATGAGATTAACTCTTGTTTTAAGGGTTCTGCATTTTTAATATTCAATTCTTTGATATTTGGATTGCCAAACTTAACAACGAAATCACCGAATGAATCGAAAGTGCGTTCATAATTGCTTTCATAAAGCTTCAACTTCTGCGTCAAATAATTTAATTCAGCATAGCCATTCACCGCGGTGACATTTAATTCCCGGATTTTGACCGGGGTAATCCAGTTTACCTGGATAAAAACTTCAATACCATGGTAGTCCAGATAAAGCGTGGCAAAATCAGCGCGTTCACTATTTAATGCCTTGCCGGCTTTGGAATGAACCGAAGTGGGCTTCCCATCCAGCAGATAATTACAAATATCAATATCATGAACCGCAATATCAATAATCACATTGGCATCCTTAATCTGGGAAGGGTAAATACCAACCCGACGTACCAGAATCGAAGTGACCTGATCAAGTTTTTGCGTAACGATTAATTCTTTGAGTGCCAGAACAGCAGGATTAAAACGTTCAATATGACCGATCATAATGGGGACATTGTTTTTATCAGCGGTTTCAGAGATCTCATCCCCTTCTTCGAGTGTTCCGGCAATGGGTTTTTCAATTAAAATGGGGATATGCGCGTGAATGCAATCCAATGCAACCTTTTTATGTAAACTGGTCGGCACAACAATCGAAACCGCATCTGGTTTTTCTTTAGAAAGCATTTCCTGATAATTCAGGTAAGGCCGGGTCCGAAATTTCTCAGCAGCCTTCTGGCAAACTTCAGGATTTATGTCTGAAACAGCCACCAACTCAGCTTCAGACGTTTCAAAATAGTTACGGGCATGGTGCCATCCCATGTTCCCCAGTCCAATGACGGCAACTTTTAACATTTTCCGCCTACCTCCGATTAGTTATTTAAGAAATATTAAAAAAACTTATATCAATAAAAAAATCAGATTCCTGATTGAATTTTCTGATAGACTTTTAAAAGCTCTTTTGATGAATTTTGCCAATTGTATTTTTCCTGAATTATTTTTTGACCATTTTCAGCATAATTTATGGATGACTGAGAAAGTCGATAAATGGTAGCAGCAAAATCCTCCGGCGAACGCGATTTAAAAATTTCCCCACACCGGGCTTCGGTGACAATACGCGCCAGTGGTTTGGCATCCGAAACCACGACCGGCAGACCGGCAGCCATGTATTGAAAAAGCTTGTGAGGTATCGTTGTATTAATGAAAGGGTTATTCGGTTGAGGAATTATTCCAACCTGTGCAGCTTTCATATAAGAAGGCACCATTTGAAATGGAATCCAGGCCACAAACTCCACCCGGTTTTCTAACTGCTCTTTCTGAACCAGATTTTTCAACTCATTTGTATAAGCGGAATCATCGCTTCCGACGAGTAACAATCGGGCTTTCGGCAAGGTTGATTCCAGAAATTTCATCCCACGAATGGCAGTAGCCAGATCACGATCAGGACTGAAACCACCTAGATAGAGAATTAAATAATCCTGCTGATATTTTTCAACAATTTGGGGATCTATTTGTAATTGTTCAAATTGTTCAACATCCACTGTATTGGATACAACATTTATTTTTTCTGGCGACACACCTTGATTAATTAAGTTCGCTTGTTGTTCATCTACCACCACAATAATTTTTTTAGCTCTTCGGAGACAAAATGTATCCAATTTCCGGGCGAATGTCGGATTTTTAATTGTCCAATAGGTTAAATTCTTTTTCTTCCAGGTTTCCAGCGCGGCTGGATAATTTTCGTGCATATCATAGATGAGCGGAAGCTGGTGTTGTTTGGCAATGAAAAGTCCGGTCGCTACCAATGGCAAATCATGGATATGCAAAACTTCTATCTGATATTGTTTAACAATTTCTTTAATGCGAAAATACCAGACAGGATTAATGAATAAAGGAACCGTCAATATATTATTCCAGGACTTATTTTTATAAGGATGAAGGCGATGTACCCTTATTCCATCATGAGTCACTTCAGCTTGTTGCATTTTTTTGTTGCGGCATACCAGATGAACCTCATGGCCAGCCTGGAGCAGCGTTCTGGCTTCTTTTTCAATTCGGATGTCGGGCGGAAAATCACCCTGCAATACCATGCAGATCCGCATAGATGAATGTTATCCTTTTATATATCGAATATAACGCCATTTCAATTAATTTTAAGGATACCGATTTCAGGAACTCATCACCGATATCGGCGAATTGAATCCTCAAAATAGTCAATACAGAGACTTAAAAGACCGGTCTCAATTTTCACTTTGTCAGAAAGCGATGCTGGAAAGTCGAAAAAGCCGGCTATCAAAAAAGAATTTTGTATCTTAAGAAGAAAAAAGTTAAAAATCAAGAATTATTAACCATAACTTTTTTCCCCATCGATAAAATTAAATAATAATAATATTTCGCCTTTTGTAATTCTTGTGGTGTAAAAAAGTGTATAAAATATAGAACAATGAAAAACAGCCCCAAAAGTAGCAATTTAAAGATAATCGTAACCAGAATATTGGCAACAGGAAGATTTACCGCAACCAGGTAAATAATAGTTCCTAAAGTAAAGAGCCAGCAAATTTTACGATATTCATAGGCGATATAATAAAATTTAAGGGAAATCACCAGGGCGGACAATGCCATGATAACATTTCCAGCCAGACTGGCAATTGCCGCACCAAACAGGGCAAAATCGGTTAAGCCAATCAACCAAAAATTAAGTGCTAAATTTGCAACGGCAGCAATCCCCGTCGTAATCGGAACGTAAATTGTTTTCTTTTCAATTTGAATGCCAATGCTGGTCATATAAAAAATACCCCAGAAGACATTCGCCAGATTTAATAGCGGAATAATATGTTCGACAATAACATATTCTGGCGAAACCACATAATACAATATCTCACGCCCAAAAATCGAAAGGCTCAGTGTCAGACTGACCAATACAAATGATAGATAGGTGAGTAATTTTGAATAGGTTCTGGGGGCATCTTTTTCTTTGGCGATCGAAAAAAGCAAGGTTGGCCATGCCATTTGAAAAGCATTCACCACGAGGGCGATTATCTGGGCAATCCGATAGCCTGCCGAAAAATACCCTACTTCATCCGCAGATTCATAATGTCGTAAAAAATATCGATTGGAAAGCATGAGAATACTGGTTCCCATCGAAGCCGGAACAAATGGCAGACCGTAGCCCAGCATATCCTTGAGCTCGGTCCATGAAAAACGAAACTGTATTTTTTTAATAATAAGCAGCGTATAGACCAGAAAAAAGACAAACGAATTGATAAATTGTGCCCAGATAACCCCTGTTACGCCTGAATCGATTACCACCAAAAAATAAATCGTGAGTCCCATGCGGACGATAAAATTTGCCAGCGCAATAAGCGTATAGATAATCGAACTTTCATCGATTCTCAATTTTGTTTGAGGAATGGTTATCATTACCTCAAATAAATCGGCGATAAAGATAAGTCGTAGTAAATTGGCTTTATCAGGGGTCGTAAAAATAGCAATCGAAATCGTTTCTGAAAACAGACAAAGAAGTCCTACCATCAAAATATTGGCGGCCAGCAGGAAATAGAATGAAGTACTGATGATCAGCGATTCATCACTATTTTCTTTATATATAATCGACCGAAAAATAGCTGATCCCATACCAAGCTGCAGAATCAGGAATAGAAAAGTTGAAGTAGTAAAAAGAAGTTCGTAATCACCATACTCGCTGGCATTTAAAAACCGGGTGAATACTGGCAAAAGAACCAGCGCCGCGGCCCGATAAAGTATCCCGCCCAGTCCATATATCGCAGTATGTTTAATTAATCGTTTGATATTTGCAATTAAATTTTCATTCATACTCATATTAATCATTAATCATTAATCTTTCGTCATATAATTAACACAAAAAATGTCTACAATTGACAGCAAAATAAGATGCAAAAATTGAACTAATCGTTTGATTTTAAATTCGATACGGTTCCTGTTTTTTCAGTATTTACAATTTTTTTTATTCCAAAGATAAGCCCCATATTGATCCACATAAAATTGTTCAGCATCCCCCCTGGCATAAATAAAAAATTCACATGGAGTCCGATCAAAAAGGCTACCAAAGCAATCTGGATCGTGCGATAAAAATTATCTTCAATTTTGGGAATGGACTGGATGCCAATTTTAAAGGTTTTATAAAAAATGAGGGCAAACAGGATAAAGCCAATCAATCCCAACTCCGCCAGAATTTCGACGGGTAATGTATGACACTCATGAACATAACCCAGTTGTTGCCCCGGTGGCATGTATTTCAAATATTCCACCGGAAAGGATTCATAACCGACACCAAGAAAGTAAGAATTAAAAAACATCTGGAGTCCACCGGATATTAAAAAAAATCGCGTTGCCGTGGAGGGATCGGCTTTTCCTTCAAAAATCGAAGTGAGTCGCAACAGGAAACTCTGAAAAAAAGCAGTCTGGAAGAGAATAATTGCTAATACGGCAAAAACGACCAGAAAACCGCTTATCCAATAGCGTTTATTTTTAAAATAGGCAAAGATATATAAGTAGCTAATAACCAGCGCAATCCAGGCGCTTCTTGAAAATGTTCCAACAAATGCCACCCCGAAAAGTGCGGCAGGAATGATGAAATAAATGATTTTTTTCCAGAATTTGATATTTAAAAACGCCAAACCGGCAAAACAGATACATAACGGATATAACAAAAATGTCGCAAAGTAATTGGGATTACTAAAAGTTGCCCCAAATCGGGAGAAAAGTTTCAGCATGGAAAGTGCATTTTTGACTTCGACAGAGGAGGCTGTTAAAAACTCTTTGGATGCATAGGCGCTCAATCCCATGGCTGGAACAATCATGAGAATAATGATTAAGGAGAAATCGGTCTTGTTCTCGACCATATTTAAAACCAGGTACATCGTCAGGATGAGCGAAGCCAATCGAATCACACTCAGCGGGGCATCCACCGGATCCCGGGACCAGAACACCGTTGTTGTTACCCAGACGAAATAAAGAATGAGTTCAACATCGATACCAGAACGAACGACCTTCAGGTTCTTTTCCCATAAGCGCTTAAAGATAGCGGTTACCAAAAAGGCCAGGAAAAAAAGTTTAAAGACGGTCATGGCAAATGCAGCCGTATCGCTGGAAAGGCGTCCCACCACATCAAGTGTGGTGGAAGCAATCATTAAACCGATACCAATCCCAGGAATTTTAATAAAATAAAGAACCCCGACAACTACCACAGGAATTGCAAACCAGAAAATGGTCGCCATTTCAAATGATGTTTGAATTGCCATCAGAAAATACAGCGTAAAAAACAGAAGCGTTCCACCGAGCAATTTTAAGCTAAATGTCGATTTTTCGGCGTCTGGATTTTGAAAATTTAGACTCAAACTATCCATGCGTCATTCGTTCCGTCGTCTTCTGAATAGGGAGGTAAACTCGGATTTAATAGCCTGTAATTTATCGTAATCATCCGGATTGTTCATTCGCAGGTGCTGATTGTATTCCTTAATGAAAATAACAAACAAGCTGTAAAAAATACTCAATAGGGCAGCCAGTAATACGATAATCGCCCGTTTCGGACGGGATTTTTTGGTCGGCGGAACCGGTTTATCCAGCACGACCACGGTCGGTGTATCTTTGGCTTCTTTAATTTTTTCCTGCTCATGTTGCTGGGTCAATAGTTCAAAAATGAGTTCCTGAATTTTCACATCCCGCAACCGTCGGGCGTATTCCAATCCTAATTGTGGAACGCTGGCAAATGGCGGGAACATGTCGGTATCTTTCATGAGCGCCTGGGTGATACCGGTTTTATCACCATACTTCATCTCGCGAATTTTCTTGTTAATGCCCTGAATTTTGGAGGCTAATTCGCGGACTTCGGGATGCGAAATATCGACATTGTCCTGGAAAGCATTGAGTTGAACTTCATAATACTGCTTTTGAGCCAGTAATTGGGCATAATTATTAACCGCAGCCGTCACCTGATCCTCAATCGAAACAGCATTATATCGTTTCTGAAATGCCTGTAGTGAATCTTCTGCTGCTTTTAATTTTTCTTTATTTTCCACCAACCGTTCTTCAATAAATTTTCGGGTGTTATGGGCATAGAAAATTTTAACGCGTTTATTCGCTTTATCCAGTTCTTCAATATAACTTTGTACCACATTGGCTGCCAATACCGGGTCATTTTTCGCCTCAAACCGAATAAAAATCGCCCCTTCCTTCCCGACTTCAAGAAAAGTATGACTGGTCAATTCCAGGCGGGTTTCTTCTATTGTCTGCTGCTTATATAATTGCATTAAATCATATTTTTGAATAATACTATCGGCAACACTTCTACTTTTTAAAATCATCTCATAAATATCGGAAGGTGTTGCAAACATCGGGAGGTCAAAATCACCACCGCCGCCCAGCATCATACCAGCCAACTGCCCCGCCATTCCCAGCCCCAGGCCAAAACTTCCTTCTTTCACCGGCGGCATGATGACGGCTTCGGCTTTATACCATTTCGGGAGTAAAAGGCTAATAATCACAGCCAGAATTGAAACGACAATAAAATTGATGACAATTAGTTTCCAGTATCGGGCAATTTTATAAAGTAAATTAATTAAATTGATTTCCTGGTTTGAGGACATGAATCAGTACTCCGTCTGTTTTTATTTAATGGAATTATTATTTTAGCGCCTGGTTCAGCACCAGCCCAATGGTGGCAATTTGATAGGCAATTTGCATAAAATCTTTAAAAAGTGCCCAGTAGTCACGTTCCGGCCGCTCCGGTACGAAAATCGTATCCCCCAAATAAATTTCAGTATCACCATTCGGTTTGAGCCATTCCCCCGTCTGACTCCGAATGACACGTATATGACTTTTTCGGGCGTTCCAGCTATAACCACCCGCTTTTTCAACATAATAGCGAAATGTCTGACCGGAAACGAAAGTGATTAGTCCCGGCCGCACCACCTGACCGGATACCGCTATGGTTCGCCCAATGGGCGGAATATTAATTTCATCGCGATCAAGCAGGGGCACATCGGCTGATTTATCTTTTAATAAAAATAAACGAATAAAATCGATCCCCAGACTGCCGGCTTTTTCCCGGGATTTTATTTTAAAATAATTCCGTTCCTGTTCTGTCATTTCTTCGACGGTCATTTTTTTAAGACGTTCAAATTCGGGATCTTCAACATCTTCAACTGATTTTCGAATAAGTGACGCTTCAGCGAGTGAAGCCTGGCCGGTATAGCCACCAGCCTGCTCAACGACCTGAGCTAAAGTTGTTTGTCCATCAATAATATAATATTCGCCCGGATATTTAACTTCCCCCCTGACGATGACCTGGGCTTTGGTATGGTATTGTGGAATACGTCGAATATAAATACGATCATCGGGAAGTAGCATAATCATTTTGGGATCGACGGTACTATCGGCCAGATTTATTTTAATGGTTCTTGTCGATCGATAATCGGCTTCGAACCGAACAATTTCCATGTGTGATTTATCAGCATCGATGGTAAAACCATGGCCTAACAGAATCAGATTATGTAAATTATCACCATTCCGATATTCAAACTCACCCGGATTACGAACTGCCCCCCAGATGGCAACCTGTCCAATTTCTGCCTGTAAATTAGGTACAAAAACGACATCCCCATCCAACAAATACGGATTCGCTGACTGGTCCCCACCTTCCATGGCTAATAACAGATCGACATTTATAAATTGACCATCCTGACGATGCAGAAGGATATTGCGTTTGGAAGCCGGATTCGCCATTGTCATCTCATCCTGAGTTACCTGAGAGGTTTTAACAACGGATTCTTCGGCTGATGGAGTTTCAAGTAAAGTTTGCTGGGTAAATTGTTGAACATTTAATGGCGTTTTAAAACCGCCGACGGCTTCGATAACTTCTGAAACGCGCGTATTGGCATTAACGACAACGGATCCAGGGTTCCGAACCGCGCCAGAAACGAAAACCCGAAATTTTCGTAATCCAACCAGCGAAATACTAATCTGTGCGCGCTTGTATCGATTGACAATTGCCTGCTCAATTTCCTTTTTTGCCTGATTTAAAATGAGAGAGTTAAAGGCAATTTCCCCGACATTGGGGATAACCATTTTATTTTCGGGCGAAACCCGTACCTGATGTTCTTCCGAGACGGCACCCCAAATATTAATCTGAAAAAGATCACCTGGCCCGATAATATATTTTTCCGGATCAATGGCGGCTTCAAGTGGTTCAGTTTCTGTGGGCGCGATACTTTTCAATTGCTGCGCCCCTGATTTCTTCATGTTATCCAGGAACATCCCGGGGGGAGTTAATTGTTGTTGACCAAAAATAAAATTTTGAATAAATAAACCCAGCAGGAAAGCGAATCGAACACGCTTTTTAAAATACATTCGTTTAACCTCTTCTTAAATTCAAAGTTTTTCTGTCAGAATTTGAATAATTCGTTCAGCCGCATGCCCATCCCACAATTCAGGAATCTGACTATTTTTCCATTTTCCAGCAATAATTTGTTGGCCCTGCTGAATAATTATCGCTGGATTCATGCCCACCAGCATATTTGAACCAATCTCAATCGTGACAGGTCTTTCAGTATTTTCCCGTAATGTCAAACACGGAATTTTTAAAAAAGTTGTTTCCTCCTGAATACCGCCCGAATCTGTTAAAACAAAACGTGATTTTTCCATTAATTTAACAAAATCAAAATAGCCAACCGGATCGATTAGTTTTAAATTTTGCATCTGATCGACCTGGTTCTGGAAACCAAAGGTTTGAATCATTTTCCGGGTCCTGGGATGGATGGGGAAAATTATTTTTATTGATTTCTGAATTTCATGAAAAGCCGTGAGAATTTTTTGTAAATTCTCAGGATTGTCGACATTTGCCGGCCGATGAATCGTAGCCAAGCTATATCCACGCTCGCCCACGCCCAATTGTTCCAAAATAATTGAAGCTTGTGCCTTTTTTAAATGCATGACCAAAGAATCAATCATAACATTACCAACCATAAAAACTTTTTCACCTGGAATCCCTTCGCGTTTCAGGTTTTCAACCCCGCTTTTTTCGGTAATAAACAAAAAATCAGCAATCGAATCCGTTAAAATGCGATTGATCTCCTCAGGCATGGTTCGATCACCACTTCGCAACCCAGCCTCAATATGGGCGATAGGAATACATAATTTGGCAGCGACGATGGAGGCAGCCAGTGTTGAATTCACATCACCCACCACCAGTACCAAATCTGGGCGTTCTTCGAGCATAATTTTTTCAAGCGCCTTCATGACTTCGGCTGTCTGATAAGCATGACTTCCGGAACCAACCCCTAAATAAGCATCAGGTTCCGGAAGACCCAATTCATCAAAAAATACTTTCGACATGGCCGCGTCATAATGCTGGCCAGTATGAACCAATCTGGGCTGAAATTTTTCAGAATTTAACATTAACCGATGAATCGGCGCGATTTTCATAAAATTCGGCCTTGCACCAACAACATTTAAAATCCTTTTTGACAAATTAGTATCCTTTCGAAAAGTTTTTAAACAAACTTATCCATTTTAAATTGAGAACGAAAAAAATAGTTTTTGATGGATAAAATATAGAAGCGGAGAAAGCGAATTCCATTGTTTTAAGCGCAGAATTGCTCTCCGCCCGGGTAAGTCAAAATAAAGCAAGATTTTTCAGGTTTGATAACGGAATTTAAAACCGTGTACCCGAACCTAACTTGGAAATTTTCTCGCGACCGATTTGTAGTCCTTTTGTCGCATTTCGGGTGTCAACCACGGCTTTGGCATTTTTAACGATCATCGGCCAATCATAATTTGAGTGATCAGTAGTGATAACAACCGCATCAAAACTTTGAATGACTTCAGGATTGATATCGATTGAATGCATCTCCCGGCCATCATCTAATTTAAATGACGGAACATAAGGATCGTTGTATTTGATTTCTGGCACACCGCGTTCGAGTAACAATTCAATAACTTTGGTTGCGGGAGAATTTCGCATATCAGCAATATTTTTTTTGAAAGCAACACCAATTACCAAAATTTTCGCCTTAGTAAAAGGAATACCATTGCTACTTAACGCACGACGGACCAAACCAGCAACATAAAAAGGCATATCCTCATTCGTCTTGGCAGCCAGTTCGATAAAATCGGAATGGAAATCATATTCGCGTGCCTTGGAAGCCAGAAAGTAGGGATCAACCAGAATACAGTGGCCACCAATTCCCGGACCGGGGTAGAAAGGCATATAACCAAACGGCTTGGTCGCCGCGGCTTCAACCACTTCCCAGATGTCAATGTCACCCATTCTGTCACACATGCGCGCTAATTCGTTCACCAGCGCGATATTGACGCTTCGGAAAATATTTTCCAGCAATTTTTCCATTTCCGCAACCCGTGGATTCGAAACCGTATGCACGAGATTGACAACCTGACGAATGGCCAGGCTGGCAATTTCAGTACAATGGGGCGTAACCCCCCCAACGACGATCGGCGTGTTCGCAGTTGTAAACTTTTTATTACCCGGATCAACCCGTTCTGGTGAAAAAGCCAAAGAAAAATCAGTTCCAACCTTTAATCCCGTCGCTTCCAGAATGGGCAATACTTCCTTTTCGGTGGTTTCAGGATAGGTTGTACTTTTTAAGATAATAAGCTGTTCTTTTCGTAAGCCTTTGGCAATTTCCCGGACCGAATCGTGAATATAGGAGTTATCAGGCTCTTTATTCTTTTTGAAGGGCGTGGGAACGCAGATATAAATCACATCCTGATCTTTAATATCTTCATAAGTGGTTTTGGCTGAAATCCTCCCTTCTTCAACCAGATGTTTCAATTCGGCATCATCGATATCTTCGATATAGTTCTCCCCCCGATTAATCATAGCGACTTTTTTCTTGTTGAGATCGATGCCCTGTACTTTGAACCCTTTTTTCGCATATTCCACTGCTAAAGGAGTTCCGACATATCCCAGCCCCACAATGCCAATGTTCGCTTTTTTACTCAAGATTTTTTCTTGTAGACCCATAAAATTTCACTCCTGTCTTGGTTTATAAAAACGCCCCGATTCAAAAAAAAACAATTTAAATGATTTATGAAATTTGATACTGTTGCCGATAATAATTCAGATATTCACCACTTTTAATTTTTTTCCACCAATCCTGAT
Organism: Caldithrix sp.; assembly: GCA_020722815.1. Lineage (GTDB taxonomy): Bacteria > Zhuqueibacterota > Zhuqueibacteria > Thermofontimicrobiales > Sulfurfontimicrobiaceae > DYKB01. Next base: position 43,846 of record DYKB01000008.1, on the reverse strand, counting down.
TCGCTGTATACCAGTCAATTGTGAGTTTCATCCCTTTTTCAAATTCATATTGTGGTTGCCAACCCATTTGCTTAAGTTTGGTGCAATCAACGGCATAACGTAAATCATGTCCTGGACGGTCTTTAACAAACACTTTCAACGTCTCAGGTTGATCCAGTTCTTTTAAAATTATATCAGTAATTTCAAGATTGGTCCTTTCGTTGCCACCTCCGATATTATAGACTTCACCATCTTTACCATGATGAATTACGAAATCCACTGCATCACAATGATCCAGCACATAAATCCAGTCCCGAACATTTTTTCCAGCACCATAAATCGGTAAATTTTTTCCTTCCAGCGCATTGGTTACAAATAATGGAATTAATTTTTCCGGGTATTGATTGGGTCCATAATTATTCGAGCACCGGGTGATAATAACGGGTAAATTATATGTTACATGATACGAATAGGCTAATCGGTCTGCCCCGGCTTTGGAAGCCGAATAGGGACTGGAAGGCATTAGTGGTGAATCCTCCCGAAATGCGCCCTTCAGCGTGCTGCCATAAACCTCATCGGTACTAATCTGAACAAATTTTTGAATCCCATGTTTGCGACAGGCTTCCAGCAAAACAAAAGTCCCGAAAATATCGGTTTTAATAAAGGCATCAGGGGTTCCGATAGAGCGGTCAACGTGCGATTCTGCCGCAAAATTCACCAGCACATCTGTTTGTTGGACAAGCGCATCGACTAATTTTACGTCCCCAATATCCCCTTTAACAAATTTATAGCGCGAATCATTTTCCACATCTTTCAGGTTTTCCAGATTTCCCGCATACGTCAATTTATCCAGATTTATTATCTTGATATCCTGATATTTTTCAAGCAGATAATGAATATAATTACTGCCAATAAAACCGGCTCCGCCGGTGACTAAGTATCGCATCATCCTAATCCTCATTAATCAGTGGTTGTAATTGTTTTATTTCACCAACTATCTTCAATTTTAAGTCATTCCCTATCAAAATCGAATACTTTCACTTTTTTCAAAGCTCATAGCCAAAATTTTGTTTTAATTTACAAAAATCAAGTTTAAAAGTCAATAATTTATTTATTAACAAAATGATACAATTCTATTTTATATAGAAATTTAAAAATCCGACAAATAAAATTAAGTAAATTAACCAGAAATCCCTTGCAGGTCAATCGGAATTATCTTATATTTAATAAGAACTCTTTCAAATAATACTTAAAATACCAATAGTGTTCGACACGCTTTAAAGATTATGCCTTAAAATCAATTAAATTAATAAATTGAGAGATATTTAATCTCAGTACCAATCGTAGTCATTCCCGCATGTTTTTGGTGGAAATCCATCATAATAGAAATAATGGATGCCCGATAATCCATTAACAAACGGACGGGCATGACTTGTCGTTCTATTTTTAGAAATGGAAGCCAATTTTTTGAACGTGCCGAACATGATTGATAAAATACTATTTATCATAAGGAATTTCCATTTTGAAACGCTCATTACTGGTTAAAGCCATTCGGGGATTTGTTAAATTATTTTTTCGGATCATTTTACGATTTCAGGCCTGGATATTATTAAGAAACAAAGAAATCAGGTCTGTTGAGATTCACAATATTCTGATCCTGGCCTACATTGGCATCGGTGATATGATTATGTTCACCCCGGCCCTCAAGCTTTTGCGGCAAAAATTTCCTCACGCGAAAATCACTTTGCAAATTGGCTTAAAGAATAGTTGTGAAAAAGTAGTTCAGAACTCGGATTTAATCGATGAAATCGATGAAGTCGTCCTCGATCAAAAATTTTTAAAATTTATCCGGCATGGTTGGCGGAAAAGAAATCGCTACCAACTGCTCATTTCAGATTTTCATCATGGTTTTTATGAATTGGCCTTTCAAATACTCTATATGAATATCCCGATCCGAATTGGCCACGCAAGTTCGCCTGGTTTTAAAAGTGTCTTTGATTTTTTATATAATTACAAAATCCAGATGCAGGAGGCGGAACATACTATTTTACGTAATTTAAAATTATTAAAACCACTGGGAATCGATTTTGATATTGATAAAGAAATCCAAAATACTTCTCTTTATCTCTCTTCCGAAGATAAAGCTTTTGCCAGGCGTTATTGGGACGAGAAAAAATTAAGTCAGGAATATGTCATTGGAATTCAGGCGGGCACGGCGCCGCTGGGACGCTGGAAACAGTGGCCGCTTGAACATTTTCAAAAATTAATCCAGGAACTTCTCAATACTGGCAAAAAAGTCATTCTCTTCGGTTCGCCCGGTGAACACCCGATGCTCGAAAACCTGGCGCAATCAATTACGCCGCCGCCAATACTTTTTGCCCGCGATGGCAGTTTTACCCAATCCTGCGCTTTGATCCAAAAATGTCAATATATGATCACCAATGACAGCGGGTTAATGCATGTGGCGAACGCATTAGGTGTTCCGCTATTAGCAATTTATGGGCCGACTGACTATCGGCGCACCGCTCCACTGGCGAAAACTTCAAAAATTCTCCGGCTCGGTCTTCCCTGCAGCCCATGTTTTAAGCTGGAAGGAGAGGACGCCGTACTCAATTGTCCAATACAAATTAAATGTTTGCGAGAAATTCAGCCAGAACAGGTATTGAAAACATTAAATGATTCACCTTATTTTACCTGAGTCGGTAACAAATTAATTTGTGTCCAATATTTATACACGTAAAAAATAATCTGCTTAAACTCATTAAAATTCATTGGCTTAACAATATAGCTATTGCACCCCAATTCATAACATCTTTTTAAATCCTGCTGTCGGGCAGAACTGGTCAGAATGATAACCGGAATACATTTCGTTCTTGGATTTTGCCTGATTTCTTGAAGCAGGTCAAAACCGTCCAGCTTTGGTAATTTCAAATCCATGAGAATAAGGTCTGGCAAAGGCTTTCGAACATTGAAAATAAACTCCAGAACCGCTTCGCCATCGGAAACAAGGTGAATGGTAAAATTTTGATCATCGAGCGTATTGAATGCTTTTTGAATGATAAGTGTGTGTATATCTTCATCTTCAGCTAATAAAATATGAAACATATTTAAATTTCCTTTTTTGATCAGGGAATTGGAAGTGTAAAATAAAATTTACTGCCCGAACCCTCTTCCGATTCGACCCAGATTTTACCTTCATGCAGCTGAATGATCCGTTGCACCATGGCCAGGCCTAAACCGGAACCGGGTGGTTCGCGGGTTAATCTTTCGAATGGCTGAAAAATCCGCTGATGAAATTTTTTGGCAATACCAACTCCGTTATCTTCAACACAGAAAAGCCACTGATACTCCTGTTTTTCCTGCCAGAATTTGATATATGACTTCGAATTTGAATTGGCATAGTTAATTCCATTATCGATCAAATTAGATATTGCCAATTTGAGTCGGAGCCTGTCACCATAAACTTCTGGATAATTTTTATTAAACTTTAGTTTTACATTTCGCTGTTCGGCTTTAAATTGAAATTCTTTTTCCAGTTCTTCAATTAATTCATTCATATTAAAATATTCAAAATTCAAAATCGCCTGTCCCAATCGCGCAAAATCCAGTAAATTTTGAATGAGCGATTCCATCCGATTGGCACTGGCCTGAATGGCGTCGAAATATTTTTTTTCGGTTCGGTTTAATCTTCTATCGGACTCAGACAGAAAAATATCAATCAATCCCTGAATTGAAATAACAGGTGTTTTTAAATCATGAGAAATCAAATAGATAAAGTTTTCCAACTCCTGATTTTTTTCCTGCAATTCCCGCTGCCGAACCTGGGCTTCATCGTAAAATTTTGCATTTTCGATGGCAACACCAATCTGCAAACTCAGTGATTCCAAGAGATTGGATTCTTCGATAGTTAATTGCCTTTCGACCGGCGCTACCAAGCAGCAAAATCCCAATAATTTATTTTTGGTGCGAAAGGAGATAAGTAGCAACCTTTTAATCAGCGGATCGATCAACCCCATGCGCAGGCTTCGCTTCCAGAGAGGAATCATGTTAGAATCAAATAATCTTTTTGATTCATCCTCAAGCACCTGAAGCGCCGGTTGATGAAGCGGCAATCGCCTGAAATTTTTCGCGATCGCATCGGTTAATCCCTGATGCGATTTTAAAATCACCTCAAGTCCATTTTTTGAAACAATAAAAACAGCCCCCTGATCAAGTTTCATCACCTCCAACAAGCTTTTTAAGGCCAGACTCAATCGTTCTTCAAGATGGACCGTCTGACGAATGGCATTTAAGATAGAATTGATGGCCGCTAATTCTTTAATGCGTGCCTGCAGCTTTAAATCGGTTTGTTCATACAGCCAGCTATTTTCGATGGCCATTCCGATCTGGCTGCCAATAGAAACCAGCAATTTGATGTCTTTTCGATCAAATTGGGAAGTGGCTTTTTTCCAGAGCATTAACACGCCCCAGACTTTCTCTTTCGAATGAAGAATGATGATGGCGCCGGACTGGTAATCAATTTCTGCAAATATGTCGTTAAGAATTGAATTCGACTTTATTTTACTTCGGCTTCGGGAAAAAGTAAGAACCGATTGCGGTAAATTTAAAGCTTCTTCCTGGATTTTTTTAAATTTTTTAAAGGTAAATTCCTGTAGCTGCTGATTAAATGCACCTGTTTCAATATATTTTGAAATTTTTTCAGAAATATGGTCGAAAACGCAGATGGAACCGGCATCAAATTCCAGATTTTTAAGAATTAATTCCAGCGATTTCGTTAGAAGTTCATCCAGGGATAAAGTCAGCGAAACAATTTCGGCAATTGAATTCAGGAGTTTTAATTCTTTGTTTTGACGGAGGAGCGCTTTTTCATACATTTTTCGCTGGCTGATATCGCGAATAAAAACTTCAACCCCCTGAAACCTTTCATTTTCGATTTGTGGAACGGCGGTGACTTCCGTATAAATAGGTTGATTATCTTTCTTCAATATCCGAATCTCAAAGATATCTTCAGATAATCGATGGCGAATCATATTTCTCAATCGCTTTTGAACGAGAGATAGATCGCGGGGGCAGATAAAATCGCTGAATTGTTTTCCAACCAGATCTTTTTTGGTATAACCAAATAATTGCGCAAAGGCATGATTATAGAGCGCCAGTCTACCACCTTCACGTGAAAAAAAAGCTGCTGCTTGAGAAATATTGCCAGTGGTGATCGATTCATAGATGCCATTTTCACCGGCGTTTTCTGATCTGGTTTGCATGACTTTTTATTATCTTCCCCAAATTAGAACGACAGGTAATTATTTACTCGAAAAGAACCGCTTTAATAATTCCGGCAAATTTAAATGCCCTTCTGGCTTTCGGCCAGCGAAGTTCATGCTTATAACAAATTGTGGAAATACTGTCCTGCTCCATATTTAAATCAAGTGTTGACAAAAGTGCATTTTTTTTATCCGCATCGATAGCAGGATCAGCATAAATTTTTTCGATTTTAGCATGTTTTTGAAGCGCATCATCAATATTTACCAGGATTTTTTGGCTTTCACTTTTTGAAATAAGTCCATATTTAGCTTTGATTTGCGTCAATCTTTTTCCTGCCTCATAACTCGCCTGAACAATCGTTTCCCGATCCATCCATTCAGTTTCATAGCTCAAGACATGTTTCCAACTAGGTTCGAGCAAGGCCTGGCGATAATCTTCCAATTTTTTGAAGTGGATTTTATAACCGTATTGTTCAGCATTCTCAAATGCAATTGAACCTGGATCTAAAAATGGTGCAAGTGGTGAGATAAACGGTACCAGTCTTTTGCCAAATTTATCAATCAAATAATCACAATATTCAATAGTTTCCATAACCGATTGATATGTTTGCGAAGGTAAACCAATCATAAAGAAAATATCAATCTTTTTACTGCCCCGATCAAGTGCCCATTGAATATTTCTTTCCATCGCCTCGTTAGAATAATTTTTTCCTGATTTTCTTCGAACCTGAACATCATGGGATTCCGGGGATATTTCAAAATTAAAGTTAGCAGCAGCTTCGGCCAACCAGTCAAAGAATACCTCTTTTGCCGGGATAAACAGTTCGAAAACCAGCTCATTTTTAACCTGATATTTTTTTAATTCACGAAAAAATGTCTGCGCATAATCATAACCAAATTGATGTAAATCACCCACGACGAATATAGGCGCCCGGGTGAACCGATTAATTTGACCAATATCTTTGGCGACTAATTCCGGTGCGCGGAAAGCTGGTTTTTCACGTCCAAGGTAGCAGGCCACTCCTCTTTCCGACCCTCCACAAATCGCGCAATTCTGGGTGCATCCCCGACAGGTCATGATTACCGAAATTGGGTATTCCCACCAATCCCGAATCGCGGTCAGATTTTTAAAATCAAAATATTTGACTGCTTTTTTAAACAGATGAACATAATTATTGGAAAATGTGTTCAGATCAACTTTTGGTTTTTGGGAAGCGTTGACCATGATTTCATTCTGTTCATTTTTCCAGGTCAAAGAAGGAATATCCTGATAATTACCTGTTTGCGAAATAATTGTCTGCATCAGGTGAAGAATCCATTCTTCGGTTGAATCACCACGAATAACAAAATCAACCGATGGATAGGTGATCAAATCCTGATGAAAATACGTGGCTGAATAGCCACCAAAGATGACAGGAATATCTGGATGATATTTTTTACAAATTTTTGCAATTTCGAGACTACCATGCGCATGGGGTAACCAGTGTAAATCAATACCGAATGCACGCGTTTTCAATTTCGAAATAAATTTTTCAGCATCGAATGTGGGATTTTCCAGCATTCGATAGGCGATGTTAATTATGCGGGTAGAAATTTTATGTTGTTGGAGATATTCGGCGATGGTAGAAAATCCAACCGGATACATTTCAAAAATGGGTGTTGAGGGGATAACATCACTGATTGGTCCGAGCAATTTGTGAATTTTTCGGAAATCATAAATACTCGGGGCATGAAGCAGGATTAAATCGGCTTTTCGGAATGGCGAAACTAACACATCGGGCTCCTGAGACTTTGAGTTCGCACTTTGATAAAACATGATTTTTTACTGATAAAGATTTTGAATTGACAAAGAGAGCAGAGCGGGCGGAGCGAATCTTATTCCGGACTCTTTTATCTCTTTATAAAAAAATTATAAAGCTAATGATGGATCGGGACTGATTGAAAGTGGCGAAAAATTACCTTTTTGATATTTGAAATAACCAGCACGCGCAATCATCGCTGCATTATCGGTGCATAAAAGTGGTGGCGGAACCAAAACCCGAACATTTTCTGATAATGCCCGTTCGGCCAGCCGTTTTCTGAGGAGGCTATTACAAGCAACCCCCCCCACGACACTTAAGATTTTCAGTCCGATTTCATCTACCAGGGAAAAACTTCTATCGATTAAAAAATTGACAGCGGTTGATTGAAAACTGGCAGCAATATCCGCCCGGTGCTTTTCCAATTCCTCCGGCGCCAATTTCTTAATGAAATATAAAACAGCGGTTTTGATACCACTGAAGCTAAAATCAAATTTATTATCCATTTTGGGCTTTGATAGGCGTAAATAAGACGCGTCCGCGCGCTGGGAAATTTTGTCGATAATCGGTCCACCAGGGTAACCCAGGTTCAACATTTTAGCAACCTTATCAAAAGCTTCACCGGCAGCGTCATCTTTCGTAGTCCCCATTATTTGATACTGTCCCGGAGCATTCACGCGCACGAGTAACGTATGTCCGCCGGAGACGATTAATGTAATAAATGGTTCTTCCGGAAATTTCGCGTTCACAAAATTGGAAAAGAGATGGCCTTCAATGTGATTAATCCCGATCAACGGTTTATTCCAGGCCAGAGCCAGGGCTTTGGCAAAATTTAATCCGACTAAAATTGAACCAACCAGGCCGGGGCCATAAGTAACCGCAATTGCCGAAATAGTTTCTTTTGAGATACTGGCTTTTGTTAAAGCAGCGTCGATAATTGGCATAATATTCCGAACATGCGCACGCGAAGCCAATTCAGGAACAACACCGCCATATTTTTGATGGATGAGCTGTGAAGCAATTTCATTTGCCAATAAACCATCATCACCATAAATCGCCGCCGATGTTTCATCACATGAGGTTTCGATAGCCAGAATATTCATAATTTAGTCTTTTTCAAGCAATAATTTAAAGGTTTTTGGATTTACATCACGATACATCACTTCAGGAGGGGTCCGAATGATGGCCACATGACCAATTTCATTTTCCTTTTTTTTACGAGCATAATCGATATAAGCGATGATCTTTTCTTCGGTTACATCCGCCAGGACTTTAACCCCACCTTCCAAAGTTAAATTTAAATACGGTGGAATAACAACAGCGCGCGTTCCTTCGGGCAAGTTATAGACGTGCACCGGTATACGCGAAATTTCCTTTTCCATTAATTTTTGGATATGAATTTTAATATCTATTTCTTTTTCCTGCAAGGTTATAAACTGACTGGAAGGAACAGCCAATTTAATTTCCTGATGATAATCTCTCCGAATATTCCTGATTTCTAAATGCTCTGTGGCGATAGCATTCATGGGATGAACTTCATGAACAGGCCCACTTATTGTGATTGAATCCGGTATTAATTCTATTTCACCAACTTTTGTATAGCCAGCTTCCGGAATGACCAAAATATCCGGCTTAATTTTAATCCGCTTTTTCCTGATTTTCGTTAATCGAATTTCTATCGTATCCGGATTCTCGATTCGCAGGGCTTTGATACCAAGACTATGTTGTGGAATTCGGATGTCGGTTAGTTTTAATTTTGTTTTAAAATTGTATCGTTTATCTTTAAGATTTAAATTTATTTTTGCACCATCTTCAAGCAGAAGTCTTAACATCTGCTTCCCGGAACCCTGAAATGAAACTTTTGCCTTCGTCGGATAATTATTGGTGATAATTCGATCTGACCGAACATTACTCAATTCAATCGGGACGTCAATAGTGTGGGTATATTCATCCTCTGTGATCACATAGAACCAGACCAAAATGGCTAATAAGAAGACGATAATTTTTGTTTGTAAGTGATTTAATAATAAACTCTTTAACCGCTGGCTATCTATAGCCGTATACAGTTGTTCTTTTGGGATTTTCATGTTCAAGCCTTACAAACTCCTGTTTTTTTTTCATATCAATGAATAAACAAGAAAGTTTCGTCCTGAGGTCATATTTTTATCATAAATTTAAAGCAAAAGTTCCATTTTTCCGCGAAGGAAAATTTAACATAAAGAATGTTTAAAAAATATATTTGGTAACTTCAAAGTCGCATAAATTATCAATTGATTATCGGATAAAAAATTATCAGCTTTTCAAAAAGATAGCCACGTCTATAAAAAAGAATAGGGTAAGAGATGTCCTGATTCAAGTACACCACCTACCCTCTTTTTATTTTTAACAAAACGATGTAATTACTTATTGGATTTTCCAACGCCTTTACCAATACTGAGTTCGCCATTATCGATCCGGACATTAAAACCACAGTCAGGATTGGTGCAGACCCAGGCTTTATACATAATCGAAGCGCCATCCCTCCCGTAATCAGATAAAGGTATGAGTACTCCAACTCCACATTTTTGACATACTGGATAAACATGTTCCATATATGATTCAACCTCCCCTCACAAAATGAGTTGATTAGATATTCAAACGAGAATTCTGTGCTATTCTTAACTGGCTATAAATTGATTCAACTGAAATTAATTTCTTCAAAACGGCTAAAAATGTAAATTTTTCAGACAAATTTCAATTTGAAAGAAAACAATCCACATAATAAAATTGGAAAATATAACGGGGCACGCCTCGACATTCCATTAAATTGCTTTTTTTTGAGTAAATTTCAGTTCGGATTTATTCTTTTACAACCCAGAGTTTAATTTTGGCTTCGACTTCGGGATGTAATTTTATCGGCACCGTATAAATACCCAGGGCTTTAATCGGTTCTTCTAAAATAATTTTCCGTTTATCGATTTCGAAACCTTTTTCTTTAAGTAAATCGGCAATATCCTGACTGGTTACGGTTCCAAAGAGTTTATCTTCTTCGCCAACCGAAACGGTCGCGGTACAGGATACTTTATTCAGGCTTTCAGCTAAAGTCGTAGCGGATTTGTGCTCTTTTGCCTGACGAATATCTTTTACTTTTTGCATTTGATCATAGCGCTTCATATTACCTGGCGTATAGTCCAGTGCAAATTTATTGGGGATTAAAAAATTGCGCGCAAAACCTGGTTTCACATTTATAATTTCGCCTTCTTTGCCGAGGGTTTCATACGTTTGTGTTAAAATTACTTTCATCCTGCATTCCTTCTTTCTAAATGTTAACGTGTCATCTCAGAAATGAATGGAATCAACGCCAAATGTCGGGCACGTTTAATGGCGCGTACAAGCTGTCGTTGATGTTTCGCACAATTACCGGAAGTTCTTCGTGGAATGATCTTCCCCTGTTCAGTCGTAAAACGATAAAGACGTTTTTCATCTTTATGATCGACAAAAATAACATCTTCTTCACAAAAACGACATATTTTTTTCTTCTTCATCATCTAGAGTTTACCTCATACTTTGATTGGTGTTATCATCAATTCAATAATTTTAAAATTTTAAATTCGTATAACCAAAAGAAAAATCATCTGATGCTGATTCTTCCGCTCTGGAATTTTCTTTTTCAACCGAATTCGAGTCAGTATCATTCAGAAAGGTGTCATTTAAACTTTCAATTGGTTCCGACTCATAATTCTCCGTATTTTCATAAATACCAATTTCTTTGGAATCATTTTCGTCAATGAAACCCACATCTTCAGCGCGCAAGAAACCTTCCTGAGGTGAACGTCGATTTAAAAACTGAATCCGTCGCGCTTTAATTTCCACCACATTCCGACTGGTACCGTCATTATTACGCCAACTACGACTTTGAAGTTCACCATCAACAATAATCGCGCTCCCGCGTTTTAAATTCTCATAACAACTTTCCGCTAATTTATACCACGCAACTACTCCCACATAGCAAACATTTTCGCGCCATTGTCCCGTATTATCTTTAAACTTTCTGTTTGAAGCAATGTAAAAGTTCGCTACCGGCGTGCCATTGGTAGTCTTCCTGAAGGATGGATCACACGTTAAATTCCCTGCAATTAACACCGTGTTAATATCAGGCATTTTCAGATCTACCATATACTCCCTCCGTTAACTCATTGTAATACAATACGTAACACATTTTAAACATCAAATAATCATCAAAAGACCTAAAACAGAGATGCTTAAATCGGAAACAAAGCAATTATGATGATAAAATCCGCTTGATAGACTATTTTTCTTCAGGAACCACCTCGGTATCGATATCATTCTCCAGTTCAAGAGCTGTTTCTTCAGCTTCAAACTTTTCGGGTTCACCTTCCAGCAACAGGTTGTCAATCGGCTTTTCAGCATCTACCAGTTCAACGGTCTCATTAGTTGTACTAATTGGAGGAACTGCATCCAGTTGCGCCTCATATCTTGGATCAAGGACGATAGTTAAATATCGAAGAATATTCTCATCCAATTGATACTCTTTCTCCAAAAGACGATTTAATTTGGGTGGTGCACCATAGCGAATAATTACATAATAACCATATTGCCGTTTTTTGATTTCATAAGCCAGTCTTTTCTTTCCCCATCGATCTATCTTCTTAATTTGACCGCCATTATTCGAAATAAATTTTTCAATCTTATTGATTATTTCTTCGGTTTCTTCGGGTCGAATTAAGGAATCGACAATAAAAGTGGTTTCATAGGTTCTCAAGAGATAGCCTCCTCAATTTTTTACACTATCAAATATAACTATCAAAAATTTAAAAGTATTTTCAAAAATCATTAATTCTATCATGTCAAAAACAACTAACTTTTAAAACTCGAAAAACTCCTCTCCTTTTTCAACAAGGAGAGGAGTTATTTCGATATAAAAATATAATTTTTTCAATTAACTCTTATATAAACAATGGTGCTAATACCAGCGCAATCACACACATTAATTTAATCAGGATGTTAATGGAAGGTCCAACGGTATCCTTTAAAGGATCACCCACGGTATCACCAATGACAGCCGCTTTATGGGTATCGGAACCTTTACCACCAAAATGCCCTTCTTCAATATATTTCTTCGCATTATCCATGGCACCACCTGAGTTGGCCATTTGAACTCCCAGCATAATTCCCGAAACCATCGCACCAACCAATACACCTGCCAGGGCTTCTTTGTTGTAGAGGCCAACCAACACCGGAACCAGAATAGCCATTGCACCTGGAATCAACATACCCTGAATCGCACTCTTGGTGCTAATGTCAACGCATTTGGCTGAATCCGGCATGACTTTCCCTTCCATCAAACCTTTGATTTCCCGGAATTGACGACGCACTTCGTCAATCATCCGGAACGCAGCCTTGCTAACCGCTTTAAAAAGCATGGATGAAAATAGGTATGGCAACATAGCACCAACCAAGAGACCAGCCAGCACATTAGGTTGACTGATTGAAGAAGAACTTAAATCAATTTTAGCAACCTGGATATAAGCGACTAATAATCCCATGGCCGCAAATGCAGCAGAACCGATTGCAAAACCTTTTCCGATAGCGGCCGTGGTATTACCAACGGCATCTAAACTGTCTGTAATTTTACGAACATCTTTCCGTAATTCAGCCATTTCGGCAATACCACCAGCATTATCAGCTACTGGTCCATAGGAGTCAACAGCGACTACCATTCCGGTGGTTGCCAACATCCCTAATGCAGCAAGTGCAACACCGTAAATATCAGCAAATTGATAAGCCAGAATAACGGCAACAGCAAGAATCACCACAGGAATTGCTGTCGAAGCCATCCCAATCGACATTCCGCCTGTGACTGTAATTGCAGGGCCGCTCTGGGAATCTTGAGCTAACCGGCGGACTGGTCTATATTTCCCTGAAGTGTAGTATTCACTTATGAAACCAATAATGACACCGGAAATAATACCGAGAATAACGGCATAGAAGGGGCCTAACTTCGGATATTCGTGATTCCAACCTTCTGGTATAGTTGCATCGACAATAAAAAAGCTGGCAACAGCAGTCAGAATCGCGCTAATATAAGTCCCCCCCATTAAAGCGCCCTGTGGATCTTTTTTACCCATTAATTTCACATAAAAAACACCCAGCACCGAGGAGAGTACACCCGCCGCTGCAATGTAAAGCGGTAAATAACCGAAAATTTGATTTGAAATATTTAAAGTAACCGCAATTGCCATGGTTGCGATAATCGATTCAACATAAGATTCAAGGAGATCCGCACCTAAACCGGCAACATCACCAACATTATCACCGACATTATCTGCAATCACCGCGGGATTACGCGGATCGTCTTCCGGAATCCCGGCTTCGACTTTACCAACCAGATCAGCGCCCATATCCGCGCCTTTGGTAAAAATTCCACCACCACTCCGGGCAAAAAGAGCCACTAAACTGGCACCCATTGCATACCCGTTAATAATTGAGGTCTGATCAATGGTGAAAATAGCAATAAGTAGAGATAAACCTAATAATGCCAATCCAACAACACTAAACCCCATTACCGCACCACTAGAAATGGCAATCCCTAAAGCGCCCTTTAATCCTTCTACATCGGCGGCATGAGTCGTTCGACTATTGGCGCGCGTAGCGATACTCATTCCGATATAACCAGAAAGAGCTGAAACCAAAGCACCAACCACGAAAGCGACAGAAGTTTGCCAATTCAGGTCAACATTTTCTTTTAAAAATGGGGTAATCCCTATAAACACAGCAATTACAACGACAAAAAAGGTAATATAGATGTATTCGCGTCTTAGAAAAGCCTTGGCACCTTCCTGAACAGCTTTAGAAATCTGCTGCATTTTTTCGTTGCCAGGGTTCTTCCTCATTATTGAATAACTTAAGTATAAAACGAATGCCAACGCAATAAGCGATGCAATAAATGGAATTGATAACAATTTTTCCTCCTCAGTTCAATACAAAATCAGTTGTTCAGTTAATCAAAAAAAAGCTAACTTATTGAATTATAATGATTCATGGCGAAAACGACACCTTCAGTTACAAATGAAAGACTCGCGTCAACGGCTCGACCGACTACCTCCGGCAATTTTTGTTTTTCATCAGAATTAAAAGGCGATAGCACATAGTCCACCACCGGCTCTTTTTCAAGTGGAGCACCAATTCCTATTCTCAGTCTGGGGAAATTCTGGGTTTGAAGATGATAAATTATTGAGGCCAATCCCTTATGCCCACCATCACTTCCCTTTGTCCGGAGTCGAAGCTTACCAAAGGGGAGATTAAAATCATCATAGATAATCAAAAGCCGCTGAAGATTAATCGCAAAAGATTCATAAACTTCCTGCACCGCCACACCACTTAAATTCATATAAGTTAATGGTTTTAACAAAAATATTTCGTATGAAAGATAATTACTCCGGCCGATCCAATAATTCTTGTTTTGCTCTGCTGATCGAATATTAATTTTTGCCCCGATTTCATCCACCACTATGAAGCCCGTATTATGTTTCGTGTCAAAATATTTTTTCCCGGGGTTCCCCAGCCCTACCAGCAGAAATGGACTATCCATAATTCGGTTAAATCATTTTAATTCGGGTTATTCTTCCTCTGCTTCAGTTTGAGGTTCAGCTTCAACTGGCTTTTCTACTTCTTCTTTCTCGGCTGCTTTACCTTTTACTGAAACGATTGGCTGATCCGCCTGAGTCAAAATGTTAATATTTTCCAGGACAAGTTCCCGAACCAGAAAACTTTGACCGACTCCGAGATTACTTACATCAATTTCAATAATCTCGGGTAAATCTTTGGTTAAACACTCAATGTGTAATTCACGAAGTTCCTGATGCAGTATTCCGCCTTCATCCCGAACACCTTTCGAAGTTCCTTTTAACAGAATGGGCACATCCACAATAATTTTTTCGGTTAATTTTACCCCCATTAAATCAACATGTAAAATGCCTCCCATAATCGGTTCGTATTGAACTTCGCGTACAAGGCATTTCAGGGTTTTGGAGACTTTCGGTACTTTTACTTCCAGGATATTTTTTCGGGAAGAAAGAATCTTTTTAATTTCTATTGTATTCAACACCAGATGGCGATTTTTTTCACCGTGAAAATAGAAATTTGCCGGAACCTTCCCGGCTCTTCTTAACTTTTTAGCGTCAGCTTTCCCTATGTCCGTACGTAATTCAGCATTTAAAATCAACGTTTCCATTAAATTACCACCCTAATTATTTATTGCACATTAATTACTGGATTTTATTATGTTATAAATTTTATTTAATAGTCAACAGAATTATAATCTGCTTAAAAAAATGACGAAAATAAAATATTTCGTCATTCTCTTAACAGAAAAAATTTTAAAATTTAGCTGGGGTGGAAGGATTCGAACCCTCGGATGCGGGGACCAAAACCCCGTGCCTTACCACTTGGCGACACCCCAAAAATTACTATAAAATTTCAATACTGGAAAAAGATTAAAAATCTGGCTCAGATAATAATCTCACCTGACTATTAAAAACATGTTAAGTGATTTTTTCTCCGAATTCTGTCATAAATAAATAAATTGGTTACTTTTTCCCAATTATCCGAAAATATTCATCTAAAATTTGCTTTTCAAGTTTTTCACGAAACTCAATTTTAATTGGATGCGCTATATCACGAAAAGTACCATCAGGCATTCTTCGACTCGGCATACTGATAAAATATCGACTAACGCCTCTGATGATTTTAAGCCCCCGAATAACAAATTCACCATCAAACGTAATATTCACAAAAGCCTTAAGCTTGTCCTCCTCGCGAATCGTGACAGAAATTTCGGTAATTTCCATTCCTTCCCTCCTGTTTTGCTCTAACTTTTTTTGGTGCTAAATATTTGAAAGAACAATGAACTACCGCTGCCTTGCCATAAGTGATTAAATTCAGCGATATTGCTAGAAAACATCATACATGGAAATTGGTGCTGCCCCCTTCAAATATCACTAACCCTATCCCAGTGGATTGACTCGATAAATAGCGTATTCAGGGTTAAAATTCTGTTCAAAATTATGAGCAAATTTAAAATCTGAGGGGAATATACCAAAAACCGAAGAACCACTCCCCGACATACTCGCGTAAAGTGCGCCAGTAGCCAATAATTTATTTTTAATTTCTTTTATTTCTGGATAAACCGGAAAAACCACTTCCTCTAAATCATTTTTAAAAAAAACGGCAAATTCATTAAGCTGAATTCCCTGACCAAAAAGACCCGCTAATTTAAAATTTTTTTTTGTATTTGTCAAGTTAATTTTAAAGTTTTTATAGACCCATGGCGTAGAAATTGAAATATCCGGATAAATCAAAACACCTTGATAATTCAACGGCAATGCAATCGGTTTCAAAATATCACCAATTCCCGTAGCCAGCATGGTTCCCCCGTAAATGAAAAATGGGACATCGGCGCCAATTCCTCGGGCAATTTCCTGTAGCTCCGCCGGATTAAGTCCAAGCTGACAAAGTTGGTTTATCCCTTTCAAAACAACAGCCGCATCACTACTGCCGCCACCCAATCCCGCACCAACAGGAATCTTTTTGGTGATAGTTATTTTTAAATTCTGAAAAATACCAAACTTGTTTAGTAATAAACTGGCAGCATGATAGCAAATATTTTTTTCATTATTCGGTACAAGCGGATGTGCACATTCAATCAAAACTTTGCCGTCGGTGCCCGCCATTTTAATAATTTCAATTTTGTCAGCCAAATCTATCTGCTGAAAAATTGTTTCTATTTCATGATAACCATCATCCCGTTTACGCAAAACATTTAATCCTAAATTAATTTTCGCATAAGCCGGATACGTAATATGATTATTCATTCACGAGATAACGCTGTCTATAATTCCGCCAATATTTTAAAATGATTTAATTTATTTCCCCAATTGGAAAATAAAAAATATCTCTTAATTTAATAAAACAATTTACTAAAGTCAATAATTATTTTACTCCCTCACCACGTCCTTTAGGATGAATTAAGGCTTGCATTTTCAAAATTAATTTTTTAAATTATAGTTTATCTGATTAATTCTTAATTTTGGCCCATAGTGCCAACTGAACGCAAAACACCAGCGGCCTATTTTAAGGGAATACTTCATGATGGTCACTTTAAACCCGTTACTTTTTGAAAAGAGAATTTCGAAACCAAGCTTAATAACCGACTTTTAATGGAAAAAATTTTTTTTATTTCCGATGTCCATCTGGGGGCTGGTTCCCCAACTGAAGAACGACAGAAGCAGAAAAAATTATTCGACTTTTTTCAATTTATCAGACAACCAGCGACGCGTTTATTTATTTTAGGCGATCTATTTGATGTCTGGTTCGAATATCGCTTTGCTATCCCAGGTGAATATTTTCACGTATTAAAAGCGTTAAGCACTCTTCGCGAAGCCGGGGTACAAATTGATTTCATTTTGGGAAATCATGATTTCTGGGTACATAATTTTTTTCCGCGGGAACTGGATATAAAAATTTATCGTAAGCCACTTCAGATAGAATTGCAGTCGAAAAAAATATTTATGGCACATGGTCATGGCCTGTTAAAATCAAGCTTTGGCGACAGAATTTTAAAGAAAATTTTCGAAAATCCATTGAATATTTATTGGTATCGTTTGCTTTCACCAGAAATTGGTATTCCGCTGGCAAAAACGATTTCAAAATGGAGTCGCCGGAATGGTTTTATTGAAGAAAATCCAAATAAAATAACTTTACAATATTCTGAACTGGTCGAATCTCTCAACCAGAATGCAGATTTTGATGCCTATATAATGGGACATTCCCATGTACCGGTTTTAAAACAACTTAAAAATACGATTTATCTGAATACCGGAAATTGGGTAAAACATTTCAGTTATGGGCAGCTTGAAAATGGAACGTTTTCGCTCAATTTCTGGAGAGATTAATCTCGTTTTTTTTAAAGCAATTATTTTGAAAGTCAATAATTATGAGAAGAAGAATTACCAATCGACTTAATAATGAACCCGGAGGATCACCACAGGGGCCTCGTCGGGGCTTTAACCTGACAAATTCGACTCAGAAAATCTGGCTTGCGATTTTGACAGGGATATTTTTGCTCTTGATCGTCTTCATTTTTAAATATTTAACACGCGATCTGCCCACGCTCGATCAACTTGAACGATATGAGCAGGCTTTATCGACCAAAATTTATTCGCAGGATAATAAACTAATTAAAGAGCTCTATTTTTTTAAACGAACTTTTACACCCCTTGACAGTATTCCAAAGCATCTTATTCAAGCCGTACTGGCCACCGAGGACCGTGAATTTTATGAACATTGGGGATTTAATTCAAAACGATTTATAAAGGCAATGCTGATTGATCTGGTTGCCATGCGCTATAAACAAGGTGCCAGTACTCTCTCACAACAGCTAGCGCGTGACCTTTTTTTATCGAAAGAAAAAAAGATTATTCGCAAAATTCGTGAATTACTGCTGACCATCCAGATTGAATATACCTATACCAAAAATGAGATTCTGGAAATGTATCTGAATCACATGTATCTGGGACATGGTTCTTATGGCGTTCAGGCCGCCGCTAGAAAATATTTTGGAAAAAAATTGTCATATTTAACGATCGATGAATCAGCAATGATTATCGCTTTATTAAAAAGTCCGAATAATTATTCACCATTTCGGAATCCTGCAGCAGCCGTTAATCGCCGCAATCTCGTTTTACAGAATATGTTAAATTGTGATTTTATCACAAGAGAAGAATTTGAACATTATCGACAATTACCGATAATTACCCGGGATTTCGATGCCAATGAAGAATTTGGTATTGCCCCCTATTTTACTGAATGGGTGCGCCAACAACTTCAGGATCGCTATGGGATTAAACTTTATGAAGACGGTCTATCCGTTTATACCACCATTGACACCCGGATTCAAGCCTGTGCCGAGGCTGCGGTAAAATCACATTTAGAAACGATTCAGGAAAAAATTACCACTTATTATCGGATGCGCGATCGATTCACGAAATTTTTAGATCCGGAATTTGTTAAGGCCCAGGGGATCGAAAACATTCGGGCCAATAAAGCTTTGGTTGATTCGGTCATTGAAGCCAATGCCACAGCCCAGGTTGGGTTGGTTGCGCTGGATCCGCAGAATGGCGATATTCTGGCATTGATCGGCGGTAAAAACTTTGAACGGTCCAAATATAATCGCGTACTTCAGGCTCGTAGACAACCAGGATCAGCCTTTAAACCAATTATATTTGCCACGGCCATGGACAATGGCTATTCCCCCTCAACTGAAGTTTTAAATCAACCGGTCGTGCTTTATCTCGATAATGGTGACATCTGGAAACCTGAGAATTATGATCATTCTGAAGGTGGACCAACAACCTTGCGTGAGGGACTGCGAAAATCACTCAATCTGGTTTCTGTCCGCGTCATTCAGGAGTTAGTTCCCCCCCTTGAAGTGGTTAAAATGGCCAGAAATTTAGGAATTCAAAGTAAACTGGATGCTGTGGATGCCTTGGCATTGGGTTCATGTGGTATCACCCCGCTTGAGTTAACGGCCGCCTTTGGTGTCTTTGCCAATAAAGGGGTTTATGCAACGCCCCGTTCGATTATTCGCGTGGAAGATAAGTATGGTAACGTGTTGGAAGAACACCATTCAAGCATTCGGGAAGCACTTCGGGAAGACGTCGCTTATTTAATGACCAGCATGATGCAGACGGTTATTGATCATGGTACCGGCGTGGCCGCTCGCTCACGATATCAATTTTATCGACCTGCCGCCGGCAAGACCGGAACGACAAATGATTATACCGATGGTTGGTTTGTGGGATTTACGCCTCAGATCGTTGCAGGCGTTTGGTGTGGTCTCGATGATCCCAAAATGTCGCTGGGAAGAGGTCAGGAAGGCGCCAAGGTTGCACTGCCAATCTGGGCTCCGTTCATGAAAACTGCACACGATACATTACTCCTGACCACAGGCGATACAACTCGTTGGGGAATTAAAGATTTTGAAGTACCCCCCGGAATCGTGCGTTGCGAGATTTGTTCAGAAACCAAAAAACTGGCTACCGAATTTTGTCCACATATTCTTAATGAAGTATTCCTGCGAAGTAACGCGCCAAAGTCATATTGTGACAAACATAAAGGCTACTTACGGTCAACCACACGCCGAAGACATTTTTAAAATAATGTTAATCTGAAATCGATTCTTACCATCGCTCGAATGAATCGCCACGAGCTTTAGAACCTGTCCGAAAACTAGAAAATTGGCCTATAATAACCTTGCGAAGGTAAAATATAAAACACTATATAGGTTAAAAATAAAATATTAATCAATATATATAATCCTTGCTATTCAAAAACCTTCGCAAGGTTCGTTCTCGAACAGGCCTCCTTAACTCGTGGTTCTGAAGGCTCCCCCATACCTTGTTGGGGCTTTTAAGCCCCCGTTTAAATTTACCAGAGGATTAAAATCCACCGGTGGATTGGGGAGCTTTGTTCTCCAAGCGCTAAAGCTCATGCCAATTCAATTTACTTAAATTAATATGCCAATCGCTTATTATTTCCCACATTGTTTCACCAGCATACACGATTCATTTTTAAGATAATCTATCTGGTAATGATTTTCAGTCATTTTAAGTAATTAAAAACAAATATTTATATCATAGTAACAAAATTTTTTTATGATTTATTATACCAACCTGAAACATTATAACTTAATTTTCCACTGGAAATTTCATTCTGACGACAGAATTTAAATACTAAAAGCTTGTTTTCTTTAAAATTATATTTAAAGTAAATAATTATCAATTACCGTTTAATGGCATTATAATTGCTAATTTTTCACAAATTCATTTGTCTATAATTCCAACATAACAAGCAACACAATTGGGATATAAAAATAAATTACTATTTACCAAGATTATTTAAATATTGGGATGTATTTTAATGGTGTTTTACGTCTTAATATAAAAGAGGTTTTTTAAAAATGGATTATTGATATCTGGGATAAAAAGCGCTAGTTCGGGTGGACAGAATTTATCGAAACATCGCTTTCAGGCTCCCCCAGGTATGCTTTATGCCGGATATACTGGGCTTTACCGAAAGAGTTTTCCAAAACAGTGTGTTGGAATTATCTTTATCAACAATTCGAAGGCGATAGTAAAATACATGGCTATTTTGCTTGAATACCGATTTATCAATATAAGTATAGGTCGAAGGACCACGAGCATCAATTTTATCAATTGTAGTATAATTTTTCTGGTCCAGACTGCGTTCGATTTCATAATACGCAAGGTTGGATTCAACAATTGAAACCCATTCTAAAACGACTTTATTGCCGCCATCTTTCCCCTCAAATTTAGGGATAACGGCGCCCGCAAAAAGGATCGAGGTGAAACACAATGTTATCACCCCATATACAAAAATCATTAAAAGCTTTTTCATTTTAATCACCTGCTGTTGGAGGGATATGAAATAGACAATATATCAATCAATGTAATATAACTTTTTATTTTAAAAAATCAAGCTTTTTTTTGAAAATCTTGAATTTTTTTCTGTTGTTCCAATTTCTAACTATTGATAGCACCTCTAACTAAAAAATTGAGTGTATCCATGCTGCCAGAAACAAAAAATTATATTTTTATAGAAGCGGAAGAATTTATGTGGGATGAACGTCCGGACCAAAATTTAAAAGATGAATCAGCCCACGCCAAAAAAGTACGAGCTTCACGACGTAAAGTTGATCATTCGCTTGATAAATATTTAAAGGAAATTGGTAGCGAACCCTTACTGGCCACGGAGGAAGAGATCGAGTTGGCACGGCTTATCAAAACCGGCGATGACATGGCATTGGAAAAACTGACGCGTGCCAATTTACGTTTTGTTGTGTGTGTGGCAAAACAGTATCAAAATCAGGGATTGTCACTGGGTGACTTAATCAACGAAGGGAATTTAGGACTGATCAAAGCGGCAAATCGATTTGATGAGAGCCGGGGATATAAATTTATTTCCTATGCTGTATGGTGGATTCGCCAGGCAATTTTACAGGCATTGGCGGAACAATCACGGGTGGTTCGGCTGCCGCTAAATCGGGTGGGGGCTTTTAATAAAATCGGAAAAGTCTTCAATGAACTGGAACAGGTATATGAACGGGAACCTTCCGCTGCAGAAATCGCGGCTGAATTGGATATGAGTATTTTTGAAGTTTCCGACACACTAAATTTATCCAATCGCCATTTATCGCTGGATGCCCCATTTTCACCGGATGAAGAAAGCCGGTTACTGGACATTCTGGAAAATGAGGATTTTCCCACGCCCGACAATTCATTAATAAAAGAATCATTAAAAATTGAAGTTGAATATGCCCTTTCTACCCTGACCCTACGCGAAGCCGAGGTAATTAAACTCTATTTCGGTTTGGGGCTCGAACATCCATTAACCCTGGAGGAGATTGGCGAAAAATTTAACCTGACCCGTGAACGGGTTCGGCAAATCAAGGAAAAAGCCTTGCGGCGCTTACGGCACAACTCTCGCAGCAAGACTTTAAAAAGCTTTCTGGGCTAACGTCTATCATTCACTGATAAAGTCGTTTATATGAATTTAATTATTGACAAACCCATAAGGCAGGATCACAAGGTGATACTATACTCGCATCTGAAACTCAAAAAATCAAATATTTTTCTCACCTTTGCTAATTGCTTGTTTTTATATCACATAATATCTTTTTCGAGCAAGACATGAAGATTAAAAAGGAAACCTCGCCCCCTGCTTTAGCGTATTGCAATTATAGGTTTTTCGGAAAACAGGTATTATAATCCGATGGATTTGCTGTAAATTTTCATTAAATTTTTAAGAAATAACAGGTTAATTGTAAACAAAATTTTACGGAATATTCATTTTTAATTCGAAATTTTCACTTGACTTTTACTTAATTAATTCGTTAAATTACTGAGAACCAATTAGATTTTATCATTGTTGTTTTTCTCAAGGAGGCGCTATATGCGAACGAACCGAATGGTTGTTGCGATTATTTTTGTAACATGTTTGATTTTTCTTTTTACGACAGTAACGGCTGAGGCACGAAATTTGACTGCATCAACAATAAAAATAGGGACTTTCAATCCCAAAGATGCCAAATCCGGATTTATCTTTGGATTTAATCATGGAATGGTGATTGATGAACGAGTCGATGTCGGATTTAGTGCCGATCTTTTCCGAAAGACTTATAAAAAAGATGTACAAATTGCCAGTCAGGAATATGCACAGGGAATTAATGAAAAAACCTATCAACGTGAACTGGAATTTACCACCATGGTAATCCCCCTGATGGCCACGATTGATTTAAAGATACCAATTTCCGATTACCGTCCCGCACCTTATCTTTACCTCCATGGTGGTCTGGGGTGGGAAATGATGTTTAATTCTGAAAAGAATTATGTCGATAATACCAAGGAATCACGTTTTTATAATGGTTTTGGGTATATGATCGGCGCCGGTATGCTATACGAATTGGGAAGCAGTTCCGCCATTATCGCTGAACTGGGATATAATGGTTGTCGCGTCAGTCGCGATCAGAAAAAAGTCCAGGGATTACCGGTTTGGGATGAAGTCAACGTTTCGGGCTTAATGTTACGGCTTGGAATTCGGCTGGGAATATTATAAAATTGAATTAAATAAGTCGGTAAAAAATTGTTACTTAAATCCACGTTGTGTTTTATTTTAATCTGTTTTTGTCAAACGAGGATCTTATCCAATTTTTGTGTACTTAAGCGCATTTAGGTAACAACTTTTTTTAAATTTTCATTTTTGAAATGTGATGACAGCATGCAATATTATGAAAAAACACATCAACCGGTTTTTTATCGAAAGATCACGCCTTCAATAAAGTGGTTGTTAATCATTAATGCGGGGATCACGTTTATTTCCCTGAGCGAGTACGCTCAGGGAGTGCTAACCGAGTGGTTTGCCCTCAGTACATTCGCCGTGATTCATCAATTTCAACTCTGGAAATTATTTAGTTATCTTTTTTTACATTTTGAGCTTTTGCACCTATTTTTTAATATGTTCATGTTGTGGATGTTTGGCACGGAAGTGGAAGCCGCCTTAAAACCTGAAAAATTTCTGAAATTATATCTCTTTTCAGGCGTCGGGGCGGGACTTTTTCAGATGCTTTTTAATTCCTCCGCACATGACATCGTCATTGGGGCATCAGGAGCGGTTTATGGTGTTATGGTGGCCTTTGCAATTCTTTTTAAAGACCATATTATCACCTTGCTCCTGTTTTTCGTTTTTCCCGTGAGAATGAAAGCCAAATTCTTGATTCCACTACTTATTGGTAGTTCCATCGTTTTATTTATGTTTTGGGGTGAAAATTCACGCGTTGCTCATATAGCACATTTTGGCGGAGCAGTTTGTGGCTTGCTTTTCATTTTTTATGACGATTTTATGGTACAATCACGCTATTATATTAAAAAGCAAAAGAAAAAACGCGAAGAGTATACCCGAAGACAACATGATCTGAAATTACAAAATATCCGCCAGGAAGTGGACCTGATTCTGGATAAAATAAATGAAATTGGGTATGAAAATCTGACAAAAGAAGAAAAGAACTTATTAACAGTGTATAGTAAACTACTTTTGGATGAAGAAAAAACATAATTTGAATACCTGTTTTACTCCTTTCAATATGACCTGCAGAAGAGATTCATTAAAGAGAATTTAAGTTCCATGAAAAAAAACATACGTCGCTTTTGTTTAAGAATTATTTACAACGTATCGATTTCTTTTTTACTTATAATTTTTAAATTATTTCCATCTGAAAATTATCAGCTAAATCTAAATCAACAACAACGCTTTTCAATCAAGGCTGTTGTCGAGTCGAATATTGATTATTTATCTTTAACAGAATTTGCCGCCTGCCTGGGAACCCGAATTGCATTCGATGATCGAATTAAATCCGGAATCATTAAGCTCGGAAGCTCTGAAATTCGATTGTTTGCGGCAAATCCCTTCATCAGTATTAATTATAATCTTTTCCAGATGCCGGTCGATACCCGATATATCAATAATCAGATTTATATTCCCATCAAATTTTTCGTTGAATTGCTCCAAAATGTAAAAGATATTCAAATTCAATTAAACGAACATACTTCCCAGATCGACGTTTTTTATCACCATACGGAAAAAGGTCTGGCCGGTATGACCAATATTTCACGAATCGACATTGATCCGAAGATCAATGGAATATTAATCACGATTTATACAACAGTACCGTTTCAGCAATCTGAGGTTACGACCCGAATTCGGCAGGAGTGGCTATATGTTGATATTTATAATGGGGTCATCGATTCATTTGCCTTGTGCCAAACGCCTTTACACGGAATTATTCGGGAAATCGTTCCGCTACAACCTTCCGCCAACATGGCGCAAATATCGTTTCGTTTATCACAACAAGTATCGGATGTCAATGCGGTCGTGATGGAAAATTCACGTCAGATTCTGGTGACAATTCGAACACAGGAAGAACTCCCGTCAACCGTCCTGAAAGCCCTCGAAAATGATCGCCTCAAATGGCAAATTGATAAAATAGCAATCGATCCCGGACATGGTGGGCGCGATCCAGGAGCGATTGGACCAACGGGTGCGCCGGAAAAAGATGTCGTTCTAAATATTGCCCGGCATTTAAAACAGCTTATCGAAAGTCGGTTGGGAATTAAGGTGATCATGACCCGTGAAGATGATCGCTTTATTCCCCTTCATCAGCGAACAGCCATTGCAAATCGAAATAACGCCAAATTATTCATCAGTATTCACGCGAACTCGAATCGGAATCGAAAGGTCGATGGTGTATCAACTTATATTTTAGGTCCTGCCAAAACCAAAGAAGCCATTGAAGTTGCCCAACTGGAAAATTCCGTTATTCAGTACGAAGCATCTTATGATTCTTATCCGAATCTTGACAATGAACAGTTTATCCTCTCGTCAATTGCACAGTCAGAATTTACCCGGGAAAGTGAAGAATTGGCAGCACTTGTGCAGGAAGAGGTGAGCAAGAAGACGGATTTACGGGATCGGGGAGTCAAACAAGCCGGCTACCTGGTACTGGTTGGTGCTTCAATGCCGAATATACTTTTTGAAAGCGCTTTTATTTCAAATCGAAAAGAAGAAAAAAAATTAAAATCATCAGCTTTTCAAAAGGATTTAGCCGAATCACTTTATGAAAGTATTAAAAAATTTAAAATTAAATATGAACAGTCACACACGACTTCCAGCGCCCGGTAAAATCTTCAATGACCTGTCTTTTTACCTTGCTGTTTGGTAGCTTCTTAAGCTTTATCCTTGACTTTTTATTAAAAATGTACTATATTTGTTTTTCGATTTTGTAAATTAGCCTGAATTATCCTTTCCGATACTAATTTACCGGGTCACGCTTTACATCATTTTTTGAAAATGAACACCCGAAATAAATTTTCGGTATTAAATAAGTTTAGAAATGAAGAACAATAAATTTGATTTGCGTACAAAATGATTTCGCGGAGGGTTCTTTATGCAAAGGAACAATTTGTTTAAAGCTATTTTAATCGTCGTGTTTTTAGTGCTGGCTATCATCACCCTGTATCCAACTTTTCAAGTCAATCCGACTCAGGAAAAAGTTGATAAACTCAGTCAGGAAATCAGCGATTTAACCGGAGTCCCGTCGGCACAGGTCTTTTCGGTATTTTGTGGTGACATTCAGCTTGGCAGTAAGAAGCCGGACACCGAATTATCAAAAGAAGAGCATCAAAAAAATTTAGAAAATGAAATGCGCACTCGAAGTGTTCGGGAACTAAAAATTAAAGATAAAGAACTTATCGAAAAAATAGTACCGCTGGCATTAAATCTTCGTGACACCTACACCACTAAAATTAATTATGAAGCAAAAGCAATTAAAATGGGATTAGACCTTCAGGGCGGAACTTTTCTCGTTTCCGAAGTCAATATTCCCAAACTAGTCTACAACCTGGCGAAAGAAAAAGACGGATTGGATCCGATTTTTAATGAAGCCCTGGCCGATTACAAGGGTTCTGATCGCGATTTTATTGCCATTCTGGCTGAAAAATTAAGTGATAAGAACATACAGTTTCGCCGTTTCTTTGGTGAACAGGGTGATACGGATAACGAAATTCGTGAACAGCTTAATAAAGAAGTCGCCGATGCTATTGATCGAACTTTAGAGGTCTTACGAAATCGTATTGATCAATTTGGTGTTTCGGAACCGAACATTCAGAAACAGGGCGACCGTCGAATTATTATCGAGCTGGCCGGTATTAAAGATATTAACCGCGCCAAGAATGTAATTGGTACAACCGCCGAATTACGTTTTCAGGTAGTTGAAAGTGAACGGGCGCTGGAAGACCTGCTAAACAAAATTAATCGCGCCTTACGGCAAACTGAAGACCTGGATTCGACTCTAAATATCGTACAAACCGAAACCGATACAACAGTTGCAGAATCAGATACAACTGAAAAAGTTGCCACAGATGAAAAAATTCAACTAGCCGATTTATTTAAAAGTAAAAAAAATTCTGTGGAACAGGATAGTGCCAGTAAAGATACGACATCAGCTATTGTTGATAAAAATACTTATAAAGAAGCCCCCTTTACCTCGCTATTACGCATCTTCAAAGGTCAAGGTTATGAAGTAATCGGCGTCGCACCCGAAAATCGCGCCGCAGTTGAATATATCTTAAGTTTAGATAATGTAAAAGAGTTAACCAAAGATGTCGAGTTCCTCTGGGGAATGGATGAGGAAGTAATTGCAGAACAGCAGTGGTATCGTTTATATCTTGTTCGCAAAACAGTAGAGATGACGGGACGATATATCACGAATGCAAAAATCTCCATGGGCGGCGATGCGCAATCTTCACGGGCTGGTGAAGCAGAAGTAGACATGACACTTAACAATGAAGGTGCAAAAATCTTCTCCCAATTAACGGAGCGAATTATTAACGAAAAACTGGCAATTATTTTAGATGGAAAAGTGAAATCTTCTCCTGTTGTCCGGGTAAAAATTCCGAATGGCCGGGCATCCATTGAAGGAATGGCCAGTGCGGATGAAGCAAGAGACCTGGCATTGGTACTGCGAGCTGGTGCGTTACCGGCTCCAATGGAATTTATTGAAGAAAGAACAGTTGGTCCCAGCCTGGGACAGGATTCCGTGAGAAAAGGTACCCTGGCAGGTTTGCTGGGTTTCGCTACTGTCGTTATTTTCATGATAGTTTATTATAACCTTTTTGGTTTAATAGCGGATGTTGCTCTATTTTTGAATTTACTGTTACTGATGGCTGCCCTTTCCGGATTTGGATTGACCTTAACCTTACCGGGCGTTGCGGGTATCGTACTGACGATGGGTATGGCGGTAGATGCAAATGTGCTCATTAACGAACGTATCCGGGAGGAAGAGAAAACCGGGAAAACCATCCGTGCCGCGATTGAAAATGGTTATGGTCGTGCTTTTATTACCATTTTCGATGCCAACGTAACGACAATTCTGACAGCTTTAGTGCTGTTACAATTTGGAACCGGCCCGATTAAAGGATTTGCTATCACGCTGTTCTGGGGCATTGCAATTAGTATGTTTACAGCAATTGTGGTAACTCGTGTTATTGTGGATTTCATGACTGCCCGTGGCATGATTAAAAAGCTGCCATTTTAACGGTCTTTTCATCTTCATTATGGTAAAATAGAGCTGGTTATAAGCCTTTTTAAGGAGAATAAAATGCAATTTTTAACGAATAGAAATATTGACTTTATGGCGAAGCGGAAGATCGCGTTCCTGATTTCAAGTACATTAATTTTAATCGGAATTGTATCACTCATCCTGCATGGTGGGCCACGATACGGAATTGATTTCCTGGGTGGTATTGAGTTGCGTTTAAATTTTAAAGATGATGTTGAGGTTGGAAAAGTTCGTGAGGCATTATCTGCCGCTGGTTTTTCGAACACCACCATTAAAAAATTGAGCGGTGAAAGTGAACAGGGAACGGATATCCTCCTGTTTATCCAAAAAGATGCGGCGGCACCAGTTGGTTCGGCGCAAGATTCAATCGAAGCCGAAGCTGAAAACATTTTGGAGACAAAAGATATTTCATTAAAGGTTGAAGAAGCTCTGAAAGTCCAATTCCCGGACAATCCTTTTCAGGAAACCCAAAAAAATCTGGTAGGTCCCAAAATTGGACAGGAACTTCGGGATGCCGCTATCCTGGCCATCATTGTATCACTTATTTTAATCGGGATATATATTTCCTGGCGCTTTGAATTTCGTTTCGCATTGGGCGCCGTTATGGCTTTGTTTCATGACGTATTAATTACACTGGGATTCTTCTCGATTCTGAATTACGAAATCAATCTTTCAATTGTCGCCGCCTTTTTAGCCATCGTCGGTTATTCACTCAACGATACAATTGTTGTGTTTGATCGAATCCGTGAAAATCTAAAAGTTATGCGCAAAGAGCCTTTTATTGACATAATTATTAAAAGTATCAATCAGACCTTGAGTCGAACAATTCTAACGTCCACCACTACCTTATTTCCAGTTGTCTTCCTCTACTTTTTAGGTGGTGAAGCAATTCGCTATTTTGCTTTCGCCATGATAGTTGGTGTCGTCGTTGGAACCTATTCATCAATTTTTATTGCCAGTCCGATTGTCGTTGCAATGCATTTACGGAAAGAGAATCAACGTGCCCAACGATTTGAAAAAGGGACAATTAACTTGCCTGGTAAAAAAAGTAAATAATCAGAAAAATGGTTTATAGAATCAAATTACGAACTAAAAGAGTTCCTGGCGTATTTTAACTGCATGACATTAAAAAATATGTACTGGAGTACAATGTTATGAGATTAACTGAGGAAAAAAGGGGAGATATTATCGTTTTGTATCTCTCCGGAAAGTTAATGGGGGGCCCAGACGCTGGAATATTGAACAATAAACTCCATGAATTTGTTGAGGCCAAAACAACGCGGATCATCGCTGATATTTCTAAACTGGAGTGGATGAATAGTTCCGGCTTAGGAATATTGATCGGTGGATTGACCACCATGCGAAATAATGGCGGCGATTTAAAAATAGCAGCCGTTCCAGCACGAATTCAAAGTTTATTAGCCATAACAAAATTAAATACTATTCTGGAAAGCTACGATAGTATTCAGGATGCCATCTCCAGCTATCATAAAAAATAAGCTTACGTTATTAAAAAATCTAAAAATGAATTACTCCGAATCTGATTTCAGGTTCGGAGTTTTTATGTGTAGCAGACTGAAATAGAAGAGGGAAGTATGCCTGTTAAGGTCGTTGTCGGTGCACAATGGGGGGATGAAGGTAAAGGTAAAATAGTCGACCTGCTGAGTGAGCAAGTCGATATTGTGGCGCGTTGTCAGGGTGGTGCAAACGCCGGACATTCAATCGAAGT
Organism: Caldithrix sp.; assembly: GCA_020722815.1. GTDB lineage: Bacteria > Zhuqueibacterota > Zhuqueibacteria > Thermofontimicrobiales > Sulfurfontimicrobiaceae > DYKB01. The sequence goes on along the minus strand of DYKB01000008.1, from coordinate 13,330 downwards.
CGGAAACAAAAAGTATGTCCTTCACCTGGTTCCCTCCGGAATTTTACATCCCCATACCAAATGCTATATTGGGAATGGCGTGGTGCTTGATCTGGAAGTGCTAAATGCAGAAATTGAATTTTTAGCGTCAAAAGGAATCCCGCTGCACAATCGATTATTTCTGAGCTCACAGGCCCATCTGGTACTTCCTTATCATAAATTAATTGATCAATATGGCGAGAATCGAACGGCACTAACCGTAATTGGCACCACCAGGCGTGGAATTGGACCGGCTTATAGCGATAAAGTGAATCGACAAGGCTTACGGGTCGGCGATTTACGCTATCCGGCACAATTTACCAATAAATTAACCACACGACTTAATGAGATTAAGCTACGCTATGCCGACGCGCCTGAAATCCAAAGTCTGGACGCAATTCAAGAAGCTGAAAAATATCTTTCACAGGCACAAAAAATATTAACAATGATTACAGATGTGTCACTCGAATTGGATCGCGCGATTAAGCAAAACCAGTCTATTCTAATAGAGGGTGCTCAGGGGACGCTGTTGGACATTGATTTGGGAACCTATCCATTCGTCACCTCATCTAATGCAATTAGCGGGGGGGCCTGTACAGGATTGGGAATTGGACCGACCAAAATCGATCAAGTGATTGGGATTATAAAAGCATATACAACCCGTGTCGGTTTGGGACCATTCCCGACTGAATTGGTTGGAGAATTTGGTGCAGCCCTAAGAGAACTCGGAAAAGAATTCGGCGCCACAACAGGTCGCCCCCGCCGGTGTGGCTGGGTCGATACCCTGATTGCCCGGTATGCGGCACGTATAAATGGAATTGGTGAATTTGCTTTAACAAAGTTGGATATTCTGGATTCAATACAAGAAATTGAAATTTGTACCGGATATCAATATAAAGGTGAGATATTAAAAGAATTTCCAGTGGATATGAATGTATTACTTCAATGTACGCCAGTTTATGAATCTTTTAAAGGATGGATGGCACCTATTTCACATATAACGGAGTTTGACGCCCTCCCATCAATTGCAAAGGATTATATACAGCGCCTGGAAGATCTTTGCGAGATTACTTTTTCGATTATTTCAGTGGGACCAGGACGTGAAAATACAATTTTCCGCAATAAATAGTCGAAATGCGTCTGGCTATAAAATTTACAAATTATTGCATCCGATTATGACTTCAAATATCCCGAATTCTATTCTGGCAAAAAGAAGGCTGCTATATCATTTTCCTGGATTAATTATGGTTACTTTAAAATTTTTTCCAATACACAACAGACACCCTGATAGTGTAATTGCTGACGACGAATTTTTCGTTTTTAGTACTCATTTTTGTATTGACAATGAAGCAATTTTATAATAAATTATAATAAATCAAAGTTCAAACATTGAAAGAAATAAATTTAACAGATAATATGGATAAAAATTTGAGGGACTTAGCAATGACCCCAAAAATAAAATATGATCCGACTTCGCGAGTTGAACAGATTTTATTAGAAAATTCGGGTCGTCAATTAATTTATCGACCAACGGAAAAAGTTGGCGTAATTGAAGTTGATAACTTCCCAATGCTGGGTGAAATTGTGGCTGTTCGCTTTATTGAATGGGTACAAAAAAATCCGGGGGGCGTGATCTCGTTGCCCACCGGGAAGACTCCTGAGCATTTTATTAAATGGGTTCAATACTATTTGAGAAATTGGGAAATTGAAAATGTCAAACAGAAGCTTGCATCTTTTGGTATTGATCCCACAATCAAACCGGATATGAAAAGTCTTAATTTTGTGCAGATTGATGAGTTCTATCCCATCAACCCCCAACAGCGTAACAGTTTTTTTTACTATGTTAATAAATTTTATATCAACGGCTTTGGACTTGATCGGGATAAAGCTTTACTCCTCGATTTATCACAAGTCGGCATTCCAAAAGGAATGACACTCCGTCAGGTATTTCCGGATAATCATGTTGACTTAAGTTTACGTTTTCGCCATGCTAAATCCGGACTGGAGCAACTCCAGAAGCTCACCCTGCAAGCGGTTGATCAGTATTGTTCAGATTATGAAGAGAAAATCAAAAATATGGGCGGAATTGGATTCTTTCTGGGCGGTATTGGTCCCGATGGCCATATTGGTTTCAATGTCCAGGGTTCGGATCATCATTCCACCACCCGCCTGACCCCCACAAATTATGAAACCCAGGCCGCGGCAGCAACCGATCTGGGAGGCATCGAAATCGCCCGAACACACCTGGTTATCACGATCGGACTGCAGACCATAACTTATAATAATGATGCAGTGGTCATTATTATGGCAGCCGGCGAAGCTAAATCGAAAATAGTGGCCGCTTCGATAGAAACTGAAAAAGGCATTCAATATCCAGCAACTGTCTTGCATGATCTGAAACATTCCCGATTCTATTTAACCAATGGTGCTGCCAAACATCTCGTAGAGCGCCGCTATGTTGAATTGATTAACTTACCCGAACTTGATGATGAACGCGCGGAGCGAATTGTTCTGAATCTGAGCCTCATGTATAAAAAGCCAATTATGGAACTAAAAAAATCCGATTTTACGAAAAATCGATTTGGTGCCGAATTACTGAAGAAGAAAAATGAGAATTTTGAGGAGCTCAAACAGCAGGTTTATCGATCGGTTATCCAAAAACTGGAAGCGGGCATGGAAGAAATTCAGAATGAAACCTTTCTGCATACGGCTCCCCATCACGATGATATTATGCTGGGTTATCTGGGTTATATTATTCATCTGGTGCGTTCGCCGCTTAATAAACATAATTTTGTTTATGCTACCAGTGGTTTTAATGCTGTTACAAATAGTTATGTACTCAAATTGATAAAAAAATTACAAATTTACATGACCAATCCGGATATTCAGCGTCTTGTCCAGGAAAACTATTTTGATCCGGCCAATAAAAAGTTTCGTGATCGCGATGTCAGTAAATTTCTGGATGGCCTTGCTGAACGAAATCAGACTAAAATAGATGAAGGCGAATGTCGACGATTGCTTCGAAATCTGGTTTTTCTATATGAAGAAGACAATCTGGAGCATATAAAAGAACGAATTGAGGAATTAATAAATTATTTTACCACACAATATCCGGGCAAAAAGGATTTGGCCTATATTCAGCAACTTAAAGGGATGATTCGTGAATGGGAGGCAGATTTGCTCTGGGCGCATTTTGGTTCCGATGCCTCACAGGTAAAACATTTACGACTGGGATTTTACAAAGGCGATATCTTTACAGAAGAACCGGAAATTGGCCGGGATGTGATGCCATTTTTACGACTGATTGAAAGAGTCCGCCCAACCACCGTCACCGTCGCCTTTGACCCGGAAGGCAGTGGGCCTGATACACATTACAAAGTGTTGCAAATTATTTCCGAAGCGTTAAAAACATATCAAAAAAATACCAACATCAATCATATCAATATAATCGGCTATCGCAATGTCTGGTTCCGTTTTCATCCATCTGAAGCGAATCTCTTTGTGCCTGTTTCATTGAGTTCACTGACAATTCTGGATAATACCTTTATGAATTATTTCCGTTCCCAGAGTGAGGCCTCATTTCCGAGCTATGAATTGGATGGCCCCTTCTGTCGGCTGGCTCAGAAAATTATGGTTGAACAATATGAAAACCTCAAAATCTTTCTCGGGGAAGATTATTTCAACAATCATCCACACCCCCGTATTCGGGCGGCACATGGACTCGTTTTCCTGAAGAAAATGACGCTTGAGCAATTCTATCAACGAAGCATGGAATTACGGAAATCTATTGAGCACACTGATTAGAAGCGATTTTAAGTTCAAAATTTTCAAAATGTTAAATTCAATTCAAAAGTATGTTTTTTTTCGTAATGCGTAATTCGTGATACGGACATTATGAAATTAGCTCTGCTATCGATTAAACAATTACGTGAATGCTTTAACATGGTAGCCATTCATCATTTATGTGAGAAGCGGAGGTAAAATATCCTTTACAATCGCTTTTTCGGGTATCTCTTATTTTAAAGAATTAATGGATGGTAATCGCGGTTTGGGGGTGCCAAGTCTCCTGTTTTGATAAAATTTTATAGTTGGCTACCCATCAATTTCAAACTTATATTTTGACTTACATTCGAAACGATTGATATGGAAAACTTGATTGATTATTGTGCACCCGGCGCAAAGTTCGAAGAATTATACCTCCCGACTTCTGAACAGGTAAGTTTGCGGGTAATACATTTTTTGCCGGCTAGTGCAAGACAAAAACCAACCGTACTATTTGTAGCTGGCTGGATTTCCCAGATCTCTGCCTGGTATCATATCATTAAAGAATTATCCGGTGAATTTGAAGTCTACTATGTCGAAACACGTGAGAAGATATCTTCCCGAATCACCGGGAAAGTTAACCATGGTGTTGAAGATATCGGGCAGGATATTAAAGCGCTCGTCTCCCGGCTGAATTTTCAGGAAAAACAGTTTATTTTATTTGGGAGTTCATTAGGGGCAACCGCAATTTTGGATTGTTGCCAAGGGCTACCTCAAAAGCCACTCTGCCAGGTACTTATTGGTCCCAATGCTGTCTTTCGAGTCCCGCCAGTGGGGATGGCGATTATTAAAATGTTCCCCCCCCGTATGTATATGGTGCTTAAACCGGTTGTAAAGTGGTATTTAAAAACTTTCCGACTGGATATTCATGCCGATCTCGCCCAATATCGCAAATATTGTGCGGCACTCGACGCGGCGGATCCATGGAAACTCAAAAATGGCGTGATCCGGCTTTCCAAATATAAAGTTTGGGATATTTTACCAACGATTACAATCCCAACACTGATTGTCGGGGCATCTAAAGACACCTTGCATGAAAAAGAAAATTTAGAAAAGATGGTAGCGCTCTTGCCAAATGCAGTTTATACGGATCTGGAAACCAATAAAAAAACACATGAAGTCGGGATGGTTACTGAATTCAAAAAATATTTGGCAACTTTCATATAAAATATCAGCAGATTCATTACCGGATTAGTTTTAACATATCCCGTATTGCCGCTTCCATTCCGACAAATACCGCCCGGCTGATAATTGAATGGCCGATATTAAGTTCTTCAACCTCTTTAATTTTAATGACTTCACGAACATTTTGATAATTTAATCCATGTCCGGCACTCACTCCCAGACGCAGTTTTGCGGCTGCAACTGCTGCTGCTTTTAACTTCTCTAATTCTTCAATAATTTGATCCATATCTTCCGCATTGACATAATTTCCCGTATGCAATTCAACAAAATCGGCTCTCAGGCGCGCAGCAGCTTTCACCTGATAAATATCCGGATCAATAAAAAGACTAACCGCGATATTATTGGCTCTGAGTGTTGAAATTACATTTTCAAGTAAATCATAATGATTTTGGACATCCAGGCCGCCTTCGGTGGTTATTTCCTGTCTTTTTTCAGGGACCAGGGTCACCATATTCGGTAGAATCGTAACCGCTTTTTTCACCATCTCTTCAGTGGGTGCCATTTCCAGATTCAGATGTGTTTTGACCACCTGCCTGATGACAGAGACATCGCGATCTTTTATATGTCTTCGATCCTCGCGCAAATGTATCACCACACCATCAGCGCCGGCCATCTCTACCATTACGGCAGCCGCGACCGGATCGGGCTCCATACCTTTTCGTGCTTCTCGCAAGGTGGCCACATGATCAATATTTACACCTAAACGTATCATACTTCTCTCCTGACTATGATTTTTTTAAATTTTCTGTATTGAAAATTTTTAGATAATTACATTTCGTCATATACAATTTGTAATATACAAAAAATATTTTATAAAACCTGTTTCACGACCAGACCATTAGCAATGCGTCATCACGGTTACCGCGTTTCATTTATTCACCATCTTCATATCTTGCTTTAAATTAAATATTTCTGAAATAAAAACAAATTCATAGCCCAACCGTTGAAGTCCGGGGACTTCTTCCTTTAACACCTTTAACGTATTCGGTTTTACATGGCCAATTCCAATTGCATATCGTTTTTTACTGGCTAATCTGGCTAATTCCATCAGTTGATTTTTAATAGCCGCACGCTTATCTTCATGATCCAAAAAAATATCACGCCCCGCATTGGGAAGATTTATTTCATTAGCGATTTTATTCCCGACACTTAAATTGGTTGTTTTACTATCAACGAAAACCAATTTTTGCTGCTTTAGTTCATTCAATAAGGTTCTCATCACCCGTTCATCTGCCGTTGCCTTTGAACCCTGATGATTATTAGTACCAATAGCCTGCGGAAATACTTGTTTGGCTTTTTGAACCCGGGTTCGTATTTCCTCATCTGAAAGTGAAGTAAGAATCAGAAATGGATTGGGTTCAACTTTTTCATTGAGCGGTTCCATTGGAAGATGGATCAGGATTTCTTTTTCGTTTAAAAGAGCATGTTCCGAGATCTGGTTTGAATATTTTAATCCAGGAATAATTGAAATTGTAAATGAAAAATCCAGATCAAAAAATTCTTGCACCAATCCGGAAATAGCATGACCAAAATCATCGATAATAATCGCAATTTTACCTGCGCCTGGCAGCAGGGAATCGTCGCGAATAAATTTCAGGCGATAAAGTAATTTTTTTTTGTACCCTATTTCCAGAATGATAGTGCCAGTTTTAATATCTTCGTATGAATTCAGAATTTCAGTTTGTTTCGGCCGGGTATTATTCACAATTTCCTGGCAAATCTGGATAATTGGTAGCGTACCGGGTACCTGGATGACTTTTTCTTCCTGCGTTTGGGTAATCCACTCGGTTTTAATACCATATTGAAAGAGAGTATTATTGATGATTGTCGCTATCTCTTCCTGCTGGATAATATCCTTTTCCGCCTTTGAAACAGGGCGGCTGATAATCGCTTCTCCTGACGTAAAGAAAATATTAAAAATAATCAAAAAAAGCACTACAATGATAATCCCTATAGCGATTTTTTTCCAGATAGCTTTAAAATCGGACGAAAAGAAACGATGTTGTTGTTGCATACTCATTTTCCAAATCCAGCCTTTAATGTACTCCAACTTGGTTTTTCCGGATTTCCAATATCAATCCATTTGCGAATAAACCAATGACCCTCATCCTTAAAAATCCAGAAAACCGCCTGCCCGGTCATTTCCCGGGGGACATTACCGCGATACGTATGATCTAAAATTAAAGTATATTTCCGCTGCATGATCGCTGAATCCGCAAACACTTCACTACTTATCTCATCAAAAAAAAGACGACTGAGCGAATCATTCGGAACATAATTTTTCACCCAATTCATGTGATTTTTTTCAGATTCGAGTCCCCAGGAAACAAAAACAGTTGGATTATTTTGCCGAACGAATTCGTCTGGTATAAAGGTGAACTTATCCGGCATCGATGTTAGACAGTACATATAATCCGTTACATTTTTATCAAGAATTGCACTTTGCAAATTCCGAAGCACCTCTTCAGGACCGGATGGAATTTCCCGATTCGAACGTGCCCGAATCGGTTCTTCGGCTTCCCGAGTGCTGAAAGGACTTTTACAACTGATAATCAAAATCAGAAATAACGCCTGAAAAATACGGCTATAATGATAATTACGCATAAAATTGTATTAAATTTTTGAGTCATGGTGCATATTAATTTTCCACCTGGAAATATATAACATTTAGATTTTTAATTCAAGTCCTATTTTAATAAAATTATACTCATTCGAATCGGTAAAAGAGCCTGTCAAAAATTAAAATTATTTAACTTTCACTTGACATTGATAAAATTTATTCGTATAAATAAATATGTATAACTTATAGTAAAATAAATGGTTTATTGAGAACTCGCATCTTTTTTCTCGTGCAAATATGGATTCTTCAACTATAACCACTTTATAAATTTATGGAAAATGACGATTTAAAATTTGTTCAAGAATTTCAGGCGGGAAATCAAACCGCTTTTAACAAATTGTATTCAAAATACTTACCAATTGCTGAAAATTTTTTTTTGCAGGACAAACTAACACGCGACTTTACACAGGACTACTGTCAGGAAATCTTTATTAAACTAATACGTTCACTCCAAACCAGGGAAGTTACGAACTTTAGAAATCTGTTTTTTATAACGTTATTTAACAAAAAAAAGGACGTACTCCGACAAAAATATCGCAATAAATTCATTATCCTGTCTTTATTTGATGAAGTCAATGGCAATCACCCATCAAAGGAAGAACAACGTTATCTGCTGGACCTTTTAGAAGAGACAAATGAAAACCTCCCGGATTCTCAGGTACAGACTCAGGAATTGCAGCAAATTATTCAAACCTGCCTGGATAAAATCAAAAATGAAAAACGCCGGGCAATCATCTCGTTGAAGCTTGAAGGATATAAAGAGCAACAAATTGCAAAATTACTAAAAATTAATCCGCATACTGTAAGTAGCAACTGGGGACGCGCAAAAATATTTTTACAGCGCTGTGTTTCGGAGCGCCTGAAAACAGGAATCAAAAAATAAAATATTGTAAAAGGCAATTTATAATTCATTCAAAGTTAAACATTTAAAGTAACCGATCACAGCGAATAGTATCAAATTTGTTGGGTCGCCGGTTTTACTGATTCCTATGGTTAATAAGTTTTTTAATCAACCAGGCCGCGCGATCAAACCCAATCGACCTTATTGACCTTAGTAACAATTCGAGGGTCCCGGCAATTTAACCTTATTACCTTATTTTTTCATTTGATTATCATCACCAATAAGGGAATAAGGTTGGTGGTGTCCCGGATTTGGCGGATTACCAAGGTGAATAAGGTGTTACCGCAACCAACCGGATGGGTCAAATCCAGCAAACGTTATCTTTCGCAATCTTTTTCAGCGACAATGTCGGATGACAACATTCAATAAAGTGTTCACCCTTTTCAGCAAAGCTGATCTTTTGATGATGCACCGTCGGCTTGAGGATATTCTAGCAGGCTTTATCCACCGCTGACTTGGACACAAAAAATGAAAATTGTTTGTTTTCACCCTGTGATCGGTTACCATTTTAAAGTCATAACTTTTTGTTAAATCTGATATTATATCTTATATTTAAACCAATCAAGAACTAACTCCTGGTTCTATCCAGTCAGGCTGACTCAAAAAATTTAAAAAAATTTTGCATTCCGGGGATTAATTTTAAATTTCAAACGTCTACTATATATGTTTGATGGCTAATTGGAGGTTACCATGCACATTACTGATAATCAAATACTGCTGTATCTGACGCGATATGGCCTGACAAAAGAAAAACGCGAGGAAATTGATAATCACTTGTTAACTTGCGTTGAATGCAACACAAAAAAAGAAAAATTTGCCAATCTCCTTGCTGAAATGCAGCAAGAAAATAAAACTGAATGCGCCGAAATTGAAAACAAATTGGTAGATTTTCTATTAGGACGATTAAAAGGTCCACAAAAGCAGAAGATCGAAGCACACCTTAAGACGTGCGATTCATGCAATTTCCTTTATAACCGGCTGGACCATCGTATCCTCACCGATGTCAGCACAAATTCAGTTCCATCCTATGCGGAACAGCTATACAAAAAGCTGGAAAATTATCTGCACCAATTAAAATCAACCCTGATGACTGTTGCCAGCCTGATTATTTATCCGCTTGAACCGGCACCAGCATTTTTGGGTCGACAAACCCGTGGTTTAAAAGAAATTCATCATGATGGCGGAAATCTTGCTATTAATGTAGGAGAAGCCGATCTGAATGTTCATCTTTATTCAACAACAGCAATGAAACTGGAAACACAAAAAAGTGATGAATTTGGAACTGCCATATTTGATGATTTTTTACCCGGTGAATATCTAATTCAAGTCGATGGTTATCATATTGAAAATATTAAATATATGAATTCCTAACGACTTTCGATGTGTTTTCAGGAGAAATGATTCCCTTCAGGATGAAAAATATGATTTGGCAGGCCATTCGATGAGTAATTGAATTGGCCGGCTTTTTTTTCCACCGGATATTTTATTCATTTACCCCCTTTCCCATTTAATTTTAGAGGTGATTAAACTCAAAATTTTTCCCCTTATGACTCACAGGTGGTGCATAATTTCCAATTCGATACAGCTTATTTTACTCAACGCAATCGATAATCATCAACTGTACTAAAAAATCAATTGATTATTACAAATTTTTATTATATATTAAAATTATGGTTATTATCTTTAATTTTGCTCCTTCTAAATTATCTATCCATTAAAAATAAATTTAAGTGATGAACCTGATGAAAACTGTCGTTTATCGATTTGGGGCCATCTTTATTTTGGCGCTGTTAAGTTTATTGATTAGCAAGACATCCTTAATAACAAATTTTGAGCGACAGACGGTAGATTATCGGTTCCGGTTCCGCGGGATGAAATCCGTCCATCCCGATCTGATTTTAGTCCTTATTGAGGATAAAACCCAGCGCTCACTTGGTCATTCTTTTGATTCATTTAGAAATTTTGCAGCAATTGGTCTGGCATTGAAGCGGCTTGGGGCAAAAGTTATTGGCTATGATTTGCAATTCGCACATCAATATCCGGATGTTGAACGCACCCTGATTTCAAATTTTTTTCAAAATTGTTCGAATGTTGTTCTTCCATGTTACTTTCACCCGCTTTTTAATGATGATATTGAAGTTGATTCTTCAAAGGTTGATTCTTCTATTCGAAAATTTGCCTGGATGATACAAAATTTTGATTTGAGCCGACTGCTTCAGGCCTCAAACGTCACGCTACCCAATAGAACAATTTTTCATCAAGTGGTGTCCCTGGGACATATCAATGTCTGCCCGGATAGCCTGGTACTGATGGGAAATCAAATCCCCCTGTTTATCAATTATCAAGGGGCAGCTTATCCGGCATTTGTAATGGAAATCCTGCGCCAATATTTGAATATTGATGTAAATCAGTTCGCTATTTCTGACAGGAAAATTACATTTCCAGTTCATTCGTCAAAAAAACTTGAAATCCCTGTCTCAAAAAATGCGGTGGTTCATATCAATTATTCAGGTGATTTAAGTGTCTTCAAAGAAAAATGTTACTCTTTTATTGATATTCTCAACCTTGCTGAAAAAATTGAAAACGCACCATCTGAACTGGCAGATTATTCAATATTTAAAGACAAAATTGTTCTTGTCGGAAACACAACCGGGGCAGATATTTTTTCAGCCCCGTTTTCAGACAATCTTCCAGGAATCTTTCTGCATGCCACATTATTGACAAATATTCTGGAAAATAAATATATTTATGAATTAGGTGGTTTCTATACCATTCTGGCACTTTTTGTTTTGGGCTTTATTTGTGCATTTTTCATTTTCCGTCTGAAGCGAATAAACCGTTTTCTTTTAATTTGCGGATTATGCGGTTTATATTGGCTGGGGGTTTTTTTTCTCTTTACCAACTTTGGCCATGTCCTGAATTTATTTACCCCAACTATTTTTTTAATGTTGAACATTGTTTTTATATTTGAAGGCGAAATTACACAAAATTTTAATCCTTTGCAAAATCTAAAATACCGTTTTTTGCGGGATAAATTCAAAAAAATTCAAACAGAATCAAGCCAACAGGAAGAAATCATTCCTTTTATCAGAATTGTAATTTCGCTCATTAAAGTACGGGAAAATTACGCTATTATTCATACGATTGAAACAGAAAAAGATCGAAAACATGGATTTTCGGCCTTTCATCGAAGTCCGCAAAGCCAGAATCCCTTTAATTGTACCCAGGAAAGAATGAATAAATTAGCCCACGATAAAGCAAAACTGGAGCAAGCATATTATAGTTATCTACAAGAAAAATGTAAATTACATCTCAAACCGCTGGAACTATTAAAAAGAATTGGCGAAACGGTCTATAATGATTTTGGCTTAATGCCGACTTTTAGCGAGCTGCAGGAACTTTCAGCGCAGCATTCGTACCTGAATTTTGTTGTTGATGAACTGACTATCCCCTGGCATTGGGCTTATCATCGTGAATCCAACAAATTTTTATGTGATTTGTATCCACTCAGCTACTCACTGGCAATCGATCGCGCTAATTTAAGAGGTTCGGATAGCGGTGAAAATTGGATTTCCATTCCTTTTAAGAAAAAAGCAGCGCTATTTTTGTACGGGACCTGGACTGGGGAACCTGGAAAAGCCTTAAAAGAAGCCGAAAAAGAAATTAATTATATACATCGGCTATTGGATATTGAACATAACGTGATTCCTAAATCTAGCAGTAACGTTGAAACCTTTCTCACGGATCTGACGGATTTCGTTAAAAATGGATTAAATTTACGAATTATTCATTATACAGGACACATTGAAAAATCACGACTGGATATCGATCATAAGCAATTTTTAGAAACCGGAACGATTCAGGGACAAGGATTACGCTTTCATTCCAGGCCGATTGTTTTTCTAAATGGCTGCAATTCCGGTAATTTAGGACACGTATGGGATAAATATGATGATTTAGCCACAGAATTCCTGGCATCCGGAGCCGTAGCGTGTATTGTAACCACCAATGATATTGTTGAAACAACCGCACGAAGATTTTCTGAAATTTTTTATCAAAATTTTATACAGAAGCGAATGACGGTTGGGGAAGCCCTTCGGCAAGCCCGAATCAAGCTATCAAACACGCAGAATAAAAACCAATATGATCCAGAATGCGATATTACGCGTTATTTTTATACTTTATATGGGGATCCAACAGTGAAATTTTAATTCTCAGCAATCTTTTTTAATTTTAAAAAAAATCGTCCGCTTTTCCTGGCTTAAAATAAAATTTGATTCGTCTGGTAAGATGTATGCAGATGAAATCTTTTTAACAGGAGGACGATATGAATTGGGCAATAAAAATTAAACGGGGATTTATCATTTTTCTTTGCAGTGGTTTCTTAATGATCGGCTACTTATTCAATCAATCACTACCTGAGAATTATGCCCGAATAACGGTGCCATCTTCGTCTCTAAGCGTGCTATTGACAAAAGTCGATAAAAAAGACGACCCCCAAAAGAAACCTGAAAAAACCAAAAAACCTAAAAAACAAGTGCCGACGCGCCCTGCTGGGGGACCCGCCACGCAAAATGTGGCCTGATGGAATATTTTTAAATTTATTAAATAAATCCCATAAGAAATTAAAAATATTAATGTTAAATAAATATTTTTGTGACCGATCACCGGGTGAAAACAAACAATTTTCATTTTTTGTGTCCAGGGCAGCGGTGGCTAAAGTCTGCCAGAATATTCTCAAGCCGACTGCGCCTCATCAAACGATCAGCTTTGCTGAAAAGGGT
>DYKB01000223.1 GCA_020722815.1 Caldithrix sp. | reverse complement strand
TGCTATGGGTGAACTATGGGGAGGAAATTCAAGAGACAACAATGAGTGCCCAGCCAAGGCCGCAAACCTACATGAGATCATTGCCTCCTTATAGAATGCATTGGGGAAGATTCTTTGAGCTAAATGAATTATGTATTACAACAAACACACCCGCCATTATTGCAACTGTTGCGGTCAGTGTAGGGGGAGGGGTGTGGGTTTTTGGAGAATTGAATCCAGCATCTGCTGCCGCAGGTGCTGAGGCCGCTATTTATTTTGGTGTGCCGATTGGTCTTTTTGTAGTCGAAGTTGAATATTTGTACCTTTCAATTTATCGCGAAGGCTGGCCAGCCCCTCCAGAACCAGGAGCACCACCGCCTGGATTAGGTCAATTGAATCAGCAGAAATTCGTGTTGCCCCCACCGCCGGGCAAATGAGCTGGAAGAGGAGGTAGTACCTAAATGGCGCTCTATAACAAATGGTTGAAATTACTCATTGTGGCTATTTTAATTGAAGTAGGCACATTTTTGTTGATCAGCAAATTTATTTCCAGCCATGTGATGTTCATTAAGTTTCCTCTATGTATTGTGCTTATCGCAACGATGATTTTGCTGGCAAAACTTATCAGCGATAGCTTTGCAATAAAAGAAGAGACCAATAACTTCGAAGGAATATCCTCATCAATAAAAAAGCTGCGATGGATCTCCATTCTATTTTCAATCGTTGGTTCTGTTTTACTGGTCTATTTGCAATATATTAGCGTGACAACCAATTTTCTTTGGGGAGTTTATGTTCAAATTACAATTTTCTTTTTTATAATGGAAAGAAAGCATTATTTGGAAGTTCATAATGTTCCGCTGGTCTTTAAGAATGGTAAAAAATCCGGAACATTTAGTCCATCGAAATTTATTGCATCATTTTATCAAATGAAATTCTATGGTCTTGCAATTTGGTTTCTTATTGGAAATATTTTTCTCGGTGTTGCTGTCCACATTGGAAAGAAATTTGACGTCCAATGGGAATGGTATGATCTTCCAAGTCTTTACATCTTCTTTGTAATGATTGGCATATTATATTGGGGATTGCTAGCTTCTTCAGGATATTTTTTATCGAAAAAACAAAAAAAAGCAAGCGAAAAGGGGGCAGGCTATGAATTATGAATTGTCAAGTCAAAACTGTCTTTCCCCGTTTTGTTTATTTACCCGCCCCGCCCCAGGTGGCCGCTTGCGGCCATCTTGAGAGAGGCTTTGTAGGTGAACTCGTGAAGGATCTTCTCGCCCCCTAAGGGGTGTTCATTTTAGCCCTCTTGACCATTGGAAGATGGCAATTTACACTTCATTGATACAAATGCCAAGTAAAGAGCTGGAAAAATCATGTCAGGACAATTTAGAAATGTCCCCT
>DYKB01000133.1 GCA_020722815.1 Caldithrix sp. | reverse complement strand
CATTCCCGCCTTTTTTTGGCGGGAATCCATATTTTTTTAGACAAATGGATGCCCGATAAAAGCATTCGGGCATGACAGAAACGTTTAATTTTTTACCCTTGTGAACGGTTACATAATTATATATTCAACATCTTGTTTTCAAATAAATTAGATGCTTAGCCTGACGGCTAGGGGCGCCCCCCCCTCTTTGACTGAATTTATTAACAAGCGATAATAATAACGCCGCTATCATTTTCCGAAAGCTTTTGCAAATTTTTCCTGCAATCGTTCACAAGTTTCGATAAGCGTTTCAGAAATGACCTTCGTATTCCCAATTACCGGCATAAAATTCGTATCGCCGTTCCATCGGGGAACAATGTGAAAATGAAGGTGATCCACAATTCCGGCACCAGCAACTGCGCCCAGATTTGCGCCAATATTGAAACCCTGTGGGGACATATCCGCCCGGAGAACCGTTACTGAAACATCCAATAAATTCATAACTTCCAGTTTTTCATCCGGCTTAAGCGCACAAAATTCACCCAGATGCCGAAAGGGAACAATCATGAGATGGCCATTATTATAGGGATAATAATTCATAATGACAAATGAATATTGTCCCCGATAGACGATTAAATTGTTTCGATCATCATTTTCCCGTGATTTTTCACAAAAAATACACCCTTCAATTTTACGGGCATTCTTGATATATTCAATTCGCCAGGGAGCCCATAAATGCGTCATAACACCTCCAGTAACTGACTCTGACCATTATGAATGAAAAAGGCATCGTCAAACGATGCCTTTTTCTCATTTTTATTCTTCTTCATCTTTCTTTG
The DNA here is from genome assembly GCA_020722815.1 of Caldithrix sp. Taxonomy (GTDB): domain Bacteria; phylum Zhuqueibacterota; class Zhuqueibacteria; order Thermofontimicrobiales; family Sulfurfontimicrobiaceae; genus DYKB01. The sequence goes on along the minus strand of DYKB01000133.1, from coordinate 8,365 downwards.
ATTTCTGAGACGCCTCGACAATTTTGGCTTGAACTTCGCCAGGTACTTCTTCATAATGAGAGAAACTCCGGCGATGAATACCACGTCCCTGCGTCAGCGAACGCAGCGATGTCGAATATTTATAAAGTTCTGCCAACGGAACCTTGGCTTTAATGGTCTGAAATGGACCTTCTGCTTCCATTCCCAGAATTTTGCCGCGTCGGCTGGAAATATCACCCATCACATCGCCCATACACTCTTCGGGAACGGTGACTTCCAGGTTATATATGGGTTCCAGAAGTACAGGACTGGCTTCCATAAATGCTTTTTTAAAAGCCATGGAACCAGCAACTTTGAAAGCCATATCTGATGAGTCGACGGCGTGATAAGAACCGAAGAAAACCGCCACTTTCAGGTCAACAACAGGATAGCCAGCCAAAACACCATCAGTCATGGTTTCCCGGACACCTTTTTCGATGGCGGGGATATATTTACCAGGGATAACACCACCGACCACTTCATCTAAAAATTCAAATCCAGCGCCGCGAAATTGCGGTTCTAATCGAAGGTGACAATCACCATATTGTCCACGACCACCGGACTGTTTCTTATATTTTCCCTGGGCTTCCACTTTCTTCCGGATTGTTTCGCGATATGGAATTCGCGGTTCAACCATTTCGACTTCCACGCCATATCTATCTTTTAATCGCTTCGAGACGATATCAAATTGCAATTCTCCCTGTCCTGACATCACTAACTGCTTGACTTCTGGATCATATTGGAAGGTAATTGTCGGATCTTCGCCATGGATGGAATGTAAGCCGGCGCTGATTTTTTCTTCATCACCTTTATTTTTGGCAACCAGCGCAGTTCGAATAATTGGATCGGGAAATGCAATCTTTGGCAGGAGGATTGGATTTTTTTTATCACATAAGGTGTCGCTTGTTTTGGTATTTTTTAATTTTACAGTTGCACCAATATCTCCAGCACTAATAACCGTCGCCTCTTTACGTGATTTTCCTGTCATAAAGAAAACCTGAGATAGCTTTTCAGTATTGGCTACTGATGAATTTAAAATTTCCATCCCGGCTTCCAGACTGCCGGAAAAAACGCGAAAGAAAGATAATTCACCCAGATGTTGCTCTGCAATCGTTTTAAAAACCAAGGCGCAAAGTGGCTCTTTCGCGTCTGCTTTTCGAGCAATTTCAATAGTGGATTCTGGTTTTACCCCAAGAACCGCGGGAACATCAACAGGAGACGGCGCAAAATCAACAATTGCATCCATTAAGCGCGCAACACCCTTATTGGTACTCGCAGCGCCACACAGGACAGGCACTATATTACATTTAACAACTTCACGACGCAATCCTTCGATAAGCTCTTTGTCATCTAATTTTTCAGTTTCCAGATATTTTTCCATGAGTGCTTCATCATTTTCAGCAATAGACTCTTCAAGCTTTTTTCGAAGGTTCTGGGCTTTTTCAAGAAGATTCGCAGGAATATCTTTTTCAGTATATTGACCACTCAAATCATTCTGATAAGTAAGCACTTTCATTTTAATCAAATCAACGATTGAATCAAAACCCTCACCCGCAGTTACTGGAAATTGAATTGGAACCAGAGAAGATCCAAACCGATTCCGCATACTATCCAGGGTTTTATTAAAATCGGCATGTTCTTTATCCATGCGATTGACAAAGAAGAAACCAGCCAGCTTATTATTTTTTGCTAATTTCCAAACAGACTCGGTACCAACTTCAACACCAGCCGTTGCACTTACCATCACAACCACCGATTCGACCACTCGTAAAGCGCTGATGACTTCACCAACAAAATCGGAAAAACCCGGTGTATCAATAATATTAAGTTTATGTTTTTGCCATTCCATTAAGGCTACGGCCGTACTAATTGAAATTTTCCTTTCAATTTCATCTTGAATATAATCTGAGACAGTGGTTCCATCGTCAACTTTACCTAATCGGGTGGTTTCGCCAGCAGTAAAGAGCATGGCTTCGGCAAGCGAAGTTTTACCGACCTGTCCATGTGCGACCAGACTGATATTTCTGATACGGTCAATAGAATATTCTTTCACCTATTTCCTCCTTTTGCATCCAATCTTAAATGTTTTTATTTGAAAAATTTTTTTATAATATGAATTAATTTTCTTTTAATCGATATTTTAAAACTTTTCCAGTTGGACCTTTTGGCAAGGATTGAAGAATCTGGATATATTTTGGACATTTATAATTTTCCAACACCTGTTGACAATGCTTTGTGATTTCGGCTATGGTGAGATTTGCATCCGCCCGTGGGACAATGAACGCCTTTACCTCTTCCCCACTCCCTTCCGGAATACCGATGACAGCAACCTCTTGAACATCAGGATGTGCCAGAATATGCTTTTCAATTTCATGTGAAAAAATATAAAAACCGGATTTAAGAATGACATTCTGTTTTCGTTCGAGGAAAAACAGATCCCCAAATTCGTCCATTTTTCCAATATCACCACTAAAAAGCCAACCATCTTTTAAGACACGCGACGTTTCTTCCGGCAACCCAGGATAGCCTTTCATTAAATTCGTACCTTCAATAACGATCTCGCCAACTTCATTTTCACCAAGCGTTTCGCCCTGATCGTTAACAATTCGGACATGCAAATTTTCGAGGGGATAACCGGCTGAGCCCTTTTTATGTTCACTGTAGGCGCGGTTAATGGCAACAAATGCGGTGGCCTCGGTCAAGCCATAACTTTCGTACAAAATTTTTCCATATTTTTCTTCAAAGGAATGATGAAGATCGCTCTGAAAAGTCATGCCATAGTTAATACAATATTTTAAAGAACGCAGGTCATCGGCTGGTACGTTTGCATCTAAAAAGGCCTGATAGAGCATATTATTGCCAACCAGAATCGTTACCGCATATTGCTTTATCAAATTGGCAAGCATTTGAATCTCGAAACCAGTATGGATGACCAGGGTCGCCCCTGAAAATAAAGCAGAATTAAGGGTTCCCGTCAGGGTGATCGGCAGAAAAAATGGGAGAATCGCAAGGTAGATTTCAGTAGAATTAAGCATAAAAGCCTGCCGGAAGGCCTGGCTATTTGAAATCAGGGCCAGATGTGACAATTCCACGGGTTTGGGGCTGCCAGTGGTACCGCCTGTAAAAAGAATAACCGCGGTATCTTCATCTTTTGTGTCCGGAAATTCGGAAAGGGGTGGTGATTTAGCGATTAATTTTCGCAGCTCAGTTGATTCAGGCAATCGATTATCTCCCAGAATGATCAATTTTGAATCCGATTGGGCGGGTAATTCTTTAATTTTATTTAACAAATTATCCCAAATAATAATGGCATTCGGTGCCACCCTTTGAATTTGCTCAGCAAGTTCGCTTCCTGAATATAAAAAATTGAGCGGAACCGCAACGGCGCCAATCTTAATGATCGCGTAATAGCAAATCGGGAAAAAAACAAAATTTGGTAACAAAATGACCACCCGGTTGCCTGGTTTTATCCCCGTATCAATCAGACCCTGGGCTAAGCGATTAATGGCTTCACCAATTTTTTGATATGAAAAAGCTTCCTGATTATAATAAATGGCAGTCTTCGAAAAATTTTTTTCTAATGCGCGATCAATCAATTCGGTTAAACTTGACAAATGTTAATCTCCTCTTCACTAAATTCGAGCTAAAACATCCAGGATCATGCTCATCTGCAGCTCATCAAGAAAACATAAATATAAAATTAACAATAATTTTTCAGATAATCAAGTTTTTTTTACAAAAATCACAGCAATTGATCAGAATAAATGAAGTCTATCCGAGGTAAATTCAGGAGGAAAGTAAACCTGAAAGAGCTGAGCCGGCAGAATATCAACAAATTGAAAGGGTTGAAAATCATGAAATATTGAATCTGGTGCCAGTTCATTGATGATGCGTTCAACTTTCTCATAAATTTTATCGCGCTCAGGCTTTCTTAGGTCATTAAAGAACACATTAAAAAAATGACTTATCTTCAAAAAAATCAAAAAGAAAATAACAGTGAATTCTTCCGCTAAATTCTAAATTTTTCTATTGACAATGGTTAATTTTTTTAGTATATTTATCCTGGTTTAATAAATTTTAACAGAAAGAGGAGCTATGGCACATCATAAATCAGCAATTAAACGAATTGGAACCAACGAGATTGCACGTGAAAAAAATCGCCAATATCGAACAAAATTGAGTCGCATCATTAAAAGCGTTATTTCATCCCAGAAAAAAGAAGAAGCTGAACCGAAGTATAAAGAAGCTGTTTCATTGCTGGATCGATTAGCAAGCAAACGCATCATTCATCATAATAAGGCTGCGAATCAAAAATCACGTTTGACCAAATTCTTGCAAAAATTAGCAAATTAATATTGAAATAAGTTTTGAAGCCGGGCAAGCGAACGACGACTGGTAACTCCCCCTAATTCCGGTCTCGTGATGCAAACCCGGTTTCTTTTTTTATACCCGGCTGTTCAGTACCAAATCATCCATCCAAAATTTAAAAACCACTTTCCATTGAATAATTTGGCGCTTCTTTTGTAATGGTGACATCGTGCGGGTGACTTTCCCGTAAACCAGCGAGCGTCATTTTCACAAAACGTCCTTTTTCCTGAAGTTCCTTGATGGTGCGCGCACCCGTATAGCCCATCGCGGAACGTAACCCCCCGATCATTTGATACACACTCTCATTCAAAGAGCCTCGGTATGGAACGCGACCTTCAATTCCTTCCGGAACCAACTTGGAGGAATCCGCTTCACCCTCCTGAAAATAACGATCTTTACTTCCCTTTTTCATCGCCTCAATTGAACCCATGCCGCGATATACTTTGAAACTCCGTCCTTCGAGAAAGATTAGTTCACCGGGACTCTCAGCCGTACCAGCAAATAAATTACCAATCATGACTGTATCCGCACCGGCAACAATCGCCTTGGCAATGTCACCATGCTGTTTAATGCCACCATCAGCAATCAGCGGGATATTATTGGCATGGCAGGCACGCGCACATTCATATATCGCCGTGATTTGTGGAACTCCCACGCCAGTCACCACTCGGGTGGTACAAATAGCACCGGGACCAACCCCGACCTTTACGGCATCGACACCGGCATCAATCAAGGCTTTCGCGCCATCATAAGTGGCCACATTTCCCGCAATCAGGTCTATTTTTGGATATTGATGTTTAATTTGTTTGACCATTTCGATTACGCCTATTGAATGGCCATGTGCGGTATCAACCACGATAACATCAACGTCAACTTCGACTAATTTGGCAACACGACGCAGGCTGTCTTTTGATACCCCCACCGCAGCACCAACCCGTAAACGTCCATGCCCATCCTTTGCGGCACGTGGATATTTTTTCTTCTTCTGGATATCTTTCACGGTGATGAGCCCTTTTAATTGCTGATTTTCATCGACAATTAAAAGTTTTTCAATTTTATGCTTTTGCAACAGGGATTTCGCCTGTTCTAACGTCGTTCCAAGTGGTGCGGTTACTAATGGCCCACGCGTCATAATTTCAGCAATGGAACGGCTCATGTCCTCTTCAAAACGCAAATCCCGATTGGTCAGAATGCCCACCAATTTACTCTCTTTTACAATTGGAATGCCGGAAATTTTATACTTTTTCATGATTGCCATTGCATCTTCAAGTCTATTTTCCGGTTCCAGCGTGACCGGGTTCAAAATCATACCGCTTTCTGACCTTTTTACGCGGTCAATCTCCGCCGCCTGCCGCGAAATGGACATATTTTTATGAATAATGCCAATTCCCCCTTCCCGAGCCAGTGCAATGGCCAATTCCGATTCCGTTACTGAATCCATCGCGGCACTGATCAGCGGAATATTTAACTGAATATTCCGCGTTACCAACGTATTGGTTTCCACCTCACTCGGCAAGACGCTTGACTCATTCGGAATAATCAGTAAATCATCAAATGTAAGACCCTCGTAAACAATTTTTTCCACCATACAGACCTCTTTTATTGATAATATGCAATTAAGTATTGAAAATTCGTATTCCCGCAATAAAACATGGTCGTACACCCTTTCAAAGGTTTTAAACCTTTGAAAGGGTAGATGTTACCATCCTTTATTGAAGGGATACGAAAATTCGTATCCCCGCAATAAAACATGATAAAAGTACCTTTCAACGAGCTCAGGATACGACCAATACCGGTGGCTGAGCCTGCCGAAGCCAACTTTACGATTGAAATCTTAGCAGATACCCAATTCTATTATAAAGCGCCAACAAATGCCTCAATTTCCTGGACAAATTTTTCGCTTCGTACGAGTTGATAAGCTTTTTCTATTTCAGGGGCCATCAGCCGATCGCGTTCCCAATGTGGAATTTCGGCGCGTACCAATTTCAGCGCATGGTCAATTGGAGGACTGGAAATCAATTTCTTTTCAAAATCCAGTCCCTGCGCAGCGCAGAGGAGTTCAATGGCCAGCACATATTCACAATTTTGGACAATATCCAGCGCTTTTCTGGCAGCAAAAGTCCCCATGCTCACAAAATCTTCCTTATTGGCCGAAGTTGGTATCGAATCCACCGATGCAGGATGGGCTAATACTTTATTTTCAGAAACCAGACTGGCAGCCGTAACTTGCGCCATCATGAATCCCGAGTTTAAGCCACCCCTTTCGGTTAAAAATCCCGCCAGAGAACTTGTTTGAGGATCGAGCATATATTCGATTCGCCTTTCTGAAATGTTGGCCAATTGTGCAGCAACAATTCCCGTTAAATCGGCCACCATTGAAATCGGTTGCGCATGAAAGTTACCACCAGAAAGAATATCTTTTTCTTCCAGAAAAATTAGCGGATTATCAGTGGCACTATTGATTTCGGTACTTAAGATCGAACGAATAAATTGACAGGCATCGCGTACTGTTCCATGCACCTGCGGCATACAACGCAAACTATATGCATCCTGTACTTTCGCACAATATTTATGTCCCAACACAATTTGACTATCTTTTAATAAGCGCAATAAATTATCGGCTACCCGCATTTGTCCCGCCAGCCCGCGTACTTGATGAATTCGGGGATCAAAAGCGGTCGGAGTTCCTTTCAGTGCTTCAATACTCATTGCCCCAATTATATCGGCTACTTTTATCAAATGCTCCAAACGCAACAAGGCGATTACAGCCAGGGCAGTGGTGACCTGAGTACCGTTCAACAGGGCCAGGCCTTCCTTGGCCTGTAATTTGATCGCCTCAATCCCAGCCAGTTTTAATGCCTCCATTCCACTAATTCTTTGCTGTTTAAAGAAGACTTCTCCTTCTCCCAACAGCACTAAGGTCAAATGGGCCAGTGGTGCTAAATCACCGGAGGCCCCGACAGATCCTTTTTCAGGAATCACTGGCAGCAGATCGTGATTTAATAAATCCAGCAAACGATGCACAATAAGCGGACGAACACCGGAGTAGCCTTTTGCCAGCGTGTTCGCTTTTAGAAGTAAAATTGTACGAACCAATTCCGGGGTGAGCGGTTTACCGATTCCCGCGGCATGACTCCAGATTAAATTTTCCTGCAATTGCAATAAATTTTTTTCGGATACGAGAATATCACTAAATTTACCAAAGCCGGTATTGACACCATAAATAATTTTTTTCTCCTGGATAGCTTCTTCAATGACCGCCCGGCAGGCTATTAACCGCTCCGCTGCTTCTACTTTTAAGGAAACTGGCTGATTTCCTTTACTAACCAGAAAAATATCTTCCAAAGTCAAACTTTTTCCATCAATCCATAAAATTGACATGTACGATTCCTTTGTATAATGGCAGTAGTTTCATTAAAATAACCCAATCCAACGCAATTTTCAGCTAAAAGCGCCTATTCTCACCAGTCTTCGTTCTTAATATAAAACACAATTTTCAAAAAAGGAGTCCCTCATCCCCCAAATTCCGTTATTTATCAGTTAAAGAAGCCTGGAAAGGGATCAAAATCTGAAAATATTTTTAGCATTCACTTATCAATCTGAAAATATAAGATTTACGACATCACCGATCGCTCAATTCAACATGAATGATGGTAAATTTCTGGATCGTGCCAACCATCACAGGTCTTTAACGGAAAAATGTCCAGAAATATTACAAAATTTATAAAATCGTAATGAAAATAATAGTAATAATTTTACAAAGAAGCAATAAAATTTTACACGAAAAATATGAAAAAGTTATTATTTTCGCGCGTCATTTATCACCCAAATATCGAAAATCACGTTTTGAATCCGCTCAGAATTATATTGTTTTGACATTACTGTGTCCACACTAAAAAGTGTCTGTCCAAAAACACCAACTCCTGTCATTGCGAGGCGTTTTTTGCCGCAGCCTGTTTTTTTAGGCTCGCAATCCCAT
>DYKB01000222.1 GCA_020722815.1 Caldithrix sp. | reverse complement strand
TCTCCCGGGCAGGAATTAGTTAAAGAGTTAAAAGGTTTTAAGCGAATTCCACTCCATGTTGGTGAAACTAAAACGGTAACCTTTCAAATTTCACCGAATGAACTCTACTATTTTGATGAAATGACTCAGCGTTATAACATTGCACCAGGATTGTATTCAGTAAAAGTTGGACCTTCATCCGCTAACCTTCCATTGCAAAGCACATTTGAATTAACAAATGGAACTCTTTATCCCGATCTTCAAATCGCGAACATCAAAATAGTTCCTGCATTTCCTTTGAAGGGAGACAAAGTACAATTCCTGGCTACTATTTTAAATCGGGGAACTACAGCAACGCCATCCAATCAACCGCTTGAAGTTCTTTTCAAGGTAAATGGAACCGACGTCAGTAAGTATTCGGAGCTTACTGAATCTATTTCAGTCGGTGGAATGAAATTAATAAATGGCGACATTGGTATAAGGGGAGATTTTACCTGGACTGCTGAACGAATTGCGGATTTTACAGTACAAGCAGCAGTGAATTATTTAAATGCAATATCAGAGCGAAACATTACCAATAATTCCAAAACTGCCATCTTCAAAGTTTATGACACGCCTCCCGAAAATCTCGCCTTGCGAAAGCTGGCAATTGCTTCTTCAATTGAAGGAGCTGGGTTGGAGGCAAGCCGAGCGGTAGATGGAAATTATGCCACGCGCTGGTCCTCTCAATTCTCTGATCCGCAGTGGCTGTTAATAGATTTGGGTTCTGTTCAGACTTTCAACCAAATCAGGCTTTATTGGGAAACAGCTTACGGCAAAGAGTACAAAATTCAAATTTCAGATAATGGCAGTAGTTGGGCAGACATAATTCATAAAACAGATGGAGTTGGGGGAATTGAAAAATATGATTTGCAAACAGCAGCAAGATTTATCAGGATATATGGCTTCAAGCGAGGCACAGAATGGGGATATTCACTATATGAAGTCGAAGTTTATTTTTTAGAGAAGACATCAGCTAGAGATGGAAATAATTTACAAGAAATCAAAGATTATGTTTTATATGGAAATTTCCCAAATCCCTTCAATTCCTCGACGATCATAGTTTATCAGATGCCGAAGGATGGGCGCGTCTCGATCAAAGTCTATAATACGCTCGGGCAGGAGGTGGCAATCCTGGTGGATGAAGAAAAGCCGGCGGGAAAATATCAGGTGGTATTCAACGCGAAAAATTTGAGCAGCGGCATTTATTTTTATGAGATGCGCAGCGGTGAGTTTACAGCGGTCAAGAAACTGTGCTTTGTGAGATAAGCAGTAATCAGTAATCAGTAATCAGTGATCAGTGGTCAGTTGTCAGTGATCAGTAACCAGTTAGACTGCCTAGCATCATCGTCAACAGATCATTGATTGCGGAGGCAAATTGGGCAAAAAGAATTTG
>DYKB01000221.1 GCA_020722815.1 Caldithrix sp. | reverse complement strand
AAAAGGAAACAAAATGATGAAAACTTTTTATGGCCAGCCCATTTGATAGTCGTTTTCACGGATGATGTTAGTCAGGACAGTCTGTGAATGAATTGAATATAATCTGGTTCTACAATCAACTGAACTTTAAGGTTTGATAATGATCAAATTCAGTTATTTGTTTTTTAAGCTCAGCAATATCCCGGCAAAAAAATAAAAGACTGTCCACTTCAGGGTGAGCTTTTCTATGAAGCGGAGATTTCCAACGGCAAAGCCTGAATTCAGGTTATACCATATTTAAAAGTTAATGAAAAGGAGATTCAATGCGTTTACGAATTATGCTTCTGACCGTTTTACTCCTCATGTCAATGAGTTGTGAAAATGAAAAGAATCTGGTCAAATTTATGGAAAATAGTAGTTATTTCCCGTTAAAGGTGGGCAATACCTGGAAATTCACTGTAATCGATTACCGAATTCCGGTGAACGATACCAGTGAAGCAACCTTTTCCATTGTGGGTACGAAAACCATCGAACAAGTGGAGTATTTTATTTTAAAAGGTGGAACAAAAATATATTGGCCACCGATCTTCATGGATCGATTAATAATGGGATTCGACACACTGTTGCTTCGTCAAAATGAATTTGGCCATTTGATGTTGCGTACACTGGAAGGTGAAGTTCCCTATTTCATTTTTGACAAATCACTTATCAACTCTCACCGGCAATTTTATATCAATAAGAATAAATTCGAGGTTGTTATCGTGGGTATCGAAAATATTGAACGTGAGATGATATTTCGAACCGGAATTGACAGTGTCCGTCATTTCCCCCGTGAATATCAGAACTGTTTTCATGTCGCTATCTGCATACCTCAGATCATGGGAACTGGATTTGATTCCTGGTTCGCTCCTGATATTGGCATGGTCTTCATCCATTACCCTGAATACAATGTAGATTACATTCTAACTGAAGCGTACATCAACAACGCATGGATTCCTTTTCCTTAGTTCTTAGCGCCGTAAAACCGAAAGGAAAAAACAATGAAAAATTTACTCTTTATCGCTCTCATGCTATTTATTATTATTACTTCGTTGTACTCAGCCAATCCGAAAAAACAACAACAATGGGAGGCATTTAAAGCCGACTTTTCCGGAAAATGCCTGGCATCATGGGATAAAATGACCGGCGGTCCCCAAAAAATAATCGTATCCCCTCAATAAAGGATGGTGAAATCTACCCTTTCAAAGGTTTAAAACCTTTGAAAGGGTGTACGACCATGTTTTATTGAGTGGATACTTATAATCTTTACCAGACGGTTAGGCGCTATTCCCCCCACCATCATAGCCGTCAGGTTAAGGTGATAACTAATTGGAAATTAAGAGATAAGTGAGTTAAAAACTACCCTCACCCTAACCCTCTCCCAGAGGGAGAGGGAAT
>DYKB01000220.1 GCA_020722815.1 Caldithrix sp. | reverse complement strand
CCTCCAGTCTTTTCCTCGACTCCCCGACCGGTTGCTCCATAAGCACCAATACCATGACTGTCATCGATTAGCAAAATCACCCCTTCTTCATAGTCTCCCATATGTTTGTCAACAATCTCCTTTAAGGTTTTTACGTCCGCCGCCTCACCCAACATACTGAAAATCCCGTCGGAGATAACAAGCGCCCGCTTGAATTTACCTTTGTTTTCGGTTAAAACTCTGTTCAAATCTCCATAATTTAGATGTTTATAAATTGCCTTTTGTTCTTTGGATAATCCGGCTACCCGAATGCCATCAATAATGCTTCGATGATTTAGGGCATCCGATATAACTATGGTTTCACCCGAAACGAGAGAATCTTTGCTTTGACCTTTAATCAGGCAGAAAATTACCGCCATATTGGCGGCAAAAGCTGAAGAAAATATCATCGCATCATCCCTGCCGTGAAACTTGGCCAACGCTTCCTCCAAGTCTTTATAGACTTGATATGTGCCGGAGATAAATCTTACCGCCCCAGGTCCGGTCCCATAGGTCTCGGCGGCCTCTTTTTCCGCTTTTTTTACCTCCTCATCAAATCGGAGTCCTAAGTAATCATTGGCGTTGAAAATCAGGTACTCCTTGCCGTTTATAATTGCTTTGTGATCGGCGGTGAACCCGGTAATAATCTTTTCCTGGCGCTTGCTGGTTTTGGCTTGGTCAATCCTATCTAATTCTGCCTGTAAAACCTTAATAAAGGTGTCTTTCATAATTATTTCCCTAACTTTCTTTTAATGTTGTCATAAAGAGCTTTTGTCATACCGGCCAAATCAAACTTATGCTGCCAACCCCAATCGGCTCGGGCCTGCGAGTCGTCAATTGAAGTTGGCCATGAGTCGGCAATTTTTTGGCGATGATCCGGCGCATATGTGCAAACGAACTCCTGATCTATCTTTTTGATTTCTGCAGCCAATTCTTTTGGCGAAAAGGATATCGCGGCAAAGTTGTAACTTGTCCTGACGCTAATTTTGTCCGCCGGTGCCTCCATTAATTTAATTGTTCCTTCGATTGCATCATCAATATACATCATCGGTAAAACTGTGTTTTCGCTCAAAAAACAGGTGTATTTTTTTTCTTTTATTGCCCCGTAGAAAATATGAATCGCATACTCGGTCGTCCCATCCCCCGGATCGGCTCGCCAACCGTTTAGCCCAGGATAGCGCAGACTTCTCACATCCAATCCATACTTTAAAAAATAATACTGGCACAATAGCTCACCGGTTACCTTGTTGACCCCATACATCGTTGTCGGCTCAAGGATAGTATGTTGGGGAGTATTATGCCGCGGTGTCGTTGGCCCAAAGGCGGCAATTGAGCTTGGCCAAAAAACTTTATTTTTATATTTAACCGCCAAGTCAAGAACATTTTTTAATCCGCCGACATTCACCT
>DYKB01000059.1 GCA_020722815.1 Caldithrix sp. | reverse complement strand
GCTGCCCTGGACACAAAAAATGAAAATTGTTTGTTTTCACCCGGTGATCGGTTACAAAATTTGTTTAAATCACTGTCAGAGACACAAGATTTTTCCTTCAAAAAATGGGGTATTAAAATTTTGTCGAAAAAACACATTGCACCTGGTATGACAGATGGTATAATTGCCCGAATCGAAGAAACATCCGATTTCCTGGTAATATAGATGAATTATCATAAATAACACATTGTAAAGAAATGCGGCTCAAATGTATCAAATCGAAAATCTTAGAAAATCACCATTTGTGCTTTTATCATTAATTGGATTTGTATTCTCAACATTTGCCCAACAAAACAAACTGACCCTCAATGATCAGGAATATTTTGAAATGCCCGGCCTGAATGTCATGCTTTTTCATGATAACTATCCGGAGGGTCATCAGGGCGGGGTAACAATAATTCAACACGGCGTCCGGGTGGCGTCAAATGGTGATTTACGGCTGGAAGCGGCGCCGGGACAGTGGCAGCTAGTCCCAAAGGTTGGCCAGCGGGTCGTCGATGCAAAAAATCAGCTGGTGAGCCTCTCCTGCACCTACCCCGATTCAGCTCGAAATCGAAAAGGTTTTAATCCGATTGATTATCCTGATTTAAATATTCAGTACTGGATCAGGGTACAAGCCGAAGGCAATTCTGTGCGAATTATGATCGATCTGGAAAAACCACTGCCGGCAGAATGGCTGGGCAAGGTTGGCTTCAATCTGGAATTTTTTCCGGCGATTTTATTTGGCAAAACATTTAATATGGATGGGATGACTGGAATTTTTCCCCGGCAATTGAATGGCCCCATGATTCGCCGGGAGAATGGTGAACTGGAAAATCAACCGCTGGCTGAAGGGAAAAAACTGGTCATTGCGCCCGAATGTGAACTTCAGCGGATGACAATTCTCTCTCAGAAAGCTCAATTGCAGTTAATTGATGGCCGGGCATTGCATAATAATGGCTGGTTCATCGTTCGGGCACCCATCACCGAAGCGAGCACGCAAAATGCGGTGGAACTGACGATCACGCCCCATGTCTTACCGGATTGGACCTATCAGCCGGTCATTCATGTCTCGCAGGTTGGTTATTTCCCGCAGCAATCAAAAATTGCCGTCATTGAATGCGATCAAAGGGAGAAAGGTGAACAGGTCGCATACTTAAAACGTATCCTGCCCGATGGTCAATTGGAGACGGTTTTATCGCAAAAACCGGAATCCTGGGGAAAATTCCTGCGCTATCTCTATTTCCGGCTTGATTTTTCAAAAATTCGGGAACCAGGAATGTACCGTATCACCTATCGTGAGAGCAAAACCGAACCGTTTAAAATCGACAATGATATTTTCGATCGGCACGTCTGGCAGCCGACACTGGATTATTTTCTGCCGGTGCAGATGTGTCATGTACGGGTCAATGATCGGTATCGCGTTTGGCATGGGCTGTGTCATAACGATGATGTCCGGATGGCACCCCCCAATACGAATCACTTCGACGGGTATCTGCAGGGGAGTTCAACCCTCACAAAGTATAAAGGACTTGACCCGGTGCCGGGATTGAATGTGGGCGGATGGCATGATGCTGGCGATTACGATCTCCGGGTGGAATCGCAGGGTGGCACCGTCCGTGTTCTGGCCATGATTTATGAAGCTTTTCAGATCGATTATGATGAAACGACGATTGATCAGGCTAAAAAACTCGTCGAACTGCATCGGCCGGACGGCAAGCCGGACATTCTGCAACAGATCGAACACGGCGTTTTGACCATTTTGGCCGGGTACAAAAGCCTGGGACGCCTGTATCGCGGCATTATCTGTTCAGATTTACGTCAATATGTACTTTTGGGTGATGGCGCTACCATGACGGATAACAAAATCGAAAATTCAGCGAAACACGAAAGCGGAAAAAATATTGGAAAGCCGGATGATCGCTGGGTTTTTACCGAAGAAAATCCAGGACGGGAACTGAGTGTGGCTGGTTGTCTGGCGGCTGCCGCGCGTGTTTTACAAAAATATGATAAGAATCTGGCGACTGAATGCCTTAACGTGGCCGAGGCGTTATGGAAAAAAAATAAAGATGTGGATCGACTCTCATTCCAGAAAATCGACGCGTTAGCTGAATTAATCCTGACGACAGAGAAATCAGAATATAAAGAGTACCTGAAATCCATGTCACCTGAAATCCCGCGTTCTGCCTGGCGAAACGGCTGGTTGTTGGGACGCGTTCTGCCGCTTATCAATGATAAAGCGTTTAGCCAGACAGTTCATGACGCCATCCGTAGCTATGCCAGCAGAATTGAAGATGAAGTCAAAGCAAATCCGTTCGGCGTGCCCTATCGTCCGCAAATCTGGGGACCGGGCTGGAATATCCAGCGATTTGGCGTGGAACAGTACTATCTGCATCTCGCTTTTCCGGATATTATTTCGAAAGAATATATGCTCAATGCCCTGAATTTTATGCTGGGATGTCATCCTGGTGAAAATACTGCCTCTTTTGCTTCCGGTGTGGGGAGCAAATCGGCCACGATTGCTTATGGCGCAAACCGGGCGGATTGGTCTTACATTCCGGGGGGCGTTATTTCGGGAACAGCGTTAATTCGACCCGATCTGCCCGAACTGAAGGAATTTCCGTTTCTGTGGCAGCAAACCGAATATGTCATTGGTGGTGGCGCCTCTAATTTTATGTTTTTGGTGCTGGCAGCGAGGCAATTGTTGCGGGAAAATTGATGGGGGAGTATTTTAAGCTTCAGAAATTTAAGTGTACAGGCTCCGGGCAATGCCATGATGTAATTTATTAATGATTATTCATGATTAATTGATCACTCTTCTTCCCAAAGGTCTGATCGTGTCCTATCGCTTCTACTGGACGCAGGGAAAAGCTGATTTAGCGCAATCAATCGCCTGAGGATAAAAATAGGCAAGCATCCTGAAGGAAGCTCAGAATCCTCGGGGCATTTTAGCGTTTTTGTATATTTAAACCCGAAGATTTACCCTTAGAGGGAGTGGCATTTTCTCCGGTTCCAATAACGTGATGTAGGACACGATCAGCCCCAAACGAAGAGGGCCTAACTATTCCTTCTGCCCTTTGGGGAGAGGTGGTTCGAGATTAGATTTTACATCATCAAAAAGTGTACAGTAGCAAAATCAAAACAGGTTCAGGAATAAATATCCAAAAACCAAATCTGAAAACATCATAAAACCAGGAGTAAAAAATGAAAATCGTCATTCTGCTACTCTTTATTTATACGGCTGCCCTGTCCGCAACGAAACCGAAAATCGTCATTCTGGCGACTGGCGGGACAATCGCCGGGGTGGGACAGTCGAGTGTAACCGGACAGTATCAAGCTTCAAAATTGCCAGTTGAAAACCTGCTTCAGGCAGTGCCGGAAATCCAGGATCTGGCGATTGTAGAAGGCGAGCAGGTGTGTCAGGTGTCCAGTCAGGATATGACCGGTGAAATCTGGTTGCAGATCGCCCGAAAAGTGGATGAAGTGGTGAATCAGGCTGATGTGGATGGGGTGGTGATTACCCATGGCACCGATACAATGGAAGAAACGGCCTATTTCCTCAATCTGGTGATTCAAACCCGTAAACCGGTGGTGATGACTGGTGCCATGCGGGCATCTGGTTCATTGAGTGCCGATGGTGCTTTGAATCTCTATAATGCGGTGGCCCTGGCTGCTTCCCCTCAGGCACCGGGTAAAGGCGTTCTTCTCTGCTTTAATGACCAGATTCATGCGGCCCGTGAGGTGACGAAAGTAAATACCACCAATGTCAATGCTTTTCAGACGCCTGAATTTGGTATTCTGGGTTATATTTTTTATGGTAAGGCGTCCTTTTATCGGGAATCAGTGCGGAAGCATACTTTTCGAAGTAATTTTAATATTAAGGAAATCAATACATTACCGAAAGTGGCTGTTTTTTATAGTCATGCTGATTTTGATTCGAGTCTGATTGGTCAATCGGTAAAAAACGGGATTCAGGGGATTGTGTTTGCCGGGACCGGTAATGGAAATCCCAGTGAAGCGACTATCCAGGCGCTGGCACGGTCTGTTAAAAACAATGTGAGCGTGGTCCGAAGTTCCAGAACCGGTCGTGGACCAGTAACTTTAAAAGCCGAAGTCGATGATGAAAAGTATGGTTTTATCGTGGCGGATAATTTGAATCCGCAAAAAAGTCGGATTCTGTTGATGCTGGCACTTACTCAAACAACCGATATTGCAAAAATTCAACAGATGTTCTTTGAATATTAACCGGCTAATTGGCTACTTTCCGTTCATCTCCTGTATCTGCGTTTTTATCGATTTTTTAGTTCATTCATCGAAAATTTCATCATTTCATGGGAAATTATATTATATTAATCCTGTAGTTAATTCAGATGCTTTTACTATTTTCAGGAGATGATCATGTTATTTTTAAAATCAGGCTTGTATTCGCGTCTTCAAGGGCTCATTTTATTGTTTATTTTGAATACTTCATTGTGGAGTGGTCCCGGTTCGACGATAAAGGGCGTTGTTTTAAATGAAAAGGGAGAAAAATTAAGTTTTGCAAACATCTTTTTAAAGGGAAAATTTGACGGTTGTATCAGCGATGAAAATGGATTTTTTCAATTTATAACAAAAGAAAAGGGCGAAAATATCCTGGTTTGCTCTTTCATTGGCTATCAGACGTACGAACAGTGGCTTTTGCTTGAGGCAAACAAAAGTTTTGAACTGACGATTCAATTAAAAGCCGCACCGCTTCAGGGTGAGCGCGTCACCGTGACCGCCAGCGCCTTTACCAGTGGCACCGAAGATGGTGTTACGCTTTCCAGTCTGGAGGTGATGACGACGCCCGGTGCTGCGGCTGATGTATTCTGGGCGATGAAAACCTTTCCGAGCGTACCGCCGGTGGATGAAGGGGCTGGTTTGTTCATTCGCGGGGGAGATGTTTCGGAAACCGCTATTTATCTGGATGGTGCGCTGCTAAACCATCCTTACCGCTACGAATCGCCTACCGGCGGTTTTTTTGGCACGATAAGCCCCTTTTTATTAAAAGGAACATTTTTTTCCAGCGGTGGTTTTTCGGCGCAATATGGGAATGCCCTTTCCGGCGTTCTGGATATGGCGAGTCAGGGTATCCCCACCCAAAAATTGCTCACCCTGGGTCTTGGACTGGCAGCCAATTCCATAAAAGTGGAACTCCCGCTCATGAATTATAAAGCCGGAATTTCTTTTTCAGGGAATAAAAGTGAAACCGAAACGATGTTCAAATTTAATGGCAATTCTAAAAATTTTTCGCATTTCCCCAGTGCTTATGATATAAATTTTAACGCTATCTGGCGCTATCATTCAAATGGATATGTAAAATTTTTTATCTTTCGGGAGTCGGATGAAGTCGGTGTTCAGGTAGAAGATCCAATTTATGAAATTTATTATCGTGGTAAAACGACCACCAATCTCTATAATCTTAGATTGCATCAAGCTATTAATAAACAACTAATTATCAGTGGAAATATTGCCTATTCCACTTTTAAGCGGACGATGGGGATCAGCAACAGGCGTCTCAACCTGGATGATAATCTCTGGCAGTTGAACTTCACGACAGAATATGAGATGTTGTCGAGTCTGAAACTGAAGGGCGGCATAAATTACCTGATACCCCGTGCATTATTTACCGGGGAAAGGCCCTTTGACGAAGAGGATTTTGCACCGGATGCCTCGCTTTATGAAATCAAAACCGACTATCGTTCCTCCCGTCAGGCTGTTTTTCTGGAGAGTGAATTTGTTACCCCGTGGGCAATGGTCGTCTCACCCGGATTGCGGCTTGAAAAAGAATCCGTTTCCCGGCGCACCCTGTTGGCACCCCGTCTGAATATTGTTTTCCCATTAACACCGGCACTTAGCTTAACAGCAGCTTATGGGATCTATCATCAATTTCCAGAAATTCAATACTATGATTCCATTATCGGGAATCCAGATCTTTCGGCGATGAAATCGATTCATTCAATTGCGGGCGTTCATTATCAACACGAAACCACGGTTTATCGCTGTGAAATTTTTTACAAGGATTATCAGCAGTTATTAAAAAATATTCCTACAATAAATTATCGAAATGAGGGTTACGGTTATGCGTATGGATTCGATATTTTTGTGAAAAGAAATTTTCAAAAATTGTCTGGATGGATTTCTTACAGTTATTTGGTGGCACGACGGAAATGGTTCGAATATACCCAATTAACTTCGCCGGATTTTGATATTACCCACAATTTATCGGTTGTCGCCAAGTATGGTTTTTCGCCACGGTTCAACCTGGGTTTACTTTATCGGTTTGCAACCGGCAAGCCATATACCGCCGCATCCGGTGAATATAATAAATGCCGGGTACCGGATTATCATAAACTGGATGTGAATTTTTCGTATTTGCATTACTTTGTAAAAGGAAAGCCATCAGTTCTGTATTTCTCAATTTCAAACGTGTTAAATCGAAACAATATTTTTGATTATCGCTATTCTGAAGACTATACGCAGCGTCAGGCTGTGACGAGTTCCATGAATCGAACGATTTATTTTGGGATTTCCTTGTCATTTTAAAACCAGGCACCGTTTTCGCCGATTTCACAAATTTAAATCTG
The DNA here is from genome assembly GCA_020722815.1 of Caldithrix sp. Taxonomy (GTDB): domain Bacteria; phylum Zhuqueibacterota; class Zhuqueibacteria; order Thermofontimicrobiales; family Sulfurfontimicrobiaceae; genus DYKB01. The sequence goes on along the minus strand of DYKB01000059.1, from coordinate 38,429 downwards.
CGGTGTTTTTTGGGGGGGAGCTAAAAAATGAGTTAACGCTAAAAAGACTTTAACCACTAATTTTACAAATTACACTAATTGTTTTTATTGAACTTACACCGCTTTAAAATCGTGAAATTAATGTAATTGGCGGTTTTTAGACTGAACTCATAAAATTCAAGATAAAAATTTTGTATCCGCTCAATAATTGTGGGTGAAAAAACCTGTCATTGCGAGGCGTTTTTTGCCGCAGCCATCTCCTGATGTTGTGTGAGGGGATTGCTTCGTCGCCAAAAGCGCTCCTCGCCATGACAGGACGTCGCATTACCCTCATTTATTGAACGGATACAAAATTTTATCATATTCATTAATTTTTCCATGAATTCGGAACATAAATCATTTAAAAACAACGGAGTTTAGGAATGAAAAATTTTTATTTATGGCTCATCATCGCAATTTTAGCCCTGAATTTTCAACAAATCAGTGTCGCCCAGCCAATTGATTCGCTCATTATCCAGGGGAAAAAACTCCTGGATCAATGCCTTAATGAATGGCAGCTTCCGCTGTTATTAAATACGCGCGCGCATTTCGAGCGATTATTAACGCTTAATCAGCATAAATGGCTCGTTCACCATTATGTGGCGCTGACAGATTTTCGACTTGCCGATTACTATTTTTCAAAAAATGCGCTGGAGGATGATAAATTAAAAGCCGCCGCGGAAAAATATACCGAAGAAGCCCTGGAACATCTGGAAAAATCGATTGAACTGAAAGAAGATTTTCCGGAAAATTATGCATTAAAAGCGAATCTATTCGGGAAAAAAATCGCGTTCAGTCCCATGAAAGCTATCTATCTGGGACCCCGGTCCGGAGTCGCTTCGGGAAAAGCGATGGAATTGGGTAAAAAAAATCCACGGGTGAACTTATTGATTGGAATTAGTACGCTATATACCCCGACAATGTTTGGCGGGGGTGCTGATAAAGCACTCGATATAATTAATCAATCGATCGCGATTTTTAAGACCACAACGGATACTGTGTCAATTCTGCCGGATTGGGGTAAAGCTGAAGCTTATGGTTATCAGGGGATGATTTTCATGCAGCAAGAAAAGTATCCCGAAGCCCGACAGAGTTTTGAGAAAGCGCTGGAGATTAATCCACAGTATGGTTGGGTTAAATATCATTTAATGAAGCAGTTAGCGGAGAAGGTCGCCGGGAAGTAATGGGTGGGGGCGTGATGCGTGATCGGTAATGTGTAAATCGTGATGCGTAAAACGTAATGGGTAAAAAGTGAGGCGCGAATTAATTACATTTTATTCCAATATTTAGTTTCACGTTAACACGTATCCCGGATTACGCATCACGCCCGACACCTCTCCTTTCCCTAAAATTTTAATTGATTTTTCCGGAAAGAATGCTTATCATTCATCTATTCAGAATTAATTGACAGAACTGGAGGCAAAGGTGTTATCGGCAAAAAGAAACAGATGGTCAATTTTTTTCTATGGTTTTCTTTTCTGGACTTTCTGGACATTGATTTATAGTATCGCACTTTTTGTCGGGTCCGATATTCCGACTTTTTTTATTGCATTCATTACCTCCATGCAGACGAACTATCTTTTTGCCTTATTGAGTATTCTCATTTGGTATACCTGCAAGCATATCCCTTTTGGCAAATTTCATATCATTATTTTATCTTTAATCCACTTTTTAATTGCCATCGTTCTGGTAACTTTCTGGTTAGTCGTGATCTACGGTAGCTGGTATTTCATGTTTGGGAAAATGTTCTTTCACCATTTCAATGTCCGGATGACTTTAGGTTGGCAATTTACATTTGGATTACTGAATTATTTTCTGGTAGCGGGAATATATTATACCATGATTTATTACCAGAATTTTCGGGAAAAGGAACTGGCGGAAACGAATTTAAAAGTCCTGTCCCGCGATGCTGAACTGAAAGCCCTGAAATTACAATTGAATCCACACTTTTTATTCAATTCATTAAATTCCGTGAATGCCCTTATCACTGAAAATGCCTCGCTGGCCCGGAAGATGATTGCCAAACTCGCTGAGTTTTTTCGCATGACGCTGGATATTCACGATCATCAATTCGTTTCGCTTCAGGATGAGTTGTGGTACGCCGAAGCCTATCGTGAGATTGAAGAAATACGTTTTGGGGACAGGATGCAGTATGAGGAGGAGGTAGATGCTTCCCTATTAACCAAAAGCGTCCCCTCAATGCTGCTCCAACCCCTACTTGAAAACGCCATCAAACATGGGATTGCCAATCGCCTGGATGGGGGATTAATCCAATTAGTCATTAAATCGCATGGTCCCAATATTGTGATTGAAGTGACGAATCCGATTAATAAAGACAATCGAATGGTGGTCGAAAAACTAATGACAAATGGTACGGGTTTAAGTAATTTAAAAAAGCGCTTGGATCAGCTTTATCGTGAAAATTATCAGCTCGACATTGATCTTTCACAAACAGATTTATTTCGAGTCAGAGTGCAAATTCCGGTTGCGATGGAATCCTAAATTATGAACATAAAAACGATTATCGTCGATGATGAATTTCCAGCCAGAAAAATTATCCGGGAATTTCTGCAGGGGCATCCCGGGATAGAGATTGTGGCAGATTGCCGAAATGCTCATGAAGCCCTGCAGGCAATTGAAAAATTCCAACCAGATTTGATGTTTCTGGATATTCAAATGCCGGAAATTAATGGATTTGAACTGCTGGAAATGCTGGATGAACGGCCGCAAATCATTTTTTGCACTGCTTATGATAAATACGCCATTCACGCGTTTGAAGTCAATGCAGTTGATTATCTCCTCAAACCGTTCGATCCGGATCGGTTTGATATGGCGCTTGAAAAAGTGAAACAAAATCTCCTCCGATCCAACCACAACCTGGACCCAACTGCACAACTATTACATCATCTTAATCAACAACAGACGTATCAGGATCGATTTTTAATTAAACAATCGGGGCGAATCGTCATTATTAATTCGCATGAAATTATCTACTTTGAAGCGATGGAAGATTATGTCAATATTCACACGACCAAAGCCGCATACCTGATTCAGCAATCCCTGACGAACCTGGAAAATCGACTCAATCCACAACAATTTATTCGTGTTCATCGTTCTTCTATCGTTAATATCGACTATATTAAAGAAATAGATACTGCTGCCTCGGGACGTTATCATCTATTCTTAAAAAACGGAGAGATGTTGCAGGTTAGTCGTACCGGCGCGAAGCAATTAAAACGGTTTATCATCTAACAAACAAAATGGAGTAAATTCGATGAATAAAATGCTGGCGATATTTTTGCTTATATTCACCCTTAATCTAAACGCTCAGAAAGTACCGGGCGTGGTGATTCATCATTCACCTGCTTCGAGTGGCATTTATTTGGGATCACCGGGGATTGCCATTCTGCCAGATGGGAACTATGTCGCCAAATGTGATGAATTTGGGCCGGCTTCCACCGAAAAAACAGAGGCAATCACCCTTGTTTTCTGTTCAACCAATCGGGGGAAAAGCTGGAAGCCAATTTCCCGAATCGAAGGTTCATTCTGGGCATCCATTTTTGTTCATGCGGATGCCCTCTATTTAATGGGTACCGACAAGGGCAATGGAAATGTGGTCATTCGCCGATCGACTGACGGCGGAACAACATGGACTTCCCCGGTAGACAGCCTTTCCGGACGGCTTTTGAGCGGCGGGGGGTATCATACGGCGCCGGTGCCGTTGGTGATTCACAATAATCGAATCTGGCGGGCTTTTGAAGATACAAAAAATCCCGGTGGATGGGGTCATCAATTTCGGGCATTCATGATGTCGGCTCCGGTTGACGCTGATCTGTTGAACTCGCAAAGCTGGACCTGTAGTAATCGGCTGGGGCGAAATCCCGCTTGGCTGGACGGGAATTTTGGCGGCTGGCTGGAAGGAAATGCAGTGATTACACCAGATGGAAAGGTCGTTAATATCTTACGAGTTGATTACCGAAAAGGAATGGAAAAAGCAGCGGTAATTTCCATTCGTGCCGATGGGAAGGAGGCGAGTTTTGATCCGCAGCAAGGATTTATCGATTTTCCAGGCGGATGTAAAAAATTTACAATTCGTTTTGATCCCGTCTCCCAAAAATATTGGGCACTTTCAAATCCAGTCCTCCCCCTGCATCGAAGTGAAAATCCGGAAAGAACTCGGAATGTCCTGGCGCTCCTCGGTTCTGCTGATTTGCAGCAGTGGGAAATTCGCTCAATCGTTATATACCATCCAGATACAAGAACACATGGATTTCAATATCCGGATTGGCTGTTCGATGGAAAAGATATTATCGCGGCGGTCCGAACTGCTTTTGATGATGATTCGGGTGGCGCCCACAATCAACATGATGCCAATTTCCTGACTTTTTATCGAATTAAAAATTTTCGAAATAAGCGTATGAAAGATTCAGCCAAAGGAGCCCGACCGAGGGATCCGGTTTGGCAGGAAAAGTAGGGGGGCATAATACGTGATGCGTAATAAAACCATGCATTCAGGCTCGGTTTAGTTTTTCCTGAAACTTCAAATATTTCAATTCGAGAATTATTTTTTCGAACTTCCTGATGAGTTTTTGCAATGTCATATTAAATACAAGCCAACAGGTCAATTTAGTTGATGAGAAGTACACTTGATTCATGAAACATGAACGGGTATTTAAAGGGTTTATCATCCCCTTCTGGTATGCTCAGCCGCATAACTTTAAAGTCTTCCACCACGTTAAATTTAGCCAGGTAAACGAGGTTGCCAACATTTCCGATAATTAATAAATCCAAATATTTAAAGTTAATTTGATCAAAGGTCTTATGAATCATGTTTGCATCCAGATGAAAGGCGCCCCCCCGTATTTATTTGTACAGTCGGAACACCAGTGGCGGCAATTTTTTCAGCATCATCGGTCGATTGAATATCGCCTTCAATGACGGCGATCCTGATTTGGGGAGAAAAGGCACGAATGGTTTGTTCAATAAGCGTGGTTTTACCAGCACCGGGGTCGCTCATAATAATAATTACCAGCATTCCATTTTGAGCAAAGAATGAATGATTTTCACGCGCAATGCGTTCATTCGCCTGCAGGATGTTCTCGACGAGTTTTACTTTCAGATGCGCCGCCGCAATTAGTTGTGATAAATCACGCTGACGCTATCTGATGACTAATTTCACTAGAAGAGCTTAATAAGAAATGAAATTTAATTATTCCAGATTTATTTTTTATCAGGGGAATTTATTTTAAAAAAGCCATGTACTTCATCAATTCAACTTATGAAGTGTCACCTTCTCACCTGAATAAAAGCGATAGGTATTTTGCATTAACGCTATAAATAAAAAAAGTGTCATTTCCCGGTGAAGAATTGAAATATTTTTCGTATCCTCTCAAAAAGCAGGGACAAGCCATCGAGGGTTGTCTCGTGAAACTCGATATCACGTTTAATTTTGGAATTTCAACACAAAAATCTCGAAAGTTTGAATTTATCCGACATTATGAGATATTTTACGCAAAAAATATTCAGCGAAACGACACTTTGTGTTTTATTTTGCGTTATAATTTCAGATTCTGTATTGAATGACGATCTTAAAAGATAGGCTTAGACCTGTGAACAGTATTCAGTGGGATTTCAATCTATCGGCTTTGATTTTTTAATTTTTCTATCTGTTCGAGCATCTGCTCAATGCGTTGAACCGATTGGGTATTATTTTGATACTGGAAATAATGCATCCAGCGATTAAGGGTCGCCTTTTGGAAATCGAAGTCTTCTCCTGTTAATATATTTAACGCATTTATTTCTTCAATACACTGCACGGTTCTTTCCCAATCCTGATTCATCAGACTCTGCATCAGGGTATGTCGGGAAGCCAGGATACAGTTATTTCGAAAATCTGGATTATCTTCATAACGATAAATTGCGTCTGCAAAAACTTCGAATGCCTCATAAAATTTTTGTTGATCAAATAATGATTTACCCCATTGATAATATAAATTCACTTCAAATTCACGATTGGAACGTGAATCCCAATTAAATTGCTGAGCCAATAAAACAAAATTATATGCTTTTGCATAATTTTGTTGCTCAGCAGCAAAATACGCCTGATTATAACAAATAAGCCCGATAAGTTCCGTGTTGTTAATTTCGCGCCCTTTTGAATTTTCATAAGCATACAGTCGTTCCAATCCGATCTGATAAACCAGCTTATTGGGATAATATTGCGCGAGATATTTTGAATAATTTCTTAAATTTTTAATAATGTTGAATCCCATGGAAGTGGTGTTTTCCACCATGACATATTCACCAAAATTGGTAAAAATCGTATAAACATGACTGGGGGTCTCGAAACCCATGGTTTGAAGTCCCAATTTTTCACCGGTTAGATTATAAAGGACAGTGGCACTTACACAATTATAATTTTTTTTCTGTTGAATATCCAGTAGCGTTGTTGCCTCTTTTTGATAGGTTTTAAGCCAGGTGGAATGCAAAAAAAAGAATAATCGTTCCGCACTGGCTTTTTGATCCATGAGAACCACAATATTTTTTTCTTCAATATCGCGAATGAGTTCATCGTACCAGCGAAGGGATTGATCCAGCCTCTTTTGGGTTGTTGCACCGGAAACGATAAAAGCTGCCTCAATCAAAGAAAATTCATGGAGTCTTCCGTCATTTATATCTGCTTCAAGCCTTTGCTGTAATTCAGATTGAACATCATTCACCCGCGCTTTATTTTCAAAAGCCGAAATTGAAGAAAAAACAATCAGAAGAATTAATCCATATCTTGACATCCGGGATCCCAATCAAAAAAAAGTTGTGTGATAATACCCTCACGAATCACGCATTACGTATTCTATATGTTCCACCAATCTCAATCCGCTCCCTCTTTTTGAGACAGATTTTTAAATAGCTTTTTATACATCAATATAATAACTTCTCCCTTAAATATCAATATGAAAGCAATGTTTTTATCTTTCAAAAATCGTAACATTTTGATAAATGGTGCGTATTTTTAAAATGATTATTATTAATTGTAATTGTTGAATCTGATGACTACTGCTCATCATTCATATCAGGAAGGCAGTAGCAAATTAGCAAACTTACGAATCGAATTACATTTTACTATTTTTCGGGAGGAAGAATGACGAAAAGTCGAAAACGATGGCTCTGGATAAATGTCCTATTGATCGTCCTGGCTGGTATTGGAACCATCATCGTTATGAAAATGAACGGTGAAGATAAAAAACAGGGACCAGCTACGGTTAAAGTAACCAAGACAAACATTATCGAAAAGGCATTGGCCGTCGGGAAAATTGAGCCGGCCAATGAAATCATGGTGAAATCGAAAGTTTCCGGAGTTGTGAAAAAATTATTTGCCGATGTTGGCGATTTTGTGACCATTGGTACGCCTTTATTGGAAATCAAACCGGACCCAACTCCATTGGAATTGGTTGAAGCAAAACGCGATGTGGAAATGCAAGAAATTGAATTAGAGAATATTAAAAGAGAAATCTCGCGGAAGAGTGCTTTAAAAGAAAAAGGATTAATTTCTGATCAGGAATTTGAGGCCGCAAATCAAAAATTTGATGAAGCATCCCTGAATGTCCAACGCGCCCGGGAACGACTGGAATTGCTTGAGAAAGGGAAAGTGACTATAGAAAATACTTCAATTGAATCAGTCATCAAATCGCCAATCACAGGATATATTCTGGAACGAAAAGTTGCCGTCGGTGATCCAGTTGTTCCATTGACCTCTTACCAGCCTGGTACCGAGCTTTTAATCATGGCTGATATGGCTGAATTAATTTTTAAGGGGACGGTAGACGAAATTGATGTGGGAAAAATCAAAGAAACAATGCCGGTTGAAATTCAGGTTGGAGCCTTGCCAGGAAAAAGTATCACCGGAAAAGTAACGAAAATTTCATTAAAAGCCCGTTCAGAAGAAAATACCACGGTATTTCCGGTAGAAATATCACTTGATACCTTAAAATCCATTGTACTGCGAGCCGGCTATTCTGCAAATGCCAATATCATTATTCAAAAAAAGGATAGTGTTTTAGCTATTCCGGAGCGAGTTGTCATTTTTCGGAATGATTCGGCATTTGTCAACCTGCCTCAACCTGGAAAAAAGAAAAAAGAAGTATTCATCGAAACAGGTTTAAGCGATGCCATCAACATTGAAGTCAAATCGGGCTTAAAAGAAAAGGATGAAGTCCTCGAAAAAGAAGTTAAAGAAATCATTTAAAATACATGCGAGGTTTCAAATGGGTCATTTCATGGACACATTACGGGAGATATTTCATTATCTTCGACAATATAAATCCCGAACGTTCATGACTATGTTCGGCATCGTCTGGGGAACCATGACTGTCATTATTTTATTAGCTTTTGGCGTTGGATTAAAACGGTTTTTAAGCAAAAGCATGCATGGAATCGGGGAACAAATCGTCATCCTTTGGCCGGGTCGTACCAGTATCCCTTTCGAGGGGTATGGCCGGGATCGAAATATTCGCTTTCGTGAGGAAGATGCCGAATATTTACGCCATGAGGTCATCCAGATTAAAAATATCAGCCCGGAATATAGTCGCTGGGGAACACCTGTTCGTTTGGCCGACAAAATAAACCGGCCCAATATTACGGGGATTATCCCTGAATACGGTCCGATGCGGAATATCTGGCCACAACCCGGCGGGCGCTGGTTAAATGAGATGGATATTGAAAAACGGCGGCGGGTGGTTTTTCTGGGAAATCGATTAAAGGATTTTCTTTTTGGCGCGCCAACAAATGCAATTGGCAAATATGTCTATTTAGGTGAAATTCCGTTTCTGGTCGTTGGCGTTCTAAAAGAAAAAACGCAAAATTCTTCTTACAACTCCCGGGATCAGGATCGTGCCTTTATTCCATCGACGACCTTTTCCGCGATATTTGGTCATCGCTATATCAGTAATATCATTTATCAGGTAAAGGACGCCCGGCTTTCCGAGGCCGTTCAAAAAGATGTATACAGCGCTTTTGCCAAAAAATTCAAGTTTGATCCCAGCGACAAAGAGACTTTATGGATTTGGGACACGACGGAAATGGATAAATTTGTTTTTTATTTTTCATTCGGCTTCAATCTGTTTATGGGAATAATCGGCATTATCACCCTGGTGGTTGGCGGTATTGGATTGGCCAATATCATGTATGTTGTGGTGCAAGAACGTACCAAAGAGATCGGGATCAGACGTTCAATCGGCGCCAAAAGTCGCCATATTTTAGGACAATTCGTTTTAGAATCATTTATGATTATTGGAATGAGTGCGGCTTGGGGATTTCTCCTTGCGTATGGCATGATTAAGCTGATGGCAATGTTTCCAATTCAAGATTATATCGGAACTCCGGTCATCTCGATTCCAGTTGTTTTGATTACCATTTTTATTCTGGTAATCGTTGGTTTTCTGGCCGGATATTTTCCGTCGCGTCGGGCGGCGAAACTGGTTATCGTTGATTGCTTACGGAGTTAATTATGATAACCTTATGGTGAGGGATTGAATATGCACATATTGATGTTATTACGTGAATTTTTAATTGATATAAAAAAACAGAAACTGCGCGCATTTTTGACAACATTCGCGATCCTCTGGGGAACGTTTGCTGTTATATTATTAATGGCTTTTGGCAAAGGGCTTTCCTTTCGTATGCAAGAGAGTTTGTTAAATGCGGGAGATCGGATCATTCGAATTTATAGCGGACAAACCACCAGGAAATTTGAAGGCCTTCCTGTCGGAAGGAGAATCCGGCTGGTTGAGGATGATGCCAAAGTGCTAAAAGAGAGTATCCCGCTCATCTCGGCGGTGAATGTAATGTATGGAAAAGATGTTCGCTTGCGAAATGGTGATAAGATATCTTCTACTTATATGGAAGGTGTTTATCCCGCCTTTGAATTTTTACGACGAATGTTTCCTGCGGCCGGTGGACGTTTTTTGAATGAGAAAGATCTGGTTGAGAAAAAACGGGTGGTTTTTTTAGGCGAAGAAATTGCTGGAGAATTATTTGGAAAAGAAAATCCTGTTGGTAAAACGCTCAAACTGGATGGGCTCCCATTCACCGTTATCGGCGTGATGCCTAAAAAAATGCAGACCGCAATGAATAATGGACCAGACACGCGGCGGGCGATTATTCCTTTTTCAACTTTTGAGAGTATTTATGGCTATCGTTATTTAAATGAGTTGATTGTAAAACCAGGAAGACCGGAGGACAGCAAAATTGTTATTAGCGAAGTCCGGCGGATTATGGGGCGCAAATATAAATTTGATCCAAGGGACGAACGCGCCCTGCCGATGTGGGATTTCATTGAGCAGGAGAAAATAACGAACAAAATTTTTCTGGGAATTAATATTTTTCTGGCAGTTATTGGGGCAATGACCTTAATTATCGCCGGCGTCGGTGTTGCGAATATCATGTATGTTGTCGCCAAAGAGCGGACGCATGAAATTGGTATCAAACGGGCAGTTGGTGCCCAAAAAAGACATATTATTTTCCAATTTATCTTTGAGTCCCTTCTCATTGCCTTTACCGGTGGTGCTTTCGGAATTCTCATTTCAATTGTGGTTATTAAAGCGATCGGGATGATACCTACCGGTGACGGCGGCGCGGCATTTCTGGCGCGTCCCCTGCTTTCAACTTCAGTCGTTGTCGTGGCTGTAACAGTGCTAACCTCCATTGGTTTGTTGGCAGGTCTTTTCCCTGCCAGAAAAGCAGCCAATGTTGATCCGGTTGAAGCTTTGCGGTATGAATAAAAAAAGTGGTTAAAATCTGGTTTTATGCACTACAAAACCTGATAATTTTCAGCACCCGAAACCGCTAAAATTTCACCAAAGTAAATCCGATGATAATCTTTCTTTGGATAATTCGATTCAATTGAATTGTCCAGAAAATGCGCCGGCTCAAAATCGTCCCAATAAATTTTTCGACATTCAATGATTAATTCAGCTTCCTGATAGGCCGGGGCAGCCACAATCCGGCTGCTAATCGGTGTCAAACCAGTAGCTGCGATTTTATCGCCATCCCGACCAGAGGTGGCACCCAATTGCTCCAGATCTTTTCGATATTTTTGCGGCAATGCACACAAAGTGAAGGTGTCGTGCTTTTCCATGAATTGGAAGGTAAAACGAGTTGGCCGAACAAAGATTTGAGCCAGTGGTTTGTGCCAGATTTCACCAAGGCTTCCCCAGGAAACAGTCATCGCATTGAAAGCGTTATTATTAAAATCACCAGCACTCAGCAGAAACCATTGTTTTGCCCAAAGCGCGTTGGCTTTCACAATAAATTGAGAAATTTCGATAGGTTTTAAATGCATCAATCCCTCCAATTATTGGTAACTATTTGTTTACAGTATGTTAAATCGAATTTAATCCTGAAAATCCAAAAATTTTTACACGACTGGGCATATTTTATATTTGAAATGGAATCAATTTTTCATTATTATGGTCTAATTTAAATAGAAAAGTTGTTGATAATACAGATAGACCGCCTGACGATGTCAAGTATTTTTAATTGCATCGTCGTGATACACCAACCATTTTTTACAATTTTATTGATTCATTTGAATCATATTTTTTAAATTGATTGGAATTCATCATTTCTAAAGTCGAGGCATCAAATGGAATCATTTAAACAAACGGCAATAAAAAAATTTAGTTCTTTCAGGGCCTTTTTTACCTATAATCTCAAAATAATCTTTGCAAATAAATTTATCTATTTTTTTATTGCCTCAATCATTATCTATGGCCTGATTGCCTTCCTGAATATCATCAACTCGGACACGGTGCCAAAGGCTTCCACTATTTATAACATTCTGTTTTTCTCAGGAATTATCCTTATTTTTTATCCGTGCGTTTATGGAATTCAACTGGATTTAGACGCGGGAATGCTGGAAACGCTTTTTGGTATCCCCAATTATCGGTATAAAGTCTGGTTAATCCGTCTCGCCATCACTTTTATCCTGGTGGCGGGCATAATCTATATCCTCGCTTTAATCTCCCATTTCGTCATCGCCAGCATTTCTGTGATTGAAATGGCTTTTCAGTTAATGTTTCCACTAATTTTTTGGGGCTGTCTGGCATTTTTGCTGGCTACTTTAACCCGGAGTGGACATGGCGCCGCGGTTTCCCTGATCATCATTGGTCTCATCCTCTGGATTACTTCCGAATTTATTGAAGGGACACGTTGGGACCTCTTTCATAACCCATTTAAAGAAAGCCAGGACGTCAATCTACAGGCGTATGAAGAGATTACCTTTTATAATCGAATCATTTTGTTGGCCGGCGCAATTGTAACACTTTTATGGGGATTACTCAATTTACAGAAGCGGGAAAAGTATGTCTAATAAAAAATAAAAATGCCTTTAGAAGATGAAATAACTTCATAAAGGCATTTTAAAAATCATTTAATTTTTATAGCGCTAAAAGCGTTCAGGTGCCGCCTGGTAAAATTAGAAGCTATGAATTGCCTGTTCAACTGTCTCGTAACTTTCAAAAACACTATCAAGCTTGGTCATCACTAAAATGCCGTGCATGAGTTTGTTGATATTAGCCAGTTTTAACGAACCACCATTGCTCTTCAGTGTCGTATAATTTGAAATTAAAATTCCCAATCCCGAACTGTTCATCCGATCTACCTTTGACAAATCACAAACGACATTCTTTATTCCTTTTTCAACCAGGCCATAAATTTCATCACGGAATTTTTGTGCATCTGCACCGCCGAGAATCGAGCCGCTTAATTCAATAACTGCTATATTGTTTTCAAAACGGGTCCCTAACTTCATTTGTCCTCCCAAAAGTTTAGATATGAAATTTATTAAAAAAATTTTTACAAAATATTTTATATTCAACCATTACACGACTAAAAAAAATCCTCACGTCGAATTGACTCCTTACCTTAAAGACAGGGGGGGTCAAAAATATATTTTACCACTTTTCGATAATCAGTCAGGTAGTATTATAATATAATCACTTTTTAAAATCAAGTAAAAAATAAGAAAATTCAGATTAAATAGCTACCGGCCCACCAAAAATGCTTTAATTTTGCGCTGGCGAAGGACACAATTTGGTTCAGGTTAATTAATTTTGCATATCGAACATCAATTTTTAATGATAATCATTTTTAATAGTATCGCCAGGATAGTTTTACCTTTTTTATTCTGGATAAAATAATTGAGCGGACCCTAAAAAGGCCTATTCCTGTTATGCTGAACGAAACGAATAATCTTGTAAGTTATTGAAAACTATAAATTCTTCACTTCGCCGGGTTTCTTTTGAGTCACTCGAAGAATTCAGAATAATATTTATCACGTTTTTTGAGAGAAATCACAAATTAAATAAATTAAAATTTTCAGGCAAGAACTCCCACATTAGATAATTTATAATACATTCGGAGCGTATAAAGTCGAATAAAAGTAAATAATAAAGGCTAAGAAATCAACGATACAGTAAGATTTCGCAGATTTACAGCAAATAAAAATCTGCGAAATCGGTGGTGTAAAAGGATTGATAAGATTGAAGCAGGTTTCAGTGGTAAAATTTTTTCTTTCCTGAATTAATTACCTGGATTCAAACCTCTTATCATTTTTTCAAATCTTTAAAATCGATATAATCCTCCGGATTCTCAGTTTTATCATTTAATCGAATTTCAAAGTGCAAATGTGGTCCGGTCGAACGTCCGGTTGAACCAACTTTGGCAATGATTTCCCCGGCCTGAATAATTTGCCCATTTTTCACCAAAATTTCATTTAGATGGGTGTATCGGGTTTGAAATCCATTCGTGTGTTGAACGGCTATCTCTTTTCCAGGACCTCGATTTTCCTCGAAATTTTCATTTGTAAAAATAACCGTTCCGGCTGCTGCAACATAGATATCGGTATTCAAAGGGGCAGCCATATCAATTCCGGTATGCATCACTATCTTATCGGAGCCAGGTGATTTCATCTTCCCGTATCTTGCCGAGACTTTACCGATCCGAAGGGGTTTTTCGAATTTTATCGCACTCGATTTTTCATCCTGCATTTTAGCTTCAGGATTTATATTTTGTGTATATTTTAATTCTGATTTTTCAGCACTCATGAGGGGAGCTGCCATTGGGAGTATAAAAAAGCCGAATACAATTAAAACCAAATATTTAAACAGCAAATGAAATTTATTCATTGTGTAACCTCCATTCAAGTTTTTAAGGCAATGAATTATTTTCTTTTTCTGACTACCCAAACCTGGCAGCAGGACAATTCCATCGAAATTTGCCAACGGGAAGGAATTTTTTTTAAAATACGCGTCAACAACCAGATGAATAAAAAGATGATTGACGCATAAAAATTTTGCCATCCCAATAAAGCGATTTAAGCCTTGCTGATTGATGTAAACTCATTTAAAAGCAACCTGGATAATTTCCTGCGTTATTTTTCTTTCAAAAGCTGTTCCAGTTCTGCCAATTCCGTGGGAGTTAAAGTTTTGTTCTTGGCAAAAAGCGATACAACACTCCCCACATCAGTTTCCAGCACGCGATCGGCAAAAAATTGTACTAGCCGCGCCAACCCCTCCGGGCGGGAAATAAGTGGTTTGTAGAGAAAAACACCATGAAATTCCTCGCGACACAAAAGTTCTTTCTTGACCAGGTGATCCATCATGGTTTTGGTCGTCGTATATGCCCAGTTATAAGTCACCTGCAAGGCTTCAAATACCTCCCGAACATTCGCCTGACCTTTTTTCCATAAAATTCTCAGGATGTCATATTCCGCACGCGATAAATCGATGCAACTATTTTCAGCTTTCATTTTGAGACCTGTTAATATTTCGTTTAATTACTAATTTTTAGTAGTTATACTAAATATAAATATTTTTGTTTCCATTGTCAAGGATTTTTTTTAAACTCATTGAAAATTTTTTATTCGGATACCACCCCCTTTTTACTGAATCATTTATCGCCATGAAGCAGATTGATAGTATTGGTCTGCGGACACATGCGTTTTCGATTAAACTGGTTGAACAATACCTGCGTGCCGGGCAATTATTAGAATTTAAATATCGACTCATTCAACCAGAACAAGCCTTCCCCGGCAAAAGCCTTTCGAATTCCAGTTGTCAATCACTGCATCGTTTCTGGAAGCAATCCAATTAATTTAATCCTGCCTCTTGTGCTAAAAATTTGTTGACAATCTGATAAAAAATTACTATTTTACATTTTGGCTTTGATTTGCAAAAATTCAAAAATTAATCCAAAGCGCTGATTTCAACATTTTAAAGAACAAAACACATTTTAAGGAAATAAAAATTCAGGCGAGTAATGACTTCAAAAAAAGCTTCGATAATATGGGTTGATGATGAGATTGAACTACTTCGACCTCATCTCATGTTTCTGGAAGAGCGCGGTTATCAGGTGACACCTGTAACCAATGCCGAGGATGCCCTGATTTTAATCAAGGATAAGGCATACGATCTCGTTTTGTTAGATGAAATGTTGAACGGGATGGATGGCTTAACCGCATTGGGTGAGATTAAAACCATAAATCCTTCACTACCAGTAATCATGGTAACCAAAAGTGAAGAGGAAGCCTTGATGGAAGATGCGATTGGTGGCAAAATTGACGACTATCTCACCAAACCGGTCAATCCAAGTCAGATATTATTGACCTGTAAAAAATATCTTGAAGCCCGGAAAATAGAATCGGCAAAAATTTCACGGGAATATGTGCTTCGGTTTAATGAAGTGGCTTTGAAACTGATGAGTCCCCTGACCTGGCAGGACTGGATTGATATATATGTAAATCTGGCGCAATGGGAAGTCGAACTGGATGATTATCCGGAATTAGGACTTCGCCAGACGTTGCTGGATCAGAAACGCGAATGTAATGTTGAATTTGCCAAATTTATTGAGCGAAATTATGCGAACTGGCTTGATTCTGATGATGCCCCTCTTTTTTCAACCGATGTTGTACAACATGCCCTATTTCCTTTTCTTGATCAAAATAAATCCGTGGTTTTTCTAGTCATGGATAATTTACGACTGGATCAGTGGCTGGCGATTGAGGACTTACTTTATCAATCTTTTACAATTTCGAAGGAATATTATTATTCAATAATTCCTACTGCGACTCCCTATTCGCGGAATGCCATTTTTAGTGGTCTCTTTCCGCTCGAGATTGAAGAAAAATATCCTGAAATTTGGGAAAAAGAGGTTGATGATGATTCCAGCCGCAATCGGCATGAACGGCAGTTACTCGAACTGCAGTTGGCAAAAAATGAATATATTTTAAAACCGGAACTGAAATATATTAAAATTCTTGACGTGAATGAAGCCCGAAATTTGGAACGAAACATCGATTCCATGGCAACCTCGCCATTATTGGCAATTGTTTTAAATTTTGTCGACTTTCTGGCACATAGTCGAAGCGATTCAGAGGTTCTGAAAGAGATTGCACCTGATGAGTCGGCTTATCGTTCACTCACGCGCTCCTGGTTTGAACATTCACACATCTATCGAATTTTAAAACGGTTATCTGAATTAAAAAGTACGATTATCCTGACTTCAGATCATGGCAGCATTCGCAGTCGGCATGGGGCGAAAGTAATTGGAGACCGGGAAACGTCTACCAATTTGCGGTACAAATTCGGACGGAGTTTGAAATGCGATCCGAAATATGCGATCAACATTCCCAATCCCCAAATATATAAATTACCATCGCGGCGTCTGAATACCAATTATTTGATTGCGAAAGAAGATTTTTATTTTGTTTACCCCACGGATTATCATCACTACCTGAATTATTATCGGGATAGTTTTCAACATGGGGGCGTTTCGATGGAAGAGATGATATTACCGATTATAAAACTGGAACCGAAGTAGATGGGGATTAAGCTAATTTCACAATCTGAAGAAGCGACTTTACAATTGGGCGTGGCCTTGGCACAACAGCTTCAGGCCGGGGATGTCATTGCGCTTTATGGTGATTTGGGGAGTGGAAAAACCTGTTTAACACGCGGTATCAGTCAGGGGCTGGGCGTCATCGAAGATGTTACGAGTCCAACTTTTGTATTGATTAATGAATATCATGGTCGATTGCCGGTTTACCACTTGGATTTCTATCGTCTAGAATCCCTTGATGAGATCTGGAATCTGGGGATTGATGAGTATATAAATAATGAAGGAATCTGTATTATTGAGTGGGCAGAACGCGGTACGCCACTTCTGCCAGAACGGCGAATTGAGATTTATCTGGAAAACAAATTCGAATCTGAGACCGAAACAGAACGTCAGATAGAGATACGCAGCCCACGGATTCAAGTTGAACCATTTTTAGCCGTGAAAGGACTCGTCCGGTGTTAATTTTAGCCATTGAAACGGCAACTGAAATTTGTAGTATCGCCTTTGCCAAAAATGAACAATTAATTGCAGAATGTCGTTTAAACGTGAATCGCGTGCATTCCGAGAAGCTGATACCGCTGATTGACCAGTTGAGTATGGATGCCGGGATAGAATTAAATCAATTGGAATTAATTGCAATTTCGTCTGGACCGGGTTCTTTTACGGGGTTGCGAATTGGTATGGCTGCCGCCAAAGGTTTGGCTTTCGCTCTTGGATGCCCCCTGGTTTCAGTTATTACGCTGGATGCATTGGCTTTACAGGCACCGGTACAGGAAGGAATGGTTCTTCCCGTAATCAAAGCCCGGCCGGATGAAGTATATACCGCCCAATATGAGGTGAAAGCGGATCAGCCGCTTCCTGTTCGAAAGACGGATTATCAAATATTAAACATTCAGGATCTGGCGGGTTGGGTCCCGGCGGGCGCAACACTTATAGGAAATGGCGTTCTCGCCTTTAAAGATGCTCTTCGTAAAATTTTAAACGAAAAAATTTTTTTCCCGGCGGATCATTATTCGCATCTGAGTGCCATGGCGACCGCGATTCTGGGAATTGAGCAATACAAACAAAATTCAATAAATGAATTAATGAGTCTGGAGCCATTTTATATCCAGGATTTTCAGGTTAAAAAAAGTACCAGGCCATTTTAATAGATGAATAATACGATGTTGCCGCTTATTTTTGAAACACCAAAAGGGGATGTTTTTTTTGAAGTTATGACAATGGCCGATTGGGTCGCCGTTCAGGAATTGGAAGCGAAAACCTTTAAATCGCCGGCTTCTTTAAATTTATTCAAAAAATTAATAGAAAATCCGGATACAATCAATCTGGTCACCAAAAAGGGGACAGAGCTGGTGGCCTATTTAACGGCTCAACGCGTCCTGGATGAAGTTCATATTTTTAATATGACAGTGGTGCCGGCATATCGAAGACTTGGTATTGCAGAAAAGTTGTTGGATATTTTATTTCGCACTTCTCAGGATAAGGGAGGGAAAGAAGTTTACCTGGAGGTCCGGGTTTCCAATGCGCCGGCAATTTCGCTTTATCAAAAAGTTGGTTTCACCCGGCTTGGGATTCGAAAAGGCTATTATCATGATAATAATGAAGATGCAATGGTGATGGTGAAGTATTTATAAAATTTAAAGTTAGACATTCGGGGCTTTCTTTACAGCATCATTCGAATTCGAGTCTAAGCCTTGAACGTCTGGGGTAATATCTTGATTTTTTCAAAGAATCAATCATCATTAATTTAGGAACGGGAGCGAAAAGATGTCCTGGTTTTCACGATCAAAACGCGGTATTGAATCGCAAGAGAAAAAAAATTTGCCCGATGGCGTCTGGATAAAATGTGAGGAATGCGGCGAAATTGTTTATAATAAAGAGCTTGAAAAAAATCATTATGTTTGTTCGGCGTGCAATTTTCATTTCCAGATGTCAGGAAAGCAGTATATTAATTTACTGATGGATGGGGGCGTATTACTCACTTTTAACGATAATATTCAAAATGCTGATCCCTTAAAATTTCGGGACACAAAAAAATATACGGATCGGGTAAAAGAAGCCGTGAAAAAGACCAACCTGAAATCTGCTGTCCAGACTGGAATTGGCCGCATCAATGCCCATGTAGTTGTCATGGCCATCATGGAATTTGCCTTCATCGGCGGCAGTATGGGTTCGGTGGTGGGCGAAAAAATCGCGCGCGCCATCGATGTTGCGCTCGAAAGAAAGATTCCAATGATTATTATTTCTGCTTCTGGTGGCGCCCGAATGATGGAAGGCGTGCTTTCGCTGATGCAGATGGCGAAAACTTCGGCCAAACTCGCCCGGCTGGGAGACGCCGGTATCCCCTTCATCTCAATCGTGACGCATCCTACCACGGGTGGGGTTTCTGCCAGTTTTGCCATGCTTGGTGATTTGATTCTGGCAGAACCCGGTGCTTTGATTGGTTTCGCCGGACCACGTGTGATCAAACAGACTATCGGTCAGGATTTACCTAAAGGATTTCAACGGTCAGAATTTTTACTGAAACACGGATTTGTCGACAGTATTATACACCGAAAAGAGATGAAACAACGAATTTCCGAGATTCTGGATTTTTTTACTTCATAGGGAGAAAACGACATTTTGAAAATTTTGCTAACAAATGATGATGGAATTTATGCCCCTGGTTTAAATGCGCTGTATGAAGAAATGAAACATATCGGTGAAATCCTGATCGTCGCTCCCGATAGTGAAAAGAGTGCGGTTGGACATGCGATAACGCTATCTGATCCATTACGAGTCGTTGAATATTATAAGAATGGTAACTTTTTTGGCTATGCGGTCCGAGGAACGCCTGCAGATTGTGTAAAATTGGCTTATTGGGCGATTTTAAAACAGCAAAAGCCAGATTTGGTCGTTTCCGGCATCAATTTGGGGTCAAATACGGGTGTCAATATAATTTATTCCGGGACCGTTTCTGCCGCTACCGAAGGGAGCATGATTGGCGTCCCGTCATTTGCGATTTCGCTGGCAACATTTACCAATCCAGATTTTCGGGTGGCGGCCCGATTTGCCCGGAAAATTGCTCCAATAATCGCTCAAACAAATTTACCACCTGGTATCGCGTTAAACATCAATGTCCCGCCGATCCCGGAAGAAGAGATTAAAGGTGTTGTTGTAACCCGCCAGGGGAAAGCGCTGTTCCGCGAAGAGTTTGATGTTCGCCTGGATCCGCATGGCAAAAAATATTATTGGTTGACTGGCGATAAAGAAAATATCGAAAATGATGAACAGGTTGACGATCGGGCGATTATCAATCAGAAAATTTCAATTACCCCAATTCATTATGATTTGACGGCGTACTCCTGTCTGGAAATGGTCAATAATCTGATTCTGAATAAAATTGAATTTTAATTGAAATAATAACCACAGATTTCGCTGATTTCACCGCTTGATTTTGTCTTCGCTGGAAAATCAGTTTAACCTGCGGTTCTCTTCTTGTTTTAGAAATCATAAAATTATCATCGACCATCCAATGATTCAACCAAAGAAATAAATTATGAAAACAACACGACGTGAATATATTCTGGTGCTGGACTTTGGTTCACAATATACGCAGCTAATTGCCCGACGCGTTCGGGAGACTGGTGTTTATTCCGAAATTAAACCATATCATCATCCAATCGCTGCAATTAAAGAAAGCCGGCCGGCAGGTATTATTTTTTCCGGCGGGCCTTCCTCGGTCTATGAGGCGAATGCGCCCTTGGTTGACCCGACAATTTTTCAACTGGATATTCCTATTTTGGGTATTTGCTATGGTCTCCAAATGATTGCCTATTTGAACAAAGGAGAGGTTGCCCATTCACCCCATCGCGAATATGGTCATGCTGAACTGGAAATGATTCAGCAGAATCCTATTTTTAAAAATATTCCACCAAAATCACGCGTTTGGATGAGTCATGGTGATCGGATTGTGAAAATGCCCCCAGATTATGAAACCATCGCGCGGACAAGTAATTCACCCCTGGCAGTGATTCATCATCAGTCGAAACCGATCTTCGGCTTCCAGTTTCATCCGGAAGTCGTTCATACCGATGAGGGCCTGACATTTTTAAAGAATTTTATTTTTGAAATCTGTAACTGCCGGGGCGATTGGTCTCCACATTCATTTATCGAACAAACGACAAAAGTAATTCAGGAAAAATGTCAGGGGGAAAAAGCTATTTGTGCCCTCTCGGGTGGGGTTGATTCTTCTGTTGCCGCGTTATTGGTTCATCGTGCCATTGGAAAGCAGCTTACCTGTATTTTTGTGAATAATGGCTTATTGAGATTGAATGAACCCGAACAAGTTATTCATACATTTAAGGAAAATTTCGATCTGAACTTCCGATATGTAGATGCTTCTGAACGATTTTTAACCCGTCTGGCACCAGTCGTTGATCCGGAAGTTAAGCGAAAAATTATTGGTGAGGAGTTCATTCGTGTCTTTGAGCACGAAGCGCATCAATTGGGCAAAATAAAATTTTTAATACAAGGCACGCTTTATCCGGATGTCATCGAATCAGTTTCGGTTAATGGCCCTTCGGCGACAATTAAAAGTCATCATAACGTGGGTGGCCTTCCCGCGGTGATGCATCTGGAACTTATTGAACCTTTACGGGAATTATTCAAAGATGAAGTCCGTAAAGTTGGGGCCGAATTAGGGCTCTCAGCAGAAATTCTCGGTCGTCATCCATTCCCCGGACCTGGTTTGGCGGTGCGATTACCAGGTCAAATTACCCGTGAGAAATTAGATACCCTTCGACAGGCAGATAAAATTTTTATTGATGAATTAAAAAAATTTAATTATTATCATCAGGTGTGGCAGGCGTTTGTGGTATTGCTGCCAGTTCAATCGGTGGGTGTCATGGGTGATCAACGGACTTATGAGCACGTTGTCGCTTTACGTGCCGTAACCAGCCAGGATGGTATGACCGCTGATTGGGCAAAATTACCAGCCGAATTACTGGGAAAAGTTTCAAATCGAATTATTAATGAAGTCAAAGGGATCAATCGAGTGGTTTATGATATAAGTTCCAAACCGCCCTCAACGATTGAGTGGGAGTAGCTGTTGGCGATTGGCTTTTAGCTTTTGGCTGAGCGCGGGCATAAAAACAGGAGAAATTGTTAATTTGTTCCCGTTATTTTCTCATAACGATTTCAAGTTGGGCAAATTGGCAAATTGTCCTGCAAATTTATGCACCTTTTCTTTTGCTAAATTTAAAAAGAGTAAAAAGCCAAATGTCAAATGCCAAAAGCTAAAAGCCAAACGCCCTTGCACTTTTTTATTGATTTTCTTATTGAATATGTCTATTATCGATTGAAATTAAGTTGTCATAATGAATGAAAGCAGTTTAAAAGGAATTCAAGGAATAAAACAGGAGGAAAAACATGTGCGGGATTATTGCCTATATTGGACATCGAAATGTCGTGCCCATTTTAATCGAGGGTTTAAAGCGATTGGAATATCGCGGGTATGACTCCGCGGGTATCGCTGTTTTGAATAATTCAGGGATACAGGTAGTGAAACAACCCGGCAAAATTTCCGAATTGGAAAAAGAAGTGATTCCGCTGCATCTGGATTGTACAATTGGAATGGGGCATACTCGCTGGGCTACCCATGGCGAACCAAATAAAATAAACGCTCACCCGCATATTGATACCAATGGCAAATTGGTGTTGATTCATAACGGGATTATTGAAAATTATGGCAGTTTAAAAACGGAGTTACAAGCCAAAGGTCATAATTTTCGTTCTCAAACCGATACGGAAGTTCTCATCCATTTAATTGAAGAATTCTACATCCATGGAATTCCATTGGAAGAAGCGATACGAATGGCGCTAAAGCAGGTAAAAGGGACGTATGGTGTTGTTATTATCGGTGCCGATGAACCAGATACGCTTTTTGCGGCCCGGATGGGCAGTCCAATGGTCATTGGGAAAGGTGAAAATGAATATTTTATCGCCTCGGATGCTTCTCCAATTGTTCAATATACGCAAGACGCCATATTTTTGAGTGATGGCGAATTTGCTATTATTAAACGGAATGAATTGATCACCAAAACGATTCAGGATCAGCCGGTCGAGAAAAAATTCGAACAACTTTCCCTTGATCTGGAACAGATTGAAAAAGGGGGCTATCCCCATTTTATGCTCAAGGAAATTATGAACCAACCGCAAACGGTGGCGGATTCCATGCGCGGGCGCTTGCTGGAAGAACAGGGATCGGCTTTATTGGGAGGCATTTCTTATGATTTTGAATCGCTTTTATATGCCCGACGCTTCATCATTACTGCCTGTGGAACATCCTATTATGCCGGTTTGATCGGTGAATACATGCTGGAAGAATACGTCCGCATTCCCGTCGAAGTTGAATATGCCTCCGAATTTCGCTATCGCAACCCTATTCTTGATCGGGATACGGTAGTGATTGCCATTAGCCAGTCTGGAGAGACGGCGGATACATTAGCTGCTTTGCGTGAAGCCAAAAAACGAGGTGCCAAGGTTTATGGAATTTGTAATGTTGTTGGTTCAACCATTGCTCGCGAAACCGACGCCGGGATCTATCTTCATGCGGGACCTGAAATTGGGGTGGCTTCAACCAAAGCCTTTACCTCACAGGTGACGGTGCTATCCCTGCTGGCACTTTTTCTAGCCAGAAAGAAGACATTGAACATCGACGATGGTCGGGTAGTCGTCCGGGAAATGAAGCAATTACCTGAAAAAATTCAGAAAATTTTAGACAATCATACGCATATCGAAAAAATTGCCCGGGAGTACTATAAACAGTGTAATTTTCTCTATCTTGGCCGTGGATTTAACTATCCCGTGGCGATGGAAGGGGCTTTGAAACTCAAAGAAATTTCGTACATTCATGCAGAGGGGTATCCAGCCGCGGAGATGAAACATGGACCGATTGCACTCATCACTGAAGATATGCCAGTGGTTTTTATTGCACCGCAAGATCAGAGCTACGAAAAAATCATCAGTAATATTGAGGAAGTGCGCGCCCGACGTGGTAAAGTAATTGCCATTGCTACCGAAGGCGATGATATCATCCAATCCAAAGCTGATCATGTGATTTATGTACCCAAAACAATTCCCTGTTTAATGCCAATTTTGACAATTATTCCGTTACAATTATTGGCATATTATATTGCCGTGCTTCGGGGATGTTCCGTTGACCAGCCCCGGAACCTGGCAAAAAGCGTGACAGTTGAATAACGATGACCAATAACAATTTTGCGCTTGAAATTTATTATCGTTTTAATGTAATTTTATCAAAAAACCTTACTACCGTACACTGGTTGATTACGCCGGTTCTGACCCCTCACCCTAACCCTCTCCCCCAAGGGAAGAATGAATAGCTACGCCCTTTCACTTTGGGAATGGGGTGGGGTGAGGGTCGCAAGTGTGGTTTAAGGAAGATTTATTAAAAAGTGTACAGTCGTGAAAAAACATCCAATTTTTTAAAGGTCAAAGAACTATGCTAAAAAACATCCATTACTTCAAACTCATCATTATCTATAGCCTTAGTTTTTTGGTGATGCCAATTTTTGCCGAACAACTGCTGACAAATGTAAAAATTAAATACATCCCTGAAATTGAAGATAAATATAATGAGGGATTGAGTGACTATCGCGCGAAAAGATATCAGGAAAGCGCTCAAATTTTTGAAGAATTGACCAAATTTAATCCGGTTCATCAGCGAATTACCCTCAGCCATCTAATGTATGGAAAATCGTTGTTGAAACAGGGCAAGTATACGGATGCCATTCTTGTTTTCCGTAATTTCCTCGCTACTTTTCCAGGCAGCCGCTATGCCGAAAATGCCCATTTTGGAATGGGAGAAGCCTTTTATCTCATGGGGAATCAGCTTTCGTCAACCCGTGAATTTCTATGGATAATCGATAATGGAACCGTTCCCCAACTCATTCAGAAGTCTAAAACACTGGCAGAATATATGCTGGAAGGTGTTTTCACCGTCAATAATATTCAGAATGTAATTGCTGAATTACCTGGTGAAAAATCATTGGGACTTTTAGTCTATCATCTTACACAAAAACAGGTCGCACAGGGAAATTCAGACACGGCGGTTAATACAATAATTGATTTTTTAAATGAACATCCCCGCAACGAATATGTAAAGCCTCTGGAAGCTTTTTTGGATAAAATTCGAATCAAGGAAAAATCAGACCTGAAAATTGGCGTGATTCTGCCGCTTCAGGCTGGCTATGCCGCTGACGGAAAAGAGATTCTCTCCGGTATTGAATATGCACTTAAGGAATTCAAGAGTGCGAATAACCTGAAGATTGCGCTGGACATAAGGGATTCGGGGAGTAATGTTATCAAAGCCATCCACGCTGCCGAAGAACTCGCGCAGGATGAAAATGTTCTCTGTATCATTGGTGAACTGGAATCCAATATTACGGCTGCTATCGCGGCCTTGTTGAAGACCCGAAACATCCCGGTAATTTCTCCTGTGGCATCACAAAATGGTATTGCCTCAATTGGTGAAAATATTTTTCAGGCAAATTCCGATTTATTTGAAAGAGGTAAACAGATTGCCCTCTATGCGATGAAAGAGTTGAACATGAAAACCTTCGCTACTTTAGCACCAGCCGATAATTATGGCGAAGAAATGACCGAAGGTTTTGTGGCCACAGTTGAAAATTTGGGCGGCACCATTGTCTCTCCGCCGAAATGGTATTTTCAGGGTTCGAAAGATCTTTCCCGCCAACTTCGTAGTATTCGGGCACTCGGTTTTAAATTAATGCGTGAAGATAGCGCCTGGATGCGGGGACATGCCGGGCTCTATACCCGGGCCGCGTATGGTGATTCATTCCTCGTCCCGGTTACGTCCATCCATGGATTGTTTTGCCCGGTTTATTCCGATGATATTGATTTTCTGGGTCCCCAATGTGCGGCATTGAATCTCAGGGCGCCTTTATTAGGCGGCGATTACTGGTTCACCCCTGATATTTTACGCAAAAATCAGAGTTATGTCAATGGCGTGGTGTTTGTGAGCGATTATTTCGTGGATGAATTTGCTGGCGACTATCGGCGTTTTCGCACCAACTTTCGCCTGAAGATGTCACAGGATCTGGGCCGAATGGAAACGTATGGCTATGATCTCATGAAAGCCATCCTCACGTTGATTCAACAAAACAACATCTCCACCCGCCAAAAACTCCGCCAGCACATGGAAACCCTTGATAAATTTCAAGGTGTCAAGAGCCTGATTACCTGGAAAGGCAACAATCGCGTCAATTCTGAGGTGAATATTCTGGAATTTAAGAACGGGGTGATTAAGAAGTTAAAATGATTTTGTAGAATATTCAGTATTATTCAATACTCGACTTTAAAAAATCGCCATCAATAATCAATAACTTCACGCCATTTTCCGACCTTGAACAATGGGAACTCAATTCATCTGAAACGATATCGGTCATTCCCACGGTTCAAACAGATTTTTCACCATTCTGGAGTTCACTCACAAACTCCCCCTCCAGACAGCGGATAATATGCCCTTTCTGACACCAATGATCGGCAATGTCGCCACCGGAATATTCAACAATTCGTATTCGGAGCCCCTGAATTTGGACGGTTTGCCAGGTTGTGGTTCCTTTTTCACCCTCATGTTCTGTTTTTGGAATCAGGTTTCAGTCGATTGTTTGAAATGGGATGTTTTTATAGTTCATGTTTTAGACCTCAAATTCTATTTAGATAGATTAAACGATGATTTGTCGTTCCGAATCATTCGACAAATTCAAGACGAGCGAAGCGGTGTGAGGAAGCTGTAAATCAGTTATATGATTAGATTTCTCCCCCGCAAACGGTGTCGTAATGACACGCTTCTTTCTATCAATCTGATGAAGTGGTATTTATGAATAAGCATCTTTCCGATGATCGATGGTTAGCATATAAATTGTATGTTTCGCTCCATCGATCATATAAAACAGTCTGAATTTTCCGATTCTGTAGCGCCATGTTTCCGGGGTATATCCTTTTAATTTCTTAATATTATTTCCAAACCATGGTGAATGCTTAAGTTGAGCATAAACATAGCCGTCTAATTTGTTTCGAATAAAAGTTTTATCCGGTGGATTTAAATTGCCGAGTTTTTTGATAAATTCGTCGGTTTCAAAAATTCGATAATCAGTCAACGAAGCGCCCCTTATTTGCTTTTGCATCTTCAATTGCCTGATTCAAACTTCCATTCAATTCTTTGTTATTTCGAATTTCGGTCATTTCAAATTCATCGACGAATTGATTATGTTCGATAAAACGAAGCACTGAAGTTTCGATGAAGTTTGAAAGGGTTCGGTTTTCACTCATTGCCAGGTTGCGAAATATATTATAGATGCTCTCATCAAGCCTCAACGTAACAGTTTTTGACATAACACATCTCCAAATAATTTGTATTCATTCAACTACATATAATATACATCCGAATACATTTGAAAACAAGGATTATTTTTAAAATTATGTTCTGAACTGCGTAGTTCCAGGTTTTGAGGTTGTAACATCTTGAAATTAATTGTTGTTACGACATTATGCAGCATATCCTGTCTTTGCCTGTTGGATTAAAATTAATTTTTGTCTTGTAATGTTTTATTTCTTTTAAATTAAATATGATAGCGATTATCAAGCCTGAACCACACAATCCAGATAAAAATTATTCTGTAAAATAGCAGAGTCGGCCACTTTCCAAATTTAAAACAATCGTTTTTTATGTATTGAGTATTTTTATTGAAAAAATTTCATAATAGTCCAACTCGCTGTTGAAAAGGTGTTACTGCTACCCTGGTTGCGGTATAGCCATCAGCTATGGATTTCTCAATCGGATTGATGAGCAACGTCTTATTTTATGAATGAATTTGTTGGCGACCACCGGCGTTTTCGCACCAACTTCCGCCTGAAGATGTCACAGGATCTAGGAAGAATGGAAACGTATGGCTATGACCTCATGAAAGCGATTTTAACGTTGATTCAACAAAACAACATCTCCACCTGCCAAAAACTCCGCCAGTAAAAGGAAGCCCTTGATAAATTTCAGGGCGTTAAACGCCTGATCACCTGGAAAGGCAACAATCGCGTCAATTCCGAGGTGAATATTCTGGAATTTAAGAATGGGATGATTAAGAAGTTGAAGTAGTGAGGTGGTTCGGTGGTAGTTATTTAGGTTTATAATAATGAATTTTTGCCGTTATTATGCCTATATAGATAGTTGGAGATAGTGGGTGCTGACTCGCAGAAAATCAACAATGATCACGGATACCGCCTTTCAGCCTGTTATCTAATTTGACTGGCGTACTCAGGACTATCAGTAATATTAGACCGGTTTTTCCACATACCAATTAGACCGGAGTTTAACAATTGCCGGGCGGTAAGCTGCTATTTGCCCTTAGTTCTTGTTTTCGGCATAAATAAGAGTAACCGTTCGACCTGCTGTCCTTCTTCGACGGGAAGATTAGTGAGATGAAGTTCACCACTTTTTTTTAATAATGTGTTTTAAGCGTATCGCTTGCATTCAAATTCCTTGATGCGGTTAACTTTCTTAAAAAACTTTTGTATCCACTCAATCATGGCGGGTAAATTCAGACCTTCGAGGTTTTCTTAATAAAATCTGGTGAGTAAGCTAAATGTCAGAATTCTCGCGAGAAAAACCTCGAAGGTTTCATCCTTTTTTTTGAGCGGATACTGTAAATGTTTTTATCAAGCTTCAACGTTATAGTTTTTGACATAAGAAAATTTCCGAATAATATTTATTTAGCTACTTATAATTTACATCAGAATACATTTGAAAACAAGGATTATGATAACTCTGTTTTTTGGGGCTAACGTTCTCACGTTCAGCCGCGCGGCTTTTGGTGTTGGTTGAATTAGCCAGGTTGGCTGTCATTTCCCGGTGGCGCAGTCTCGACCTCGTACCAGTTGATCTTTCGTGTTATAGACATCACAATGGCCAGGATAACTAAAAGCCCCATACTGCCCATGATGAGTGCATAATCTTCGCGCTGCAGAATTATAAAAAGGGAGCGTAGAGGATCGTCAATACTCCCATGATCGTGAACGCAAACCTTGAGTTGGATGCAATTGCTTTCGCATACCCTGAAAGGATGAGCGTAATTGCTGCTGCCGCTAGAATGTCAGCATAATTAAATGAAATGTGCTCAGATAAACGCAATACCAATGTGTAAACAATCAGGATTGCCATCCCGATGAGGATGTATTGAATCGGAGGAACTCTCCGGTTGTTGCTTATTTCGGAAAAGAAGAAAGCGGCAAACGTAAAAATGATGAACATAATCGCGTATTTTGCAAGCCGTGTCGATTTCTGATAAATATCCGCTGTTAATATCCACTGTAGTCCGAAGGCTGCTGGAGTAACCTTATTTTGCGCCCCTTCCCAGAATTGCGGGTAATTTCGGTTCAGGTGTAGTATTTTCCAGTTTGCAGAAAAGCCATCTTGCCGCACCTCGCGGTTGGCTGGTAGGAATGCACCGCTAAAGCCTGGAGAAGGCCAACTCGAATTAATCCTGACGGTATTGGATTCAGCAACGGGTATAAAACTTCCCTGTTCACTGCCATTCAGGTTCAAATCAAAAGAAAATCGGTTGGGTTCATTCGGCGCCAGAGGGCTGATCCGCGTGCTTACGCCGGCTTCTGCCAGATCAGTCGTCTTTAGCCCCAGGTTGGCATGATAAGTCGACTCGTTGAAGTTAATGACAATCTTGACCTGAATGCCACGCCTATCGGTAATGCCGAGCGATAGCCAGGCTTCGTCCCAGAGGATGTGCTCTGGTTTGATGTTCAGATGGCTTGACGACAGGATTCTGAAATTCCCGCTGAACCTGAGTTCGATATTATAGAGAATCGCTTCAAAGAAGCTTCGATACCGTGAAAAAAAAATGAGTGCAAATTTCAAACTATATTCATTAACTGAAAAAGCTGTTACCCCAATTATTCAGGAAGCGTCCAGTCCACTAATGACAGAAATTTTAAAAATCCCTGTTTATTTAAGTGGTTTAAATACTTTTAGTAAAACTTTATTGGATTTTCCGGCACAATTCCATAATCTTTGGCCCAGAACTTTTGAAACAAGCTGTCGTGAGAAAGATCGAATTACCTGGAAAGTGGATGATCAAATTGGGTACAGCGATCATCACGCTTTATTTATTGAAAACAGGGAAACGATCGACTCGATGTGGATAGCCACAACAATTGGCCCGGCTTACGGAGAAGAAGCGTTGCTGGACGGAATTCGATTAAAATTATCAGCAATGATAAAAGTAGAAAATGTAAACGGCCATGTAGCGATAGCGATTCGGTTCTTTCAACCGGGTTTGGGGAATGTTTTTGATCTCTCCGACTATCAGGTCATTGTTAGTGAAAATCATTTGAAAGAAACCCAGGATTGGTGCCATATCGAAGTCATAACATCGCCACTTTTTCCCGCGCCAGCGCGGGTTCAGATATTGCTTCGACTTTCAGGCACCGGGAAAGCCTGGTTTGATGATGTTGTTTTGACGAGAGAACTTGATTCGAATACATCATATAAGAAATAATCGTAACTTCTCTGCAAATTAGCCTCTTTCCCGTTATCTCTCTCGAATTATGTCCACACTGATTTAATTAGAGTAATTATGTGATTCGGTTATATAATTTTAGTGATAAACTATAAAAATATATTTACTTTTTGAAATTATTTTCATAATATTAGCGAATTAAATTTGAACGAATAGGAGAGCTTTATGCCCCTTATTTTATTAGCCTTTTTAGCGTGTATTCCAATTTTAGTCATCCTGCTCTTAATGGTCTGGTTACGCTGGCCGGCCACAAAAGCCATGCCGTTAGCCTGGGTAGCAGCTTTGATGTTGGCAATTTTTGTCTGGCAAGGCCCAATTGCATACATTCTTGCTGCTAATGTAAAAGGCATTATTTCAGCATTGGAAATTCTTTTCATTGTTTTTGGGGCATTAGTGCTGCTTTTTACCCTCAAAGAGTCTGGTGCTTTAAATGCCATTAATCATGGTTTCCGTCGTATTTCCGATGATCGACGTGTCCAGGCGATTTTGATAGCCTGGTTATTCGGGGCTTTTATAGAAGGAGCGGCGGGATTTGGGACACCTGCAGCCCTGCTTTCTCCTTTGCTGGTGACATTGGGTTTTCCGGCATTAGCGGCGGTCATGGTATCGTTAATCGCCAATGCCACGCCGGTCTCTTTTGGGCCGGTAGGGGTTCCGACAATCATTGGACTGGGATCAACATTAAGTACCCCCGAAATTCAACAGGCAATTACCGATGCCGGTATGAATCATGCGGAATTCATTTATCGTATTGGTCTCTGGACCGCCGTACTTCATTCATTTATGGCTATTTTCATTCCCTTGCTGGCAGTTTCTTTTATGACACGATTTTTCGGCAAAAATCGAAGTTTCAAGGAAGGATTCCAGCTCTGGCCATATTCCATTTTTGCTGGAATTTGCTATGTTGTGCCTTATTTGTTGACTGCCTGGCTGCTTGGTCCCGAATTTCCAAGTCTATTAGGCGGATTGATTGGCTTGTTTATTCTGCTCCTGACAACCCGTGCTGGCTTTTTAGTTCCGAAAAAAAAATGGGATTTTCCGAAACATGATTCATGGGAAAAAAATTGGTCAGGCTCGATCCGGATAGATGACAACAGTAAAATCGTTCAAATTCCATTATGGAAAGCCTGGATACCATATATTATCGTCGGAATTCTGTTGGTTTTGACACGACTGGATATGCTCCCCTTTAAAGCAATTTTGAAAAAATTTCCGATTCAATTTAATCAACTTTTTGAAACTGAAGTGAACAGCAAGCTCGAGCTATTATATAATCCGGGAATTTTTCCATTTATTTTAGTCGCACTCCTCGCGATCCCCTTTTATAAAATGAAAACAACACAGGTCAAAAATGCCTGGAAAGAAGCGATATCGAAAATAAAAAGTCCTGTTATCGCGCTGCTTTTTACAGTTCCGATGGTTGAAATAATGCAGGCGGGACATTCGGCGCATGGTTGGAACAGCATGCCGATTGTCATTGCCGAATTCACCTCACAAATTGTAAAAGACGCCTGGCCATTGGTCGCTCCATTTATTGGCGCTTTTGGGGCTTTTATCGCCGGTTCAAATACAGTTTCCAATATGCTTTTTGGGCTTTTTCAATACTCGGTAGCAGATCGACTGGGACTTTCGCATATTATTATTGTTAGTCTGCAAAATGTCGGTGGGTCATTTGGTGTCCTGATCTGTATTTTTAAAATCATCGCTGCCAGTGCTACCGTTGGCTTGAGTGGTGTCGAAGGCATTATTATCCGGCGGAATATACTTCCGATGTTGATATATGGTTTGGTTGTTGGAATTGTCGGTCTCTTTTTGGTTTATTTTATCGTGCCACAATTATTTTAAAAAAATTTTTCGGAGTGCATTCACGGTGTGCATGGCCTACGAAATTTTCGCTTTCATTGGTAATAAAAATATGGCCATGCTGATCAGTGTTGGCGTGGCCATTTTGACATTGGCCAGATATATCCCTGGTTCGGCAAATCAGATTATGATGGAAGCCACTGAAAAAGCAGGATTAATTCTGTTGGTTACTGGTGTGGGGGGCGCTTTGGGTTATGTGATTGATAAAAGCGGCATCGGTTTATATCTAGTGGAGACTTTATCGGCCGCCCATATTTCCATTCTTTTCACGGTTTTTATCCTGAGTGCGGTTTTAAAAGGCGCGCAGGGATCTTCGACCGTGGCTTTGGTGACGGCATCTTCCATTCTGGGGCCAATCGCGGTCCAAACCAATGTATCACCTGTATTAATTGGATTGGCCATCTGTGCCGGCGGAAATTGTCTTTCATTTCCAAATGATTCTGCATTCTGGGTGGTGACGCGTTTTGCGGACCTGAAGATAAATGATACAATTAAAGCCTGGACTGTTGGTGCGACGCTTTCAGGAATTATCATCTTTTTATTCATCCTCCTGATCGGTCAATTTGCTGAATTTTTACCCGGATTGCATTAACCCGATAATTCTTATCGTGTTTTACGTATTACGTTTGACGCATATTTTCAGGCAAATCCCTGGATATTTTCTTTTAAAAAGGAACAAAAATGACCCAATATCCAAATTTATTCGATTTAACCGGCAAAATTGCCCTTATTACCGGCTCGAGCCAGGGGCTGGGTTTCATCCTGGCGCAAGGATTAGGCCAGGCCGGAGCCTTGATTATCCTGAATGGACGCGAAGTTACAAAGCTTGAAGTGGCTGTCGAACAGCTCAAAGCCACTGGATTAAAAGTCGCCGGTTATCCATTTGATGTCCGGGATGAAACTGCAATAATAAATCAGATTCAGAAAATTGAGCAGGAAGTTGGCATAATCGATATTCTGGTAAATAATGCCGGTATTCAAACTCGCGCACCATTGGAAAATTTTGATGCAGATGACTGGCGAAATATTCTGGATATAAATCTTACCGGCGCCTTTCTGGTCGCAAAAGCAGTGGTGCAGGGGATGATTAAACGTCGTTCCGGGAAAATCATCAATATCTGTTCCGTGCAAAGTGAACTGGCACGACCAACGATTGCCCCTTATACCGCAGCGAAAGGTGGCTTAAAAATGCTTACCAAGGCCATGGCCACTGATTGGGGAAAATATAATATTCAGGTGAATGGATTGGCCCCGGGTTATTTTAAATCCGAGATGACACGGACCCTGTATGAAGATAAAAATTTCAACACCTGGCTTTGTTCCCGAACCCCCGCTAATCGTTGGGGAAATCCGGAAGAACTTATTGGCGCAGCTATTTTCTTGTCTTCTGCGGCTTCGAGTTACGTAAATGGCCAGATTTTGTTTGTGGATGGTGGTCTGGTAGCGTGTGTATAAAAATTCGGTGATGCATTCTTTGAATTTCTTATTAAAAAAAGGAAACAAATGAAAAAAAATGTCGCTGCTACAAAATCGGCTGAATATTGGATAAAAAATTTGGCCTTGACACCTCATCCCGAAGGTGGTTACTACAATGAGACTTTTGCTGCTTCTGAAAAAATTAGCACTGAAAACCTGCCAGGTAAATTTAGTGGTCCAAGAAAGATTGATACGATGATTTACTTTTTGTTAGAAAGTCATCAGGTATCACATTTACATCGGTTGAAATCGGATGAAATTTGGAGTTTTTATACCGGTAGTCCGCTGACAATTCATATTATTGAACCGGATGGAAATTATATTCAAAAAAAGTTGGGACCTGATTTTGATAAAAATGAATCCTTTCAGCACTTGGTGAGAGCCGGTTACTGGTTTGGTTCAACAGTGGATGAAGAAGCATCATACGCTTTGGTTGGATGCTGTGTCGCACCGGGATTTGATTATGAAGATTTTGAACTGGCAAAATGTGAGGAGTTAATTTCAAAATATCCAGCCCATCGTTCAATTATTGAAAGACTTACCTGTCTATAATTTAAAAAAAACACAACTATATTAACAGGAGATGATAAAACTTGAAAAACTGCTTAAATTGTGGTGAGAAGCTCATTGGCAAATATTGCTATCAATGCGGTCAGGAAGCTTCTGTGGCGCGCTATTCAATGGGATTACTTCTGAAAGATTTCTATAAACTGCTCGTTCGTTTTGATTCGGATTTTCGTCGTACTTTTATGGCCTTGACTTTCAAGCCGGGGATTTTTATTCAAAATTATCTGCAGGGGAAGCGAAAAGGTTTTATCTCGCCGATTAAATACCTTTTTATCATCCTGGCGGTAAATATTACGTTCACTTTTATTCTTAACAAGCCCGCTTTGGAGCCAGTTATTATTGATCCGAAAAATAATATCCCGTTTTTTAATCAATATATTACGCTATTGACAAATCTGGTATTCATTCTGTTGATGATTCCTTTTGCCGTTGGAATGATGGTGATGAACAAAGGGGAAAAATATACTTTTGTTGAATATTTTTGCTTTTTAGTCTATGTCATGTCGCAAAGTGTGGCGATCTTTATTATCATCCAAATTATATTAAAATCAAATGAAATGGTGTTAAAAGGTCCTTATGAAGGTCTGGCCTGGTCGATTGAGTTTGCCTTACTTTATTTTTGGAGCTATTTGACCTTTTTTGGAGATTTCAGGGACAAAATTTTACCCCGCATGATTTTCTCTTTTATCATCGGTGGTTTAATCATCGCACTTACTTTAGTTATTCTTGGATTTTTCATCTTCCATGTTTTCTTTTAATGACAATAATTTTAATTAGTTAAACCATTCATTAATGAAAAAGAGGAAATTTTATGCGTCTGTTTCTCATTCTTATCTTATCTGGCTTCTGCTTTCAATTGAATGTTGGATTTACCGGTGAAACCAAAAATATTGTAGATTATTACCTGACGTTGCCTGGTGAATATTTCGTTTGTGATGCCGGAGCGGTTCAGGATACGAAAGATTTTCGAACCAAATGTATTCAATATAAGAATATAAAGAATGGATACTTGCGGGCAAAAGTTGATAATGGGCTGCAATATCCTTTGGAAGTTGCGCTGTATAAAGATCGAAGCAACCAGCGGGATATTATTGCCGTTTCGATCGATTGCGGACCGGGGTGTTTGTGCAATGTTTTCAAATTATTAGCTCTGGATAAAAAAGGTCAATGGGAAGTTATTGAAAATATTTTACCCATTCAGGAGATGGAAAAAACGCTGGAAAAACTTCAGAAAAAATCAGATAATGAACTTTTTCCGGCTTTTATATTGCCAGAATTTGGAACAACCATTAAAGTGATTGATTCGAAAACAAAAAATCTTTTATATGAACTAATCTGGCAGGCTGGCAAGTTTCAGGTTACAGGAACTGTAAAATAAATGAAGAAGACCTTCAAGGTTTTAAATACCCCGAAGGTCTTTTGGGGAACTATTTCCCGCCTTTTCCATTATCTAAAAATAATTTTATCAAATCAATCGGTACCGGAAAAATCGTGGTAGAATTATTTTCAGCCGCGACTTCCGTTAATGTTTGAAGAAAACGAAGCTGCATGGCCATTGGTGAACCTTCGATTCGTTTGGCGGCCAGAGCTAATTTTTCCGATGCCTGATATTCACCTTCCGCGTGAATGATTTTGGCGCGCCGCTCGCGTTCGGCTTCAGCCTGCTTCGCCATAGCCCGTTGCATTTCAGTGGGGAGATCCACATGTTTGATTTCTACCAATGCTACTTTGATGCCCCAGGGATCGGTATGGAAATCGATAATTTTTTGCAATTCCTGATTGATCTTATCGCGGGCTGAGAGTAATTCATCCAATTCAGCCTGACCTAATATGCTTCGTAAGGTGGTTTGGGCTAATTGTGAGGTAGCCTGATAAAAATTTTCAACCTGGACAATGGCTCTAGCCGGATCAACCACGCGAAAATAGAGCACCGCATTCACTTTAACCGAGACATTGTCCCGTGTGATCACATCCTGTGGCGGTACATCCATCGTAATAACCCGGAGATCGACTTTTAGCATCCGATCAATGACAGGGATTAATAAAAAAAGACCCGGGCCTTTTGTCCCAATCAATCGTCCCAAACGAAATACCACGCCCCGTTCATACTCGCGAAGTACCCGGACCGAACTCATGATTATGAAAAAAATGATCACAACGACAATATACGTTTGAGGATACATAGTTTTTCTCTCCTGACTTTTTAGGATTGAATAAAGATTGGATTTAATGATACAATTTTTTACGAATTCAACTTTTCCACATTCAATAAAAGTCCGTTTACAGCTTTGATGATAACTTTCTCGCCGGCAGTCAGCGCCTGTTTGCTGCTGGCATGCCAGATTTCACCATGGACTTCAACCAGCCCTGTATGGCCGGAAGGGATTTCGTTAACGACTTTTCCCTGTTCGCCAATCAGACCTTCCTGACCTGTGGTTATTTTTCGCTTTTGAGCTCTCAAGGCCATTCCAACGGCGAAAATAAAAAACAGGGAGATGGTGACACTGGCCGTGATGACCAGACTCCAGGATATTTTCAATAAAGGAATGGGAGCTTTAAAAAGCATGAGTGAACCAATAATCATTGAAATAATTCCTCCCACCGTTAATAAACCGTAACTGGTGATTTTTATTTCCATTAAAAATAGAATAAATGCCAGAGCCAGTAGTAGAAAACCGGCCCAATTAATCGCTAACACCTCGGTGGCATAAAAACCGATAATCAGACAAAATGCACCGATGATGCCGGGTAAGATAGTTCCCGGATGCGAAAATTCAAAATACAATCCAAGCAGCCCAATCAGGATGAATAGATAGGCGATATTAGGATTGGAAATTGTCTGTAAGAAGGTTTGGCGCCAGGTCATTGAAATGGGTACGATAGTGGCTTCTCGTGTGTTTAAAATAATTTGTCCGCTGTCGACCTTGACCCCTTTACCATCCAGAAATATCAGGAGGCTATCCATATTGGGAACGATTCCATCGATTAGATTTTGCGCCAGTGCCTCTTCCGCCGTATAAGCTGCACTTTCGATGACCATTTTCTGGGCAGCTTCCGCATTTTTCTCGCGATTTTCAGCAATATTTTTAATGTAGCTGCTGAGATAATTCGTTGCCTTTTGATTCATGACATCGCTGGTATCTGTTGCCATCCCCAATGATACGGGATGCGCAGCGCCGACTGTCGTATTGGGGGTCATTATAGCGAAATGAGCAGCCAGCATAATAAAACTTCCGGCTGAAATCGCGCCGGCACCGACCGGGTGAACATACACAATGAGTGGCACAGGCGATTGAAGCATTTGCGATACGATATCTTTTGTTGAACTGACCAATCCGCCGGGAGTGTCCATTTCTATGAGGATGGCGTGATATTTTTCCGCTTCTGCCAGCTTCAAATTTTCAATCAGATATTCTGACGTAACTGGTCCAATAACCCCCTTGATTTTTAGTTGCATGATCTGATTTTCACCGGCATTTATGCCCTGAAATAACAGAAAAATCAAAGATACAATGATGATTATTTTTGTTCTCAATTTTTTGACTCCAGTATTAAATAAAATACTTTTTCGAGTGAGTCGTTAAGTTCGCTTTTAAATAATTTTAGCATTGATTTACTCCCTGATATATAGTATCAATTTCAAAGAACGTTTTCAAGATAAATTTTTAAAAAGATAAATTTCAATAGCAGAATTTATTTTTTATACAGGTCATCATACGAATTTGAGCTTTGATTTTATATAGATGTTTTTTCAAAAAGTATTTTTTTTGTTATTATAAACGGCATAAAAATTCTTTATTTTTCAATAAGTTAGGATGTTTTTTCTAGTAACCGATCACAGGGAATAGGATCAAATTTGTTGTGTCGCCGGTTTTACTGATTCCTCAAGTTAATAAGGTTTTTAATCAACCAGGCCGCAAGATCAAACCCAATCGACCTTATTGACCTTCGTAACAATTCGAGGGTCCCTGCAATTTAACCTTATTCCCTTATTGCTTCATTTGA
>DYKB01000219.1 GCA_020722815.1 Caldithrix sp. | reverse complement strand
ACTGATAGGAAATTTGATCTAATTTGATTTTGCCGGGGGTCGAAAAAATCGAGGAAATCATCCCAAATAATGCAATAGCATTTATTTTTTTTCTTGATTATGAAATCCAATCCTAATAAAGTAGTCCGGTTAAAAGATCATCAGTTTAGCTTAAGAGGAGTACAAAAAAGTGAATCAACTTTACTCTGCCAATTTAGCAGATATTCTTTCTGTCAATCAAGTCCGCATCGACTTTACTGACAAACCAATTACCGCCTGGGGCGGGATGGGTGTCGTCATGGGGAAGTTATTAGAGAAAATTCAATTTCGCCACTGGGTCGAGGGTCATGTTCCCATTATCGAGACCTAACCCAATAGTGGTGGCGTCTATGAGAAGGTATTGGGGCAATTTTTGACCGTATTAGGTGGGGGTTACCGTTTTGCCCATTCGATGATGTGGAGTCATGGCGTAGAGGCGTTGCGCCAGGTTTTTGCAGTAGATTGGCTGCCGTTGGCTTCTTCCACGCTGACGCGATTTTGGAATAAGATCAATAGCCAAGCGTTGGTGGAACGATTAGCCGACTCCAGTCGATTATTGGCTAAAGATTTTATTGCTTGGGAGGGAATTTGGGAGGATAATTTTAATTTGGATTCTACTGTATTAACTCGATATGGCCAGCAACAGGGGGCGGAAAAAGGCTATAATCCCAAAAAGCCAGGCCGACCGTCGCATCATCCGTTGCTGGCGCTTTTAGGTTCGGGCTACGTGGTCGACGTTTGGAATCGGTCTGGGAATTGTCATTCGGGACAAGGTGCGGTGGATTTTTTTCAGCAGACCACTATGGCATTGGGCTCATCCTTTCGCGTCAAGCGGGTATTGGCTGACACGAGTTTTTATGCAAGTGATTTTACTGATTATTTGCAAGATCATGGTTATCGTTATATCATTGCCGTGCCGCTATGGCCGATTTTGCAAAAGCAGATCCTGAGCATCCAAGAATGGCAGAAGATCGCTGAGGGCATCGAGGTGGCGGAATTTGAATTTGGACATTCCGATAGTAAATGGAGGCGTTCGCTGCGCTACGTGGTGGTTCGCCAGGAGACAACTGTTCGTCCCAACGCTAGCCCAACTTCGACAGTCGGAGTAGTTAACTCATTTATTATCAGCAAAAATTCTTTCAAGTCTTCACTACATTTTAGGGTTTTCTGTTAGTCTTGAAGGGAGTTGCAGTTTTAGATGATGCAGCAATTTTTTTTGATGGGGTTCAGGATTTGATACGCAATGAAGTCTGATCTCTACTCCTTTTCGAGTGGGCAGAATGACATCCGTTAATTTGATTTGTTGTAAATATTTAGCCGTCTGAATGAGACTTTCGTTCTAAAGTTGGCTTTTGATGGGTTTGCAAATATTCTTCAACCATCTTGATCACGGTATTGACCTCATTTTGATTTCTGAGG